>JAJPXZ010000115.1 GCA_021205245.1 Planctomycetaceae bacterium
GCCCTCGCATATTGATAATAAACGCTTTTTATTAAATAAATCTGGCGACCTGGTCCAGCGGTTTGCGCGCTTTTTTCCGCGTTTCTGGCTTAGCCGGGTAGCCGATGCCGATGAGAGCGCCGAATTGATTCTCTTCGGGAATGCCGAGAACCTTACCCAGTTTGGTCCTGTCGTAGACGCCGAATTGGCACGTGCCGAGACTCTGAGCCTCGGCTTCCAGACAGAAATAGGCCGCAGCGGCACCGAGGTCGCCTTTGGCGAAGTACTGACTGTCAACCAGCGCGGCGAGAGCGGGCATCAGGGTGGCGTGTTCCTCAAGGATGACCACGAACGCCTTGGCCTGCATGGCGTAGGGGTTCATGCCAAGCTGCTGGACGCATTCGCCGACCTGCTTGACCTTGTCCGGGCTCTCGACAACGACAAAGCTCCAGGGCTGAGCATTGCAGCCTGAGGGCGCATTACGTGCCGCTTCAACGCACTGGACAAGCTTTTCGTGCTCAACCGGGCGATCCGCGAACTCTCGGCAGGTCTGACGGCGGAGGCAGATATCCATAAAGTCGCTCATTTGTTTCTCCTTGGTTCCAAAGACACCATGTCAATCTCGGAAAATGCATACAGGTGGGTACCGCCCGACTCCTCCGCGACTTTAACGCCGCTTGTATCTATGGAGAGGATAGTGCGGATTACCATGGGAGCGTTTTTGAGGCGGATAATACAGCGCTGGTTAATGAAGGTGGCGGGATCGGGTATCGTCATGGCGCTTCCTTCCTAGTGGGTCGGCCCCGCTGGGTCCGGGTCGCCGTCCCGATTTTCAAACAATGCGGCAATGCGTGATGTCAGGCTATCGAATGCCTGGATAAAGCCAGGTACTTCGTAACGGCAACGTTCCTCATCGCCAGTTGCCGCCGCCGCCTCCAACGAGGCTGCAGCGTCCGCCAGAATCGTTGCACCAATATTGGCCAGCGCGCCCTTGACGGCGTGGATCTCAACCCGAAATGCGGCGAGATTGCCGTCGGCGAGGAGGTTTTCCAGCTTGGCCGGCGTTGTTTGTCGCATTTCGCCGAGAGCCGACAAAACCTCGCTGTACAGATCGGCGTCATTTCCCACCCGGGCCAGTCCTTCATCGACATCCAGGCCGGAAATATCCCTGGCGCGGCGAAGGATGGCTGCCACCGCCGCACCGGATCCAATTGTATTCCCTGCCGGTTTTTCGTCGAGTGTGGATCCAAATTTCGCGTTGACGCGGAGGTGGGTGTCGGCCCGCTGCACCCGGGTGACGCCAGAGCGTTTGGACGGCGGCATCCATTTCGACAACATGGACTGGAGCGCGCTTTTGACTATGGGCTTGGAGAGGAAGTCGTTCATGCCGGCTTCGATAAAGAGCTGGCGAGTGCCAATGACGGCGTTGGCCGTCAGGGCGATGATGACCTGATCCTTCATGTCGGGCATACTACGGATGGCGCGGGTCGTCTCGACGCCGTCCATGTCCGGCATCATGTGATCCATGAAGATGATGTCGAACTGCTCGCCGTCTTCCAGCCGCTGTATCGCCTCCCGACCGCTTCCTGCCTTTTCGCAGTGGATGCCGAAAATGCCAAGAATGCCGGCGGCGACATCGAGGTTGATGCGGCTGTCGTCGACCACGAGGACGCGCGAGTCGGGGCTGAATCGGACCTGAACGACATCCTGCCGCGCTGCGACTTTGCCGCTGTCGCCGGAGACAAGGGGGACGCGCACCGTGAAGGTGCTGCCAACGCCGTGCTCGCTTTGGACCGTGACCGTACCGCCCATGAGTTCCAGCAGGTTGTGGGAAATGGACAGCCCGAGTCCGGTGCCTTTGATGGCGCGATTCTTCTTGCTGTCCAACTGCTTGAACGGCTGGAACAGGTATTCCATCTCCTCTTCGCGGATGCCAATGCCGGTATCGGAAATGGCAAAACACAGCCACTCGCCGTCCACCGAGGCACGGACATGGACGTTGCCGCGTTGGGTGAACTTGATGGCGTTCCCGATGATATTCAGGAGTACCTGACGGAGGCGGATGTCGTCGCCGTAAAGAATGTGCGGCAAATCCGGCGCCAGCTCCATCTCGAATTCGAGACGCTTGTTCTTGGCCAGGAAAAAGCAGAGCGAATAGATGTTTTCCAGCATTACCCGCAGGTCATAGTGGACCTTGACGAGCGGCAGTTTGCCGGATTCAAGCTTACTCAGGTCGAGGATGTCGTTGATAATCCCCAGAAGCGATTCGGAGGCGAGTTTGATGTCGCGGGCATACTTGGCTTCCCGCTCCCGCAACGGTTCGTGCAAGAGCAGCTCGGCCATACCGAGGATGGCGTTCATGGGCGTGCGGATTTCGTGCGACATATTGGCGAAAAAGCGCGCCTTCGCCTCGGACGATTGCTCGATCTTCTCCTTTTCGAACTCGGCCGCTATGGCCTTGAGGCGAAGCTGGTGGGTGAGGGTAAGTTCGTCCAGCATCTTCTTGATAGACATTTCCAGTTGATCGACTTCGTGGCGGGGTTCGTGCTCGCCGGTAAAGTCGTCCAGGACCACATCCAGCTTGCCGTTGGCTATCCACTCCGCGTTTGTGGTCAGGCGGCGAATCGGCTTGACGATATTGCGGGTGGCGAAAAAGACGCTGGCACCCAGGAGAATCAGGCCGATCACGGCAGTGGAGACGATGAGTTCGATAGAGCGTTCAGCCTCATGATAAAGACCATCCACCGGGGAATCGGTGAGGACAAACATGGCACGGTCCGCATAGGCGAGACGCATGGGCCAGAGCTGCTGCAGGCTGCGTCCGCCCATGAGCGGCGACTCGGCCTCGAAAAGGAGGTCTCGGTTGTCGTGCATGGCTGCCCGAAGCCTGTCCGCCGTTTCGAGACTGTAACCGGCTTCCTCAATCCTTTTATTAACCAACTCCGGCTGGGTGGAATAGAGAATGGTCCCGTTGCCCGCGAGGAGAAGTACCCGCTGGTTGGTGATGCCTTCCCAGTCGGCCAGGAAGGAGAATGCGGCTGTGTAGAGAAAATCAAACCCGACAACGCCGGCGAGCGCGTCGCCGCGTTTCATCGGCACGGCATATCCGCCGTTGTAGATGGCGCGTTCGCCTGTGCCGTAGTCGTAGTGATCGAGCGTATAAAAGAAAGGTTGGCGGGTGCGCTTGGGGATATTGTACCACGGCGATTGGGCCGGATCTTCGAGAGAATCGGGTGGCATGTGGCGCAAGGCCGAGATGCCGTCGTCTTCACGAATAAACGAGACGCCGGAACGCTCCGGGCCGAGGACGCCGGGTTCCACCACCATCCAGGCGGCGTAGACGTTCTTGTTCGTCCTCATCAGGGTTCGGAGGAATTCGGCAACGGTATCCTTATTGGCCGAAGTCTCGTCCAGAATGGCGAGGAGGTTTTGTGCGGTAATCTCCAGCATGGTGTCCAACGAAGCGAGGGTTGATTCGGCCTGGACCGCCACCCGCTGGGCCATTATCGAGGTGCGCTGGTTGGCGAAGTTGACGTTCGTTTGATAGATGATGCCGTTTATGGTCAGGAGGACAATAAAGAACACGAATGCCAAAGGCACCATGGTGGCGAGGAGAATGCGCGCGAAAATATTGAGTCGAAGTTTTCTCATGTCACAGCCTGTCCGGCATGGACGCCCAGGCAATGATTGACGACAGCGACCAGGATAAGACACAGGGTGATGACCAGAAACAGCGGGTGGATTGTTTTCATCCGGCCGGCCGCAACCCGCATGACGATGTGGCTGGCGAAACCGGCGGTCATGCCATTCAGGATGCTGTAGGTAAAGCACATGAAGAGAATGGTGAGGCCGGCAGGCACGGCCTCCTCGATGTCCTGCCAGTCGATGAGCGTGACCAGCGACATAAGATAGATGCCGGAAAGGATCAGCGCCGACGCCACCGCCTCGCCGGGGATAATGCGGAAAAAACCGATCAACGGCAGACAGAGAAGGAAGAGCAGGCCGATGACCAAGGCGGTGAGACCGGTTCGGCCGCCTGCGGCTATTCCGGTAACGGATTCGATATAAACAGTGGCGGTGCAGGTGCCGCAGAGCGCGCCCACCGCGCCGCCGACGCTGTTGCAGACCAGGGTGCGGTCCAGTTTGGACCGTCCGCCGGGTTTGACGAAGAGGGCGAGGTCGGTGTCGGTAAAGACCTCGTGGCCGCGCAGCCTGCCGGTGCCGAAGACGGAGGCAACGGAATCGAGAATATCTGTCAGCGCGAGGACAAGAAATATCATGCCGGCAAGGGCGATGCGGCCGGGGTCGGCAATAATGCTGAGCAGGCCGGGGGAATCAAAAAACGCGAAAGAAACTTCGCGAATCTCGGCGATGGTGGACAGGTCGAACATGCGCATTTCCGTCATGTTGGTCACGCCCAACGGAATGCCGATAAAGGTGGCGATAATTATGCCGAAAAGAAACGCGCCATAGCTGTCGCCGCTTCTGCGTTCAAGCCCGAGGAGGAAGACGGTGACAGCTAATCCGATAAGGGCGACAAGATGCGCAGCGGTAAAAACCTCGACTATCGATTGGAGGGGGGATGACTCGAGCCGCAAGACACCATCGGCGCTCATGGCATAGCCACCTGGTCTTCCGGTGAAAGCGACAAAACCGGCGTTCTTTATTCCCACGTACGAGATGAACAAACCGATGCCGACCGAGGTGGCGTATTTGAGGTGATCGGGTATGCAGGTGACGATGGATTTGCGGGCAGGGCTCATGATAATGGCCATGTGGACCAGGCCGGCCAAAAAGGTGATTGCCAAGGCCTCGCGCCAATGAAAACCAAGATTGAGACAAATAGTGACGCTAAAGAATGTATTCAACCCCATGCCCGGCGCGACGGCAAAAGGGGTGTTGGCATACAGGGCCATAAAAAGGGTGCAGAGGGCGGCCGTGACGGCGGTGGCAACGAAAACACCGGCGTGGGACATGCCGGTTTCGCGTAAAATAACAGGATTGACCGACAGTATATAGGATACGGTAAGAAAGGTGGTCAGCCCGGCGACAACCTCGGCGGAAACGGTGGTGCGATTTAGTTCCAATTCGAAACGGTCGCGCATGACGTTCCTCGGATTGTCCATATATCTTCGCCATGCTATCAGGACCACCCGGTTTTGTCAACGCGAAGGCGTAGCGAAAAGGCGGGGAAATTAATCCTGCAATTATCCGAACTTTATGATGATACGTCGTTCTTGCGCATTGCTTTTACCGTGGCGTTTTGGGATAATCACCTCATTATTTTACGAGGAGTCAATCCATGGACGCTTTTAGCGCTATCTGTATGCAAATCCTTCGGAGCGAGGTGGTTCCGGCTCTCGGGTGCACCGAGCCGGTGGCGGTGGCACTGGCGGCCGCCCTTGCGGCGCGGGATTTGGGCGGTGAACCGGAACGTATCGAGGTGCTTGTCTCCGGCAACTTGTTCAAGAACGGCATGGGCGTGATGGTGCCGGGTACGGGCAGAGCCGGACTCGATATCGCCGCCGCCGCTGGAGCGCTTGGAGGTGATCCCGAACTTGGCCTCGAGGTGCTCCGTCCCATAACCCCCGACATCGCCGAGCGCGCGGCTACAATGCTGGACGAGAACCGGGTCTCGGTTGGTCTTTCCGACAGCCCGAAAACCCTGTATGCGGAAGCGATATTACGCCGTGGCGACGACTATGCCCGCACCGTCCTGGAAGACGCCCACACCCACGTCACCCTGCGGCAGTTAAACGGCAAGACCCTTTACAAGGTGGACGAAATAGCTGTATCGCCTGAAGCGGTAGTTGAGTCGGAATGGCCGCTCTCCTTGGCGAATATATGGGAATTTGCCAGCAACCCGCCGCAGGAGGCGGTCGACTTTATCCGTGCCGCCATTGACCTCAACGCCGCCGCCGGCGACGAGGGGTTGAAAGGCGACTACGGCTTGCAGGTCGGAAAAAGCCTGACGCCGCATGCCAACGATATTCTCGGCGACGACGCCGCGTCCTATGCGGTCAGACTCACCGCCGGCGGCTCCGACCTGCGCATGGCCGGGGCGATGATGCCGGTCATGTCCAACTCCGGTTCGGGCAACCAGGGCCTGGCGTGTACGCTTCCGGTGGTGGCGATAGCGAGACGTATCGGCGCGGACGACGACCGCCTGATTAAGGCGGTGTTGGTCAGCCATCTGGTTTCAATCCATATCAAACATTATGTCGGCAAGCTCTCGGCACTGTGCGGCGCCATCACCGCCTCCACCGGCGCGTCCTGCGGGCTGGTACACCTGCTGGGAGGCGATGTCGCCGCCATGGGGCGGGCCATCAGGAACATGTCCGGAGACCTTGCCGGGATGATCTGCGATGGGGCAAAATACACCTGCGCCCTTAAAGTGGCGTCAACCACGGATGCCGCCATCAAGGCTGCCCGACTCGCCCTGAACAATCACGCGCCAGGGTACGACAACGGCATTGTCGATGACGACGCCGAGTCGAGTATCCACCATCTGGCGACGCTCGCCTGCGAGGGAATGGCCCATACTGACAAGGTCATCCTGGACATTATGATGAACAAAAAGGCGAAACACGAGGCGGAGCAGGGGAAAGGGAAATAGCGCCGACGACGGGAGAAAACCTCAAGTCCACGTATCAGCATCCGATAATATTATGGCATAGAGAATGAAAAAGGATATGCCATGAACATCAATCAATCGTCTTCATTTGTCCGTAGCTCAGTCCAGGCAAGCGTCGGCAAGACAGATATCCCCGCCTCCGGCAACGCGTCCGATGGGGCGACGGCTCCGCAAAGCGTCGACGTCTACCTGAAGGCGTTGCAGGAGAGGCACCCGACGCTGGATTTGTCGATCGGACCCAACCCCAAGCAAGGCACACAAAAAAACACCGTCGGCATAAGCCGCACCTATCTCCAGAAGTGTATGGAAGATCCCGAATTAGCCAAAAAACTCGAGTATGACCTCGGCACCATGCCGATGGCGCTTCAGGCCAAAGAGGGGTGGGCCGCGCGTGACGGCGTGGAGCTGATTGGCGGCGGGACGCGCATTGCCGACGACGGTTCGATGTCTGCCGGCTACGGCGGCATGATGGTCACCCGTCAGTCCAAGTCCTCTACGCCGGCGACGTACTCGCGGTCGAAAACGTCGACAAAGAAAACTGAAGCAGCGCGGCTGGAGGAACGGCAGAGCAAGCGTCGGGCAGAGGATAAAAAGCTGCAGGAAAAGCTCCTGGCCCAAAAGCTGGAAAAGAAAAAGCTTGAGGAAGACCGCCTCGCCGCCCGAATCGACGTTACCGTGGACTCGGACTATGCCACCCCCGATGAAGCTGTCGAGATTCCGGCCGTCAATTACGAGGCGTAAAACTTACCTACAAAAAACAGGCCCTTCGGCTTGTGTCGAAGGGCTATAGTGTTGGTAGAGGGATTGGTTAGAGAACCTTTTGCAAGTCTTCCCGCAATACCTCGAGCATTTCGCGGCGTTCGGTCTCGGATTTGGCGGGAACTTCGTAAAACATGCGGTGAAAAACGATGTCAAAGCCGACGAAGCGGAAAATTCCGTCATCGTAAATCCTGAGCATTGCTTCTTTAAAGCCATTCGGCCCATAGCTCTGGGCTTCGGCGCCGCCGGCGGTACTAACGATTATCGCCTTTTTGCCAGCCAGAAGCGGTTTGACGCCGCGCGAATCGTGGCCATAGGCAAAGCCGTAGGAGAAAACCCGGTCAATCCAACCTTTGAGTATGGCCGGCACGCCGAACCACCAGATCGGGTGGATAAAGGCAACTACATTGGCCGCCTTGACCGCATCCTGCATCTGTTGAATATCCGGCGGGGTTATGGCGCGGTTGAACGATTCGAAATCGTCGTCAGTGAGAATGGGGTTGAACTTTTCGGCATAGAGGTCGCACATGGTTACCTGATGGTCCTTTTGCGTTGCGACATCCTGAATCAGTTGGGCAACGGACCGGTTAAAGCTTTTTGGACTCGGGTGGGCAAGAACGGTAAGGATTTGCATTAGGTACCCCTGGCAGACGGATTCCTCGGGATGGCGCGAATTTTCCCTTACTATAGTGGGCGGCCCGATTTTGGCAATGGCCAAAAAGCCGGGCAGGGGTTTTTACCGCAACCATGGCGGGTGAGGAATTCCTCTCAGTTGACAACTTTTACCGAGGCGAGCTTTTGTACGGTTTTCGTCTTGCATTTGTTGTGGATATTTGCTAGCATAATCCCTTCCAGTTGCGCCCGGCGAGGGCGTTACGGTTAACGGCCGCCCGGGCCGATAGCCGGAACGTCCATCCGGGCGCGGATTTTTTCTGTTGCAGAGTGCATCCAGGAGCGGGTCATGAATCCCATTATCACGGAACTCGAAAAAGAAAACGTCAAAAAAGCCATCGATGATTTTATGGTGGGCGATACCGTTGACGTGCATGTACGTATTATCGAAGGCGAGAAGGAACGTATCCAGATCTTCAATGGCGTCGTCATCGCCAGGAACAAGGGCGGCATCAACGAGAACTTCACCGTTCGCCGTCTGGTTTCGGGTGAAGGCGTCGAGCGCGTGTTCCCGCTGCACGCCCCCCGCGTTGAAAAGGTGGAGATCAAGCGTCGCGGCCGCACCAAGCGCGCCAAACTCTACTATCTCCGCGACCGGGTCGGCAAGGCCACCCGCCTGAAGGAAGAGACCCGTCCCTCCCGCGCCCTCAAAAAGGCGCAGGGCAAGTCGCAGTCCAAGTAACATGGACGCGGGCAGGCGCTCCACACGCCCAATCGTCTCGACTCATGTAGCTTTTATTCCGCCGGCCGGGGAATCTCTGGCTGGCGGAGTTTGCTATTGTGGTTACGGAGAGCCGAGCTGCCGGCGAGCCTGGCTGGTGGTGATGCTTTTCCTCACAACTGTGTTCTGTGTGACAGCGTTGCCTGCCGTCGAGGCCGGAGCCTCATCCGCCGACGCTACCCGCCACTGGCTCGATCAGGCTGCTGACGCCAGCCTTGGCCAAACCAGGCGCGAGTTTGCCGCCCGACAATTACTTATGCTTGCCGAACCCTCGGCAAGCATTCTTATTGCCGCCCTGAAGGGCGAGGATGGTGATTCCGCCCTGCGGAGACAAGTGGCGGCGCGGCTGCTCGGAGAATTGGCGCCGCCCGAGGCCGAAGCATCGTTACTCGAAGCCGCGTATGGCGAGGACTACTTCCTTGCCGAAGCCGCCAAGGCCGCACTTCCCCGGTTGTATGCCAAGCTTTCGGACAACGAACTCTACGCCCTGTTGACCAGAGGCGCGCGGGAACGTTACGCCACACCGGGTGGCGCGACCGCAGACGATGAAGACTGGCTGGCCCTCAGCATGGCCCGCTCGCGACGCCAGGGTGGTTTCAAGGCCTTGGTAATGCGAGGCCTGGCTCTGAAATACCGAGGTGGTGACGGCGATCTGCCGCAACCGCTCGTGTGGTGCGTCTGGGAAGCGTTGCTGGACAGCGACGACGATCTGCGGATGGCAGGACTCGCCATGCTGCCACGCATCG
The DNA here is from genome assembly GCA_021205245.1 of Planctomycetaceae bacterium. GTDB lineage: Bacteria > Planctomycetota > SZUA-567 > SZUA-567 > SZUA-567 > JAJBSZ01. Next base: position 9,512 of record JAJPXZ010000115.1, read on the forward strand.
CCAGTAGCGAAGCAACCGAAAAGCTGGCCGGGTTCCTCTATACTGAAAATACCCCCAAGGTGCTGGTTACCGCCTTGCGGATCATGCGCGAAATGCGGCCGCCCCACTATGGCGAGGCGGTGGAACGCCAGACCCGGCACGCCGACCCACTGGTGGCTGTCGAGGCTCTGGCGGCACTGGATGCGATGGGCTATCGCGCCGCCGTATTCCCGTCAGGGCCTGGCCAACGCACGGTGGCGGGATATGTCAATCACCCGTCCACCCCGGTGCGCCGCCGCGCTATTGAACTGCTTATTGAAACGAACAGCCCGGCCGCACTCGAATTTCTTGAGGTCGCCCTGCACGATCGGGTCGGCGGTAACCGCGCCCTCGCCGCCTGGGGCTTGGGACAGATGGGCCTGACCGCTGCAGTCGGCATGCTGTCACCGCTTCTCCACGACGGCAGGCCGGAAGTGCGCCGCGAGGCTGCCGTAGCTCTCTCGAAGCTGGGCGTAGTCGGGGTCGCGGCCCGCGTCCTGGACGACCTCAAGGACGGAACCGGTCCGTTCCGCCTCGCCGCCGCCGAGGCCTTGGGCCGGATGGGCGACGAGCGCGCCGTCCCCGGACTTATCGAGGCGCTGGCGTCGGAAGAGGAGGGCCTTGCCCTCGCCGCAGCCGCCGCGTTGGGGAGCCTCAAGAGCAAGCGAGCAGGTGAGACGTTATACACGACGATGCGCGGTACGACAGACCTGGTCCTCAGGGACGCATGTCGCCAGGCATTACAGGACATTTATTTGCGGGATCCAGGCGTCGATCCCGAGGGGTGGGAGGAGTGGGCGAGGACGACGCTGCGATAGCCGCGTCGCTACGCCGCCCGGATCGCATCCGGACTCGGGGAGACCATGGAAGAATTCGAAGCCGAAGCCATGGGGGCGGAGGAGACGGCCAAGCCGTCGAAGCTGGAATGGCTGCCGTTCGCAGTCTTTCCCCTCCTTGCATTTCTCTACTTTTTCGTCGCCAGCCCCGGCGGCGTCTTGTCGCGCTTTTGCTATTTTATCGGCTTGTCGCTCATTCCCGGCCTTATCTGGCGGTTGACCGGGCGCAGTTCGTGGAATGTCCACCGTATCTGCTTTGCCGCCGGGCTGATCACCTTTGTGCTGGACAACCCCGATCTGCGGCCGGATCGTAACACCCTGACGAAGATGCGGGACAACTGGTTTACCGTTGCGATTGGCTTTTTCATTTCGTTCACGCAACCGGTTTGGGGCATGCTCCGCACCCACCGGCTCCTGACCGACAGCGGTGTTGTTATTTCGAAATACGATTCGCTCAAGCTGTGCCTGTCCGGCAACTTTTTCAACATCTTCCTGCCCGGCTCCACCGGCGGCGACGCTTACCGGGTCTATGCCATCACCCATGGTTATAAAACCAAGCTTGGTCCCGCCATTGCCTCCATTACCCTGGACCGGTTCCTCGGCCTGCCGTCACTTATTATGGTGGTTCTGCTGGGTATGCTTCTTGATTACCAATTCTTTCTCTCGAACCGAATTCTCTCCAGCCTTATTCCGTTCATCTCCGGCGCGGCCGCCGTGTGTGTGGCGCTGGTCGTTTATCTCGGCATGGCCGGGAAGGCTCGTCGGCGTCAGGACTGGACCAAACCGTTCGAATCGCCCGACGGCAAACGGCCAAACTGGTTCAAGCGTACCCACGCGTTGATCGCCACCAATGTTAAAAGCCCGGCGACCTTGCCGCTGGCCCTCTTCTATGGCTTTTTATCGCACCTTGCCTGCATCGCCTCCTGCATCTACTTCGCCGTGGCTTTGGGGGTGCAAGGCGTGCCGATTCTTCGCTATTTCCTCATCGTTCCCATGACCATGACGATCAACTCCATTCCCGGAGCGCCCGGCGGCGTCGGCCAGGGTGAACTGGCCATGGCTACGCTCCTGGACATGGCGAGCCCGAACATGGGCAATGCCCAGGAAGGGGTCATAATCATGCTCCTTTTCCGCCTCTCCAATATGGTGCTGGGGTTGATTGGCGGCCTGTATTACGCCTTCGGCAAAATGGACTTCAGTGGCGTCGACCATGTCTCCCAGGGACTGACCCGTATCATCAGCCGGGCATCCGCGTCCTGCCGGTTGCCCAAACGGATTTCACAACGCTACGAGAAGGCCAAAAGCGACTCGGTACGCCTCTTGTTCGAGCAATCGCAAAAGACTGAAGCGAACCCACCGGAAACACCGCGCACGGACGGCGAGACCTGATGGCAATCGATCCGTCCAAACCATTCGACCTCGTTTATGAAGTTATGCCCAACTACGACCGCAACCGCCTCGATCTGTTCGTCAAGGCGATGATTCCGTCCATGAGCCGGAACCGCATTCAGTTGCGAATTGGCGAGGGCAGGGTGGAGGTCAATGGCGCGGCGCGTCCGTCGAACTGGCGAGTGTTGACCGGCGACACGGTCCTCATCCACTGCCGCGAGCCGGAAGAGGGCGGTGTAGAGGCGGGGAAGGGCATTCCGGTCGACGTTCTTTTCGAGGATGACGATATCATCGTGGTCAACAAGCAGGCTGGGCTGGTTGTCCACCCGGTTGGCAAGCACCGCCATGATACCCTCTTGAACGCATTGTATTGGCGCTACCAGGACACCATTCCCGAGGGCGAGGGCATCAGTCTCGCCAACCGGCTCGATCAGTATACGTCGGGCGTTATCCTGGCGACCAAGCACGCCGAGGCAAAGCGCATCCTCCAGGAAGATTTTGAAGCGCGGGTGCCAAAGAAGACGTATCTGGCTCTCTGTAGGGGCATCGTCCAAGATGACGAAGGGGTTATCGACCTTCCCATCGGCCCCGAACTGGATGGCGGCGACCACTGCAACATGGCTGTGCGCATGGACGACGAGGGCAAGGCATCCACGACCCATTACAGGGTGGAAGAACGGTTCGACCAAGGTTTTACGCTGGTGGAACTAAAGCCGATTACCGGCCGACAGCACCAACTCCGCGTCCATATGAGCGCACTCGGCCATCCGCTGGTGGCAGACGGCCGCTACGGCGGCGGCTACAGGCTGGAGCTGGCAAATGGTGGCGGCATCGACCGGTATGCCCTCCATGCCGCGGAACTGACCTTCCGCCACCCACGGGACAAACGCGAAGTGCGGATTGTCGCGCCCCTGCCGAAAGACCTGCGGGAGGTGGTGGCCTGCTTGCGTGCCGGAGAGCGGGAGGTGGTTGCGGGGCGGATGGTGTAATCCGTGTCTATTGTTACCCTATCGTATCGCTGTCCGATGCTCGTATTGACCTAGCCCGTTGCTTTTGCTATCTTTGGCGTTTCGATTTCACACATGCTTCGGCAGGGATACCACCATGCGCACGCGCCGCCGCCTCTTTAACCTCGCCAACACGCTTACCCTGTCCCGTTTCGCCTTCGCGCCGGTCATACTGCTACTGGTGCAAAGAATGCAGGATCCGGATTACGATATCGGCACCTGGAAGATTTCACTGGCTGTCCTGATTGTCCTGATTGTAACCCTCCTGACCGACCTGTTCGATGGCATGGTTGCCCGAGCGCGGGCCGAGGTGACGAATTTTGGCAAAATCATGGACCCGGTGGCAGACAGTACATTCTTTATGACCTTACTGTTTGGCCTCTCGGCGTGCCGGCGCTTTGGCGATTCGGTCAGCTTGTGGTTTCCCATGCTCATCCTTTACCGCGAAGTCGCCATGCATATTCTCCGCCGTTACGCCGCCCTCAAGGGCAACGCGGTACCGGCAAAGATGTCTGGCAAGATTAAGATGTTTACCCAAAGTCTGGCCACCTGCGTCTTCTTTTTCCTGGTGTTGATCCGCGACTATACGTCGGCCCACTCGTCCTCAGGTTCGCCGATCAGCGAGGAGTTTCTCCAGGTGTTTGTGCTCGTTCTGTGTACCTACACCGTTGCGGTCACGTACTGGAGCCTTATCGAATATTCCCGTGACGTTCCCGAACTCATCGCCGAGTATTCAGGCGGCAGCGAGCCCGGCGTCAAGGACGGCGACGGGAAATGACGCAGCCCCGCCCCCGCGTTTCCTTTGTGCCACTCCAAACGTACGACAATGACGAAGCCGTCGCCGCCTTGCGGGAGACACTGAAACCGCTTGGCGGCATGGAACGATTTGTCCGCCCGGGCAACCGGGTTATCCTCAAGCCCAACCTTGTCTTCGGCCGAGCGCCGGATCGCGCCATCAACACCCACCCAGCCATCCTACGCGCCGCCGCCATTCTGACGCAAGAGGCGGGAGCGGCCTGGATAGGGGTGGGCGATTCTCCCGGGTTTGGGTCAGCCAAGCTGGCGATGAAGCAATGCGGAATCCTGGATGTTGCCGATGCTCTCGGCCTCGAGCCATTCGAATTTACCCCGAGCGAGGACGTCGACCGCGACCGGTCCTTCATCCGGCTGGAACTGGCCAAGGAACTGCTCGAGGCCGACGTCATCATTAACCTCCCAAAGATGAAGACTCACGGCCAGATGAATATGACGCTGGCTGTCAAAAATATGTTCGGGGCTGTTCCCGGAGCGCGGAAATTGCAGTGGCATTACCGTGCGGGTCGGGATCAAAACATGTTCGCCCGGGCGATTAACGAAATAGCCAGGCGCGTCAGACCGCAGTTATCGATTCTCGACGCGGTCGTCGGTATGGACGGCCTCGGACCCTCTGCCGGCAGAGTCAGGCCGGTCGGCTTTATCGCCGCCGGCGACGATCCATGGTCGCTGGATGCCGCCGTTATGGATATGCTTGGTCTTGACCGAGACCTCCTTTTCACCCTTGCCGAAGCTGTCCAGTCCGGCCACATCGGCTGGCAGTCATTCGAACGCTTTGGTCCAGCGGACGAAACACTCCGCCCCGCCGACTGGCAGATACCATCTCTTCGCACATTGCAGATGCACGGCGGATTTATTGAACGCCGCCTTCCCCGCGTCGCCGCCTGGCTGCGGCGGAGGATTACGCCCAGACCGTTCCCCAAAGCGACCTGCATCGGCTGCAGCCTGTGCGTGGATATTTGTCCAGCCAAGGCGATGCGACTGGACGGCGGAAAACTGCATATTGACGAGGCAGCGTGTATCCGCTGCTTCTGCTGCCACGAATTGTGTCAACACGATGGCATGGGCGTGACTGAACCAGGGCTGGTCGCGCGGCTGCTCCGAATCAGGTAACCTACGATACACCTTGTTTTTAAAGAGTATTCCCTCCTTCCTTTTCCCACTTTCACCATAAAAAACGGTCAGCCGCCCAAGCCAAACGGTCGATAAGAAGAAGACGTTCCTGCCATATGGGGCGGAACGAGACCGTGATCGGGTCGATATAGTGGACGGCGATTTCTCAAATCTTGGCTACTTCTGGGCCATGGTATTAGGCGTGGTGCAGGGAGTGGCCGAGTTCCTGCCCATCTCCTCCAGCGGCCATTTGGCGCTGGTAGAGCACTTGGGTATGGGCATGGCCGCGCCGGCGTCATTCGATGTCATCTTGCATCTGGCTACGCTTCTGGTGGTGCTGGCCTATTTTCGTCGTCGCATCCTCTGGTACATCCGTAACGACCTCATGGTCATCATTTATGTGGTGGTGGCGAGTATACCCACCGGTTTTATCGGGCTGTTCCTGAAGGACTACTTCCAGGCGATTCGGTTGTCACCCGCTCTCGTCTGCCTCGGGCTTATCATTACCGCCATTGCGCTGACCGCTGCCGAAATGCACCGTGGCGCCGCATATCAGCTTCGCGATCTTGGATGGTATGGAGCGCTTACCATTGGCTTGTGTCAGTCGTTGGCGTTGGTGCCAGGCATCAGCCGCAGCGGCATGACCATCGCCGGCGGCATGATCTGCGGCGTTGACCGGGACGAAGCGTTTAACTTCAGCTTTATCCTGTCGATTCCGGCGGTGCTTGGCGCAGTGTTCCTCGAAATGCTTGGGATGGTCCGGGCATCGGGTAGCGGCGCGTTCGTGGACGCAATGGTGTCGGGACCGATCATAGCCGGATTCGCCGCAGCCGCAGTGGCCGGCTATTTTTCGCTCGCCATCCTTGAGAAGCTGGTCGTGTCGGGAAGGTTAATGTATTTCGCCGCCTATTGCGCCGTGGCTGGCGTCGTCGGGATGGCGTATTTCCTTGTGTTCGCGTAACCGCCCGGGAGCTGGGCGAGGTGTGGGAGAACGTGCGTTATGGCAAAAGCGACAAAGTCTGCAAAGAAAACCGGATTTCTACGGGGCGGCTTTATTGCCGTCATCATCGGCCTCGCCATCGCCGGACTCGGCGTCTTTATGGCCTTGTCCATCTTTACCGGCGACGTGGGCATTGATCCGCGCGAATCGGCCGAGACCTGTTGGACAGGATTGCTCGGTGCCTGGATGGCCTATGGCGCCATCTTCAGCCTTGGCCGGGTACCTGCCTTGCTGCTGGCGCTCCTGTTGTTCTGTTGGGGGCTGCATATCGCCCGAGCCATGCGGTTTCTCACTACGTGGCCGCAGGCGTTTGGAGGCGGACTGATCGTCGCCTCGACCGCGCTCGGCGTGTGCGCATTCGGCGACAGTTACGATCTCAATTCCGGCGGACTCTTGGCGGTGTATGTATCGCCGCCCGCTATTCTTTATTTTGGCCGCTGGGGCATGATCCTGGCGGCGGTGGGAGTGATGATCTTGGGTATTCTCCTGGCATTTGGCGAAGCTGCGGTTAACAGCGTCCACCGGGGTGTCTTCCTGCTCCGCGACGCCTCCCTGGGCCTTCTCGGCATGGGCCTGAGAATTGGACACTTGCTGAAGCTTCTCGTCAGCCCTAGGCTGGCAGTGGCCGGCGGTGCGGTGGGTGAAGAGCAAAGAGGCAGCGTTGGCGATCGTGCGGCGAGCCGGCCGAAACGCGAGACCCGAGCGAAGGACGACGCTTCCGCCGACGTGCCGAACCTCGAAGACACGCACGAACTCGCGTCCGGCAGCCAGTCCGCCGAACCGGTTCGGCGCGAACCTCTCAAAGAATACAAGCCCCGCGAAGGCTTCCAGTCCCGCTTCCTCGACCTGGACCTGCGGGATGACGCTCCCGCGCCGATTTCCGAGCCCGTCCAGGCGGCAATTGCAGCACCGGCGAAACCTGAGCCCGTAGCCGACATCATCATGGATGTCGACGCCGAGCCGGAAGAATCCGACGCACTGGATGACGAGGAAGAGGCGCTGATGCCGCCCCCGCCCCCGCCGGCCGCGCCGGTCAAACCGGTGGTGGAGCAACGGCCGCGCATAACGCCCGAGCCGCGTACCCGTCCCGCCGCAGAACCAGCCACCCGCATCGGCGCCTATGGTGCCGAACGCCCGGCAGCGCCTATCGTCGGCACCGATATGACCAACTACAGCCTGCCGACCATCGAAATGCTCGACCCGCCGGAACCGCCGGTAAACGACGCCCCGGGAAAGCACGG
>JAJPXZ010000114.1 GCA_021205245.1 Planctomycetaceae bacterium
ACAACGTCTTCGCACGCTTCGAAAAGAACTTGTCCTGCATTTCCGCAATGTTCATACAGATGCTCCTTTACATGAGTAAGACATGATGCTACGAGGAATATTTGCTGACATCATGGTCGACTTGATGATAGATTTTTTGTTTTTTATCATCTGTCGACAGTATAATATACGAAATTGCTTGGTCAAATGCCTTTTTAATAAAAAAGCAGTTCAGGTGAAATTTACAGAGTGTAAGTCAATATAATACCGACAGATATGAAAATCGTTATTTTCTGGCCACTTCCGCCTACATCAAGCGTAGTTCGCCGAGTTCATTGTCGCGAAGAGACCATTTCCAGAAAATAGCTGTGGACACGGAGATCGTCGGTCAGTTCGGGATGAAATGATGTTGCGAGAATATTGTCTTGGCGTACCGCCACGGGCAGGCCGCGTACAACTGAAAGCTGTACAACACGTTCCGTGGTTTCGAGAATGGCGGGCGCGCGGATGAATACCATTGGAACCGCACCCAGGGCGGCGAAGTCGTTCTGGGTGGTAAAACTGTCCACCTGCCGACCATAGGCGTTCCGTTTGACCCGTACCTCGAGTTCGCCGATGCGGGCCGCCGACGGTCCCTGTACCTCCTTGGCGAGCAGAATCAACCCCGCACAGGTGCCGAAAACCGGCAGGCCCGCGCGCACGGCCGTCGTGATTGGCTCCATGAGTTCCAACTCGACCAGCAGTTTCGCCATAACGGTGCTCTCGCCGCCGGGGAGAATCAACCCCGCCAGATCGTCCGTCAAGTCGGCCCGCTGACGGATAGTCCTGGTCTCGACGCCGGGAAAGCGCGAGAGGACGGCGTCATGTTCGGCAAACGCGCCTTGGAGCGCCAAAACACCGATATTCATTGTTCAACCTTTCATTTTCCCCGTTCGGCCATGAGCACCTGTATCTCCTGCTCATTGATGCCGACCATCGCCTCACCTAAGTCCTCCGAAAGAGCGGCCAGCATGGCTGCGTCGTTGTAGTTGGTCACCGCTTTGACGATGGCGGCGGCGCGCTTGGCCGGGTCGCCTGATTTGAAAATTCCCGACCCGACGAAGACGCCTTCGGCTCCGAGCTGCATCATCAAGGCTGCGTCGGCCGGTGTCGCCACGCCACCGGCGGCGAAAAGCACAACCGGGAGCTTGCCCGCCTTGGCGACGGACTGGACCAGTTCGAAGGGCGCGGCGAGTTGTTTGGCCGCTTCGTACAGCTCATCCTCAGCCATGGCGGTGAGAGCGCGCATCTGTCCGGCTATTTTCCGCATATGACGCACCGCCTGAACGATGTCGCCGGTGCCGGGTTCGCCTTTGCTGCGGATCATTGTCGCGCCTTCCTGGATGCGGCGGAGCGCTTCGCCGAGATCCTTGGCCCCGCAGACGAATGGGACGGTATAACTTGTCTTGTCGATATGGTGCAGGTCATCGGCGGGCGACAGCACTTCGCTTTCGTCGATATAGTCGATGCCGATGGCCTCGAGAATACGCGCCTCGGCGATATGGCCGATGCGGACCTTGGCCATTACAGGAATACTGACCGAATCCTGAATGCCCCGAATCATCTTCGGGTCGCTCATCCGGGACACCCCGCCCGCAGCGCGAATGTCGGCCGGTATCCGCTCCAGAGCCATGACCGCGCACGCACCTGCCGCCTCGGCAATACGCGCCTGTTCAGTAGTAGAGACATCCATGATAACGCCGCCTTTCAGCATCTGGGCTAGGTTCCTGTTGATCAGCGTTCTTTCCTGCATGGTAATTCCTTTCGATAAATGGTTATGAAATGGGGGCTAATCGTCGACCTCGATAGGTATGGATTGTATGCAGTCTGGTATGTTCACAAGCGTCAGATCGAATTATTTTGATGGGACCAGTGTTAATGCCTCAAATCCAATTACACCGATGCTTCCACTACCATATCATGGAGTGCTGCCATAGAGCAGTAAGATTGAGAGTGTTTTACTGGAGTGCAGCGTTCTTGGTGAGCAGGCTACATAAAGGCGGGTAGTGGCACGTAGACCACAAAATTTAGCTAAATATAGTCTTTTTCGATGAGCCGTTGTGGATAACTATCCACCATGAAATTCTCCTAACCAGTTCCATAAGCTTTTACCGAACCGATTGAGAAATGCGCCTTCCATGGAAACACGCTGGACGATTCTGTGAGTTTTTTTATGATGTATTGTTTGATAGGCTTCTATTGTGGCTACTCCGCGCTAAAGCTGCAAACGGTCCAGAGCCGTTTAAGGCCCAAGCGGCTGTTTGTTGGGACGCACCAGGGCCGTAGGGCGCATTCTTGCAGGATCGCGAGGTGGCAAGGGGTGGAAATACAGAATAGCGCCACCATACTCCACTCTTCGCATTAAGCAAATCTCACGGTTGCCTCGCTCATGTCTATGGTTGCTTCCGTGGACATTTTGATAGCTTTAAGAGCGTATTCTTTATGGCTTTCATTCAGTTCGCATTTGTTCTTGTTTAATAAAAAGGATCAATAGTTCCTAATTTAGACGGAAAGCCCCCATTGTTATACCAATTTAAGAGGTTATACTTCACGCTTACCACGACGATATAAGCAAGCAATTCCTGCTAGACAGGCGCTGGGGATTGCAGGAGCCAGAGAGCGCTCTAACCATCACGCCTGCGCATTCCCAGGTAAAAGAGGGCGAGCAGACCGAGTACAAGAAATGCGGCATACCATTGCACGCCCGACGAGGCGAGTTCGGCTTCGTCCTCCTGGTCGAGCGGTTCCATTTTGAGTCCCTTGACCGTTTCCGGATCTTCGGCCCGACTTCCCGCTTCGGGCTCCTTTGGTGCTTTGGGTTGGCTCCCCAACGACTGGAGGAGTTCCTGGCGTTCACGCACCTGCTCCTCCAGGCTCTTCTGCGCGGATTGTTCCATCGCGAGCTTGAACTGCGTGGCGATTTCCGGGGAAAGAACGCCGGGAAGCGAGATGAGGGTCATAACCATCTGGTTGAGTTGCGGGTTGTTGCAGGTGTGGTCGCAACACGCCACGCCCTTTGTGATAACGTTCATGGCGTATTCCGCCGCCAATGACGACCGCACCGACTCGGGGGGAGACCAGTAGCCCTTGCGCACGGCTTCAAGCATACGACTGGTAAGAGACTGGAAGGCCCACGGATTGGCGTCTGCCATGAATTCCTTGACGTCCATACCATACTTGTCGGCCACATAGACGTCGTACGTCTGCGACCACATGGATACGTCCACATCGTCCGGCGCGGTCACCTGCCACCCCCACAGATGCTCCACATACTTGGACATTTCGCCGGCTCCGGCATAGTTGTCCGCCATCATGCCTTCAATCCATTTTGGATTCAGATAGCGGCTGCGCATTTCGCGGCCAAGCATAAAACGGAGGTCGCGCACCGTCACGGCGTCGCCGCTCCGTTGTTCGGTTATGACTGTCGTCGGACTATGTCCAGACAACCGCGTGATCGCCAAGCTCATCCCGCCCAGGTACATGAACATGTCGTCATTGTCCATGAGGCCATAGAGATTGGACGAGGAGGAATGCCAGGCCACCGAAGCGTCGGCGAGATTGGCAGACAAGGACGGTTGGGCCGGTACTCCCCAGAAATTCTCGCCGTACGCGTACCCGGTATGACGAAGGAATGTATCGGCTATCGATGCGTCGTCCTGCCATAGGCCGGACGCCGAGACCAGTTCGGACACGCGGTTGCCGTAGGCTCCCGGAGACTCGGAGAAAATGCGCGCCTTGGCCATCGCTTCGGCCGCGCCCGGTTCCATCCCCGAGGAGACGAGGGATTCCGTCATGCGGCGATCGTTTATACGGATGAAATTTTCCACGTCGGTCAGCGTGGCGGCGTGGCGTATAGCGTTATCGAGAAAGCGAATTTTATCGGGAAACAGATCCCGGTAGAGGCCGGACGCGTTCGCCACGACATCGATTCTCGGTCGGCCCAGTTCGGATGCGGGAATTGGCTGGACGCCGCCCAGTTGGCCACGTTTGTTCCATACCGGTTTCATGCCGATAAGGGACAGAATGGTGGCTTCGTTGAGACCTTCGTTACGAAGCGACTCAACCGCCCAGAGGACGACCGCCACCTTATCGGGAAACGCGCCATCGTGGTCATCGCGATGGCGTGCGATGATGTCGGCGGCAGCCTGCTGCCCAAGTTCCCACGCGGCGGGACTGGGGAGCCGGTTTGGCGAGAACCCGTAGAAGTTTCGGCCGGTGGGCAGGCTGGCGGGATTTCGTACAGGGTCGTTCCCTTCACCAGGTCCGATGTACCGTCCGGAAAGGCCCCGGAGCAAACTTTCCAGTTCTCTCGTTCCCGACGCCGACACATCGCGGCGTATCGCCTCGCCGTCGAGGTCGTCATTCCTCTCGATGACGGCGCGGACCGTATCGGCCAAAGCATCGCCATCCGGCGACCGACCAAAGGTATGGACGCCGTACGGTGCGTATCCCGTTTCGAGATGTTCGAGATAATCCGCAAGCTTTTCGCCATCTTCAGCGGTGGAGACTTCCTCGAGGCCGATGTCCGCGAGCACGCCCAATTCTCCGGCACGGGCGGCTATCTCGGCCAGCCGTGCTGGCACTGTCGCCGCATCCATCGACAAGGCGTGACGGTATTGTGAAATCAAGCCCTTCAGTTCTGCGTATTCCCCGTATGCACCGGCCTGAACCAACGGCGGGACAAGGTGGTCGATGACCACGCCTCTGCCGCGACGTTTTGCTTGCAGCCCTTCTCCAACGTCGTCGACGATGTAGGGATAGAGGTTGGGAATATCCGCCACCATCACTTCCGGAGGACACGCCGGGGAAAGCCCGGCTTGTTTGCCGGGGAGCCACTCATAGGTGGCGTGTGTCCCGAGGTGAATCATCGCGTCGGCACCGAAACCGTGTGCCAGCCATAAATACGCGGCTATATACTGATGGTGCGGGTAGAGAACCGGATCGTGGTAGAGCTTCATGGGATCGTCGGTCATGCCACGGCTCGGTTCAGGCAACACGACCACATTGCCGACCCGCAACGCGGTCGGGATGATGATGTTGTCGTTTCGCACCATGATTTCGCACGCTTCCGGCTCGCCCCATTGCGCCACGACCTGTCGGCGGAATTCGGCGGGAAGGGCGTCGAACCAGTGACGATAGGTCGCCAGCGGCAATTCCACCGCCCCGCCCCGCCCGAGCATGGCATCCAATTCGCCGGGCGCCCAACTGCCGATGTTCAGGCCGCTTTTCAGGACCAGCGCGGTCATATCCTCTTCGCTCAGACCGGTCTCTTCCGGAATGCCGTAGCCGTCGGCTCGCAGGGCGGTGAGGATGGATTCCAGGCTGCGAAACACATTGAGATAACTCGCGCCTATGTTTTGTTTACCCTGGCTGTGGTTGTAATAGAGAATGGCGATGCGCTTGTCGGCGTTGTTCATCCGGCGAAGGGCTATCCACTTCTTGATCCGTGGCAGAAGATTCGCCAATTGCTCGTGCAACAGGACGCTCCTGTAGACGCGCCCGCCGCCACGCATTTCTTCGACCTTGCCGGTCAAGGGCGTCGGCTCGATAAGGCCGCTTATTTCAGGGGTGCCCAACGACCAGGCGACGTCCCCGGGCGGTATCCCTTCCGGGCTGGCGCGCCAGGCGTCGGCCGTTTGCGTGTACAGGGATATGGCATTGAAAACAGGGACATCGGCATCCTTCAGGCTTTGGGCCAGCTCGGGCGTCAGCGACGAGGCGAACTTGAGCGTGAAGCTGAGGATGGCGTCGACCCGGGGGTTCCGTGCTTCATCGAGAAAGACCGATTCGATAACCGCGTTATCACGTCCATAGGCAGGGATGACGTTGAAGCCGCCCCGTTCCAACTCACGCCCGAGATCGTTTATAGCTTCCACTTGTCCGGGGATGAGGTACGAGGAAAAGAGCATGACGCCAAGCCAGGGTCGAGTCGCGTCGTACCCGGGCGTGGCTCGCCGCCATTCGAGAAAGTCCTCGTGGCGCTCGAACGGCTGCGGCGCATCGGGATGGTAAATGCCCAGAGGGGGAAGCGAAACGGGATCGCGCCAAGAAATCGCCGGGTGAATCGTCTTGGCGACGGCGCGGCGTCCCAGGTTGATTACATTGTCGAGGGAAAGATGGTGGAAATACCCGGCGAGATCCGCGTCGAAGATGAAACCGGTCGCCATGAGTGCGCTGTCGTCGGCCGAACCGCGCAGGGCAAAAACGCTCCGCCCAGTCACCAGGTCGTTGTCGACAAGATACCCCGACAGGGACTTGTCCATGACATCGACAAGAATCACCTGGCTGGATGCGAGGAAGTCGCGAGCCGCCTCGTCCTGCTCCAGATCGGAAAGGACAAACGCACGGGCTTCGATTTCATCCGGCACATCCAGTTTTTCCACCGCCATTCGCATTAGATACGAGTCGGAATCGATGGTCAACCATGAGAGCCTTCCTTCGCCCGAAAGTGCGACGGAAGCCCAGACTATCATGATCCCGATTCCCGCCAGCATCCACCTCACAGTCCCGCCTCCTCAAGACGCGAGGCGGTGAGGAGGGCGCGCAACGCTATGGTCACCATGGGCGGGAGGTCGTCGTCGCCGGGAAGCATATGCAGGGTGGAGGCCGCCGCATTGGATGAACGCCCGACGCAGTCCAGCGCCAGCACGGTGAAAAACCCGACGTCGCGCACCTGCCCCATGACCACGGCATCGTCGAGGCTGAACGCCGCCTCGAAAAGAGAGCCCCATTCGGGTCGCATTAGGAGGGATTCCGCCTTTTGCACTTCTTCGGAATTGCTCCCCAAAACGCGCTCCAGGTAAATCCGTCGTTCAGCCAGTCTGGCCCAGATATGCCGGTTTTCAGCCAAACCGTTTTGTTTGCGAACAGCCTTTTTAACCGCCTCGTTCGTCGCTTCGGCTATGAGCTGCCCCAGTTTGGCATGACCACCCACCCACTGCACGGGAGCGCCCTCCCCCCGCACCACAATGACGCCGTCGGTTCCCGTGCCGGTGGCGGGGTGGAGTCGCGGGGTCTGCGCACTTCGGATATCCATATCCCACAGCGCCGCCGTTTTCGCCTCGGTCACGGCGATGACCGCCAGCGCCATGGCGCTGGGCTCAAGGCGGCGATTGGTCATGAGAATAATGTTTATCGTGCCGGGTTCGACATACCTGCCGATGTCTTTGGACAGACGCACCGCGTTGGACTCGACGCCCGCGGTCGCCACAACCACCGCCGTCAATTCGTCCGATTCGCGGACGCTTACGGCGAGATTATTCATATCCGCACCGGTAAAGAGCAGGCTGGCCGAACCGGACTCCAGTCCCAGCACGCGGAAGACGTTGTCGCGGCTACGGCGCATCCCCAGGAGATGGTTGACCGACCACATAGGCGTGGGCGCGAAGGAGTTGCCGACCGTGGTCACGTCGGTCAGCCAGCCGTCGGAAGTCGAGAGAACCTGCTGTGGCGATGTAAAATTCAGGAGGGCTGTCCTGTGGCGAAAATCGCCGATGCGACTCTCGACGAGTCTGGCGTCCTTCACATACGGCAAATCGAGCTGGATCGGCCGCTCGGAAAGCATCGCCTCCTCGTGCACGAAATTGTCGGGATCGGCGAAGGCTTCGGTGTGCATCAGTGAGCACAGCCATGCGGCCGTGTAGGCCGTATGGCCGCTCGCGTGATTCAGGAGGACCGACGGGAAAAAGTAGACCCGGCGCTGTTTAACCGCCTCGACATCCTTCCATCCAGGCCGGGCCAGACATGCAAGCAACTCTTGCTTTTCGCGGCTTTCCCCGACAATGACTTCGGGATTCCAACGCAGCCACGCATCCAGATCGTCTGGTGCAACGCCCTGGTCGGGCGGAGGAGCATGAACGCCGGCCATGGCAAAAATCGACCGCACGGACAACGCATGATCAATTACGATGTCATCTCGTCCCCGGATAAACGCACCTCGAAAGGCTCCGGTTCCCATTTTGCGGAGTTTGGCGGCAATGGTGTCGGCACGCTCCTGCTCCTGCTCACGCACGCGCAGAGCGGAAGCGTGACGCTGGACAAGACGGCCGATGGTGAGGAGCTTTTCCTTCGCCGTTTCGAAATTGCCGCCGGTCTCCCATACCATCGTTTCTATTCCGGACCGATCGAAAAAGGTCTCATCCACGCTCTTCTCGATAATAACCAAATCCGGCGTCAATTCACGAATGGCACGACGGTCTGGCGAACCGGCCGACCCGACCAGCGGCTTGTCCGCGCACCCGGATAAACCGGCATCCTGGTACGCCACGCCCACCAGTTTATCTCCTGCGCCAAGCAGGCAAATTATCTCCGTGGCTTCCGACACCAGCGAAATGATTCGGGACGGCGTCTCGCTGGCGGTGCAACGGGAAATCAGGCAGACAAAAATCGATACGAAGGCCGCGTAGCGAAGAAAAGGCGATGCGCTGATCTCAGACATTTATTCGCCCTCGTCGGGTAAGTAGACCATGCTGCCGTCCTCGAGCCGATACGCGACGCCAAGTCGCATGCCTTTTCCTTCGGCTTCCTGACGGCTCACCTTGACGGCCTCGATTTTTTGGCCGTCCTTGACGATAACCTGCATCTCGCCGTCCACCTCCTTGACGATGGTCATTTTACTCTGTTGATCAAAGAGATCATCGAGATGGTAGGCGGCGAAAAGACTGAGCATCAGGCCCACGATAAAGACCAACCCGACATCCAAAAGATTGGCGACCCCCGAAAGCGGATCGTCATCCCCGCCTTGCGGGTCGTCCATCAGGCGGTCGAACCGGCCGAAACGGCGTTGTTCCATGCTACTTGCCTTTCGCTTCGTGGCGCGCGCTCAGGAGTTCGGCCGCGATGAGAAGAAGATGCATATCCCGCTCCAGCCACCGGCGTCGCAGAGTATACCAAGTGAAGGCGGCGATACCCACGGCAAGCCCGACGACAGTGGTGGTAAAGGCTATGATGAGATCGCCGGACAGCCTGCCAATGTCGCCCTGGCCGAGCGCCGCCAGCCCCGTCCCCATGGGGATAAGTGTTCCCATCAGCCCCAAGGACGGCCCGACGCGGACCAGAATCCGCAAATAGTCGAGCCGCTTCCACATATCATGCCGGATACGCAGGAACAACCCCTCCACCTGTTCCCAGGTGCAGTCCGGCTGCGCCGTAAGAGTACGCATATCCATGAACGCCTTGCGGCTGGCTCCGGAAAGATAGGTGGGAAACGCATCAGGCGCGGCAAGAAGTTGCCGCCACTCTTCCGGCTTTGCCTCCGGAAGCCGCGCTCGTTCCAGCCATTCGGCCAGGATGCCGCCGGTACTGACTACAGCCACGGCGAACGCCGCAAGAAGCAGGACCATGGTCGGGTAGAGAAGTGAGCTGGAAATAAGATATATGGCCGAGCTTAAGAACGCGCCGATATTCACTGTACCCTCCGATTTTTTACAAGTGAGACGATGAACCCGATAACGAGGAGCGCGCCAATCGCAAGAACCGTTCCCGGCGAAGAAATCGGGCCTGGCGTCGACGGCCGCCGGGAAGCGATGGCGTAGATGCGTTCCGCATCGCCGATCTGGGGCGAGACCAGGGCGAAGAGCGCGAAATACAAGGCGATGAACAGCATGGCCATGCCCAATGCGTCGCGCCGGTTTTCGTCGCTTCCGCTGCCCAGCAGCATACAGCAGGCGCTGACGCCCGCCACCGCCATGAACGCCGCAAAGAGAATGGCCACCGCCATGGCCGCCCTGTCGGGAAAATAAAGCGCCAACGCGCTTTCAGCCATGACCACAACGCTCAGGCACACCGGACACGGGATCACCAGCGCGAGCCAGCTCTTGCCTGGAGAAGGCCGGGAGCAGTTGTCGGCAACGCACCCGGCGCCCCGCAAGAGAACCACCGCCCAGATCGCGAGGAAGAACGCCATCAGCCAATGCAGGAGCGTCCCGTTTTCCCACAGAGGGGCAAACGACGCATAATTGGCGAGAATATCCACTCTTTGCACAAATAAATAAATAACGGCGAAGAAGAGCGCATAGCCCGCGACAACCGCCGTCGATGCCGTCGCCTTGGTCCATCCCCTCGAGGCGGACAGGGCATACCCCCATCCCAATCCCGTTTTAACGGCAAAGGAGGCGGTAGCCATAATCAAACCGAGGAGGAGCGTTTTCAATTCCACTGATCACCCTTCCGCCGTGCTTCGCGCCGCACCGATGGCGACGGTAAACTGCGGCATCGGCAGTACGCCAACCGGTGCGAGCAATTCCTCCGCCATCGCGTCCGCCAAACCATGGTTGCACGCCGGTCCCCCGTCGAGATAGAGTCCCGACTGAGGAGACGACGACCCAATGAGCGACACGGCCCGCCGGGCGACCGAATGACATAATCCCTTGACGATATTTTCTCGCGGCACCCCACGCGCCAACAAGGAGACCATTTCACTCTCGGCAAAAACCACGCAGGTACTATTCAACTCCGCCGTCTCCGAGGCGGCTTGATACAGATCGCCGAACCGCTCCAGGGGCGCGTCGAGAATCCGGGCGGCTTGTTCGAAAAACCGTCCCGCTCCGGCGGCGCATTTGTCGTTCATTTTAAAATCCGCAACCCTTCCCCCTTCATCAAGAAAGATGACCTTCATGTCCTGCCCGCCGATATTCACTACCACCCTGGCTTCGCCGCCGCTGCAATGAAAAGCTCCCACCGCGTTGGCCGTGATCTCATCCATCATTCGGTCGGCGCGGGCATAGAGCCTTTTTCCATAGCCGGTGGCGACAAGCCGCTCCACATCGTCCGGGCTTCGGTCGATGCAGGACAGCGCCTCATGGAGCAACCGCTCCGCAACCTCTTCCTGCCCGGGAGCGGTGACGGTGGCACGGGAGGCGAGCAGCGCGCCATTTTCGAGAACGGCGATTTTTATCGCCGTGCTCCCGAGGTCGAGTCCAACGTGTAAACCCATGTTACTCTTCCTAAAGGCTAGCGCGGAACGCTTCGAGCCGCGTTAAAATATTCTGCCGGTCCTCGGCGGCATAATCCGTTTCTATTCTGATAAAACGGATACCATGTTCCTTCATGGCTTTCTCCAGGACGAAACTCTCCAGATCATACGGATGGCAACCCTTGAGAACCTGGAAAACGACACCGTCGAAACTTTCCCGCTGGCTGAGAATCGAGCCGAGTCGGCGCTCATTGTCGGCGAAGGTCGGGCAGAGACACCCCTGGTGATACCGTTCCGCCAAAGCTTCGACCAAACCGTCCAAAGAGGGATCGCGATAATGGACGGCTCCCGGAATTATACGCTCGGACGAACAAAGATCGTCGGCGGTGACGCGTAATCCGGCCTCTTCCAGCAAGGACGGGATTTTATAATTGGGGTAAAAAACCGGCGAACCGGCGAGAAAAACCCGTTTTCCTCGATCATTGGGAGTCAATAACCTCGGTATAACCCGCTCGACCGCTTCGGCCCACCCCTTCGGACAGTCCCGGTACAATGCGTTTGCCATAAGAATGAACCACACGGCGGGCACCGCGCCTTCGCGGCGGCGTTCGATAAGACTGGTAAAAACCCGCCAGGCATCCTGGTAAATCTCCATCGAACGTTCCAGACTCCGCGCGCCGAGCCTCCGGCCGGTCCTTTTCTCGAGGTGTCGAACCAGTCGCTTTACCTCAGCCCCCCATCGCCCTTGACTCGCCGCCGCGTCCTTGAGATGCGGCAACTCCAGCCAATATATATCGTCCGGTTCCGCAAGCCCGGCCAACCGCGCCATCTCTGGAAACTTCACGACCCAGTCGCACGTCGTTGGAATAAGCCATTGCTGAAAAATCGCCGAGTCGGGTTGGTTGGCAAGCATTCCCAGACACGAACGGAGCAGCGGACAAGCAAGGGTTGGCAACGCCGGAGCGGCAGCCAATCCAAGAACAAGACTTGCGCACGAAATGCGGTAGGAGAACAGTCCGAGGGCATGGAAAATTTCCAACGGCGCTTGGATACACAACGATGCCACAAGCGTCATTGCCACCCGTTGGGCGAGTTGCGCGGGCGTCTCGGTGAGCCGTTCCATAAAGTATTCGTATTCCGACAGGTAGTCCGCTCTGGTTCGCAATTCATCCAGCATCGCGCCGTGTTCCCGCTCGGCGCGTTTTCGAACCGCGTCCTGCCTGGACATGGTTGGGGAATTGGTATGAGTGCTCACCAGAACCACCTCCGTATCGCCTGCGCGGCACGCTTTCGTGAACTGACCAGCACGGATTTACCGAAGTATGTCGTCTTGAGCGCGCCGTCGCCCGCGCACGAGCCGACGCACGTTTGGCAGCCGATGCACGCGCCTGCCTGGACATCGTTCCCGATTTTTTCGGTATACACGTCCTCGACCTCCATCGGGCAAACTCTTCGACACGTGCCGCACCCGGTACAGCGATCCGGCTCCTTGCGAAGCCGCGAGAATGTTACCGGTTTTAAAATATGCATCAGCGCAAGCAAAGGACAAACCATGCAGAAAAAGCGGTCCTTGAAGAACGATCCCACCACCACCACTGCCGTGACCACAACCAGAACAGTGGAAAATACGGTCGTGACGTGATTGGTGAAATCGATGCCCAGGTACTTTGTCTCGCCCGCGAAAAGCGGCAGGAGCGACTTTCCCGGGCAGATGTTACAGAATGCCAGTGAGAAGTCCTGCGGCAGCCATCCCGCCGCGACAAACGGCGGCAGAACGACAAGCATCGCCAAGAGGACGTATTTAATCCATCCAAAACGCGTCGTCCCCCGTGGCGACAGCGCGCTTTCGCGAATCCGGAGTTTGCGCCGCACCAGTCCGAGCCAGTCCGACAGAGTTCCAAACGGGCATATCCAGCCGCACCATAACTTGCCGAAGAGGGCAACCAGCAGCACGAAAAACAGCAGGTACCCAACCGCCCTCCACAGCCACACGCCGGTCGCGGCGGCCCAGGGCATGCCAAGACCGAAAAACGGTCCCTGCAATGCCATTAAGTAACAACCGCCACCACAGCCGGCGACATACGGACACGCAAAACACGGCAGCGCCGGGCCAAGCCGAATGCCGAAGCGTCCGCCATACATGAGCATGGCAAAAGCCGCGTGCTGCACGAGAAGACGAAGTCCGGACAGTGTCATTCGATAGCCCTCGCGGCTCGCAAGCGAACCGCTACGAACAATGAAACCGCCATCGCGACCGCGCCTATCAACAATCCGGTTGGCAAATCAATGTTGCCGGACCGCGAACGGTGGACGGCGACACTGAGTGAATGCGTCTCGTTGCCGCCGGGAGAAATCGCAAGAAAAACGAAATGCTTCTTAGCCCGATCCCCCGCGCTATCCAATGCCGGATCGTGCGGCGGCGTATAGGAAACCGGCCCCGTGTGATCGATGGACCGGTGAAGAATACCGCCCGCTTCATCAACAACATCGATGCGTTCGACCGCACCGTCCCATCCAGGCGTCGCCGTGAAAGTATGCCCCGTCTGCGGCCAATAGTCTTCGCCACTCGAGGACAAGCTGAACGCCGGCGGGTCCATCGTCGCCGCGACGGCCGGCGCAGGTTCGGCAACCTTGCCGTATTGGTTGAAAATGGTTTGCGCCCAGGCGACGCCGCCAGGCAACGGTATCGTTGCCCACACTGTCGTACGGCAGTAACGGTCCGCCTCCACCGTCAACGATACCATACCGTTTGGACCTCGTCGCGCGGACAGACGCTGCCATGAAACAAAGTCGTCGGATTCGCCCTGGTTGTAGGCCGCGATCGCCGCTTGCCTGACGAAGCACTCGACTTCCGCAATATCGCCGGCCTCCGGCGGTAATCTGAGAACGAGATGTTGTGCGACACTGCCCGAATCGTCCCGCCGCGTTTCACCCTGCAGCCACCACGCGGCGGCCGCTGTTCTGTCTTCAGCGTAAACGGGCGTACAGGCACTCAGCGCCGCCACCATCATGAGACCAAAAATGAGCGTGTCCACACGGCACAAACAGTCGCCGTGTGGACACACCGGGAGGATTACGTACTGGTTTTTAGAACGAGAGCGTCGCGCCGGCATAGAAGGATCTGCCTTCGGTTCCATAGGCTGATGGTGCTCGTGTCGCAGTTCCGACATCGCTATATCGCATGACATATTTCTTGTCGAAAAGGTTTTCCACTCGCCCGAAGATCTCGATATGGTCATTGACCTTCCAGGATCCGCCAATTCGGAAAAGTGCATAGGATGCCAATTTTCGATTGATGGTATCACTCTGTCTTTGATTCCGTGAACCGATGAATTTTACACCGGCGGTCAGAGTTCCGCGGTCATTTATATACCAGTCGATATTGGCCGATGCCGTATGCTTTGGTTTCATCTCGACGAGGCGGTTATGTCTTCGTTCCTCACTCGTTTTCATTCTCAGCCAGGTATGTTGTGCGGAAAAGACGACATTTTCGGTTATGGCAATGCGGAGAAAGGACTCGAATCCCCACGCCCGATAGTCATCCATATTGTAATAGGTATACGCCGTGCCGGGTCGGCTTAAATCTCGAGCCCAATCCATCTTATCTTTCGCCTTATTCCAGAAATACGTCGACCCGAATGTAACCCTGTCCTCAAAGAGGGACTGCTCCACACCTGCGTCCCAGCTGAACACGCGCTCGGGCTTCAGGTCACTGTTGTGATAATACGGCATGGAAGGCATACTAAAGTTGTCGGTATAGAGGCGAGTAAGATTCGGTGCGTTGAATGCGGTGCCGACAGAAGATTTAACCTTGGTTTTTGTCGGCAGGACATACATTGCGCTGGCGTTCCATACCGTATGGTCCCCGAAGTCGTCGTGGTGCAGCTGCCGGACACCGGCATTGACGAATACGGTGTCGTTCAGGTTGATCTGGTTCTCAAGATAGAATGCCGCTGTGGTAACGCTGCCGGACTTTTGCCGGTCCCACCCGGTTGTCGTTTCATCCTTCATTTCCATCGAGTTCGTTTCGACTTCAAGGCCAGCCAATACGGTATTCCACTCCGTAAGACGGATGATGCTCTGGTAATCAAACTTGAATGTTTCGCCGATGTATTTGGAATCGCTGGCAGCGGTCTGGGGTTTCATGTAATGGCGGTAATTACGTATGTAGCCGAATCCAACCTTCTGCTCCCAATTGCCATCAAAGAGGGAAAGAGTGGCTTGCGGACGAATCATAACCCGTTCGATATCGTTTTTCTCATCCGAATGAAAATACCCGTTGGAATCCGTGTCCGACCTGGTCCGCATATAATTGGTGAAAAGATCGAATCGCAAACAATTGGTGGCATTCAGACCGAGACGAAGATTGGCGTTGCCAAATTTGTACCCGTCCCTGTCCGCATAATTATTGCTGCGCTCATTCATATTGAACCCGTCGGTGCGGAAGAGGCTGCCGCCGAAGGAAAAATCCCCTTTCTCATTGCCTGCCTGGGCCCCGATGCGGGTTCTCACGGTTCCCCTGCTGCCTGCTTCGGTGGAAAGATAACCGCTTAATTCCCCTTCGCCCTTTCTACTGGTCAGGCTGACCACGCCTGCACCAGCGTTTGATCCCCACAGAACGCTGTTCGCGCCACGTAAGACTTCAAGCTGGCCAATATTGTCCATTTGGTTGAGACCGAGATAAAAGTGACCGTCGGTGCCGGAAGGATCGAGAAGCGGCATGCCATCGAGTAAAAATCGAGTGTTTGCCGAACCCATGCCGCGCATGGAGTAATCGCCGGAACTGGCGTTGCTCCCGTGATTGTAAAAGGAGAAACCTGGGATAACTTGCAGGACGTCACTCAAGGAGCGATATTGCCGCGTTTCGATATCGCCCGCTGTGTACATGCTGCCGACTGTTCGTGCCGCATTCACGTCCCCAGGCCGGCTTCCGGTCAAAGCCGTTACCGAAGCGGAGACCTTTTCAAGAGGCGTCGGGATACGCGTCGCCGTCACGACGACTCGCTGCGGCTCGAGAGATGCACCGTACTCCGGCTGCACCACAGGCACAACCACCGTTCCCTCCGTCACGACCGGCAAGTCAGCCGAAAACACAATACCGATAAGGCTACTAAGGCTACTCAAACAGACTATGCCGAGCATCCTTCCAATTATTTTACCCATCTCACCCTCTCCCCTTCAAAGCCACACTCTACAAAAAAACGCCATCCCAAAACGGGATGGCGTATATTGAACGACTAAACCGTGCCACCTGACACCGGCACGGTAACCGAACGCATCCCTATCGCGAGGATTTCGATTAATGCACGACGGGCAGGTCTTCTGACTTCCAGGCTCCATAGTGAACGCACACTTCCCGGGGTTACCCCAGTGTTTGCGTTCGGAAGGACCAATCCTGGTTACAGCAGCGCGTCTGTCACGGATTTTCACCGTGTTCCCTCGCGCCCGTCGCACCACGCGCTCTGTGAAAAATCACATCAGCGCGCAAAGTTGTCAAAGAACATGACTTCATTGGAAGTTGACTGGACTTATACAGCGTAACTGGAAAAATACAACGATAAAAAACGGAGAGGCGCCATATTGCCCTCTGCGCACCGTAACTCGCAACTAAAAGTTAAACCCGAGGTGACCGTAAATCATATTGCCGGTGACTGTGGTATGTTTGTCGCCATCGCGACCGGTGTAGGCTATGCGCTCGTGCTTCCAGCCCGCCTCCATATTGATGCCGTAGGGCATAACGTAGCGGATACCGGTGTAAAACGCCCAGGCCTTCCCCTTGTGCCAGACGTCCGATTGCCTGTTCTTCACCCGCAGATAATCGCCCTGCGCGAACACGGTGAGGTTGTCCTTGATGTCCCATGAAGCGCCGTAGTTGAGAGAGTCCGAATCCATGTCTTCCACCCACGCCTCATTCCAGCCGTGAATCCACTTGTATATTGATTTTATACCCTCTTTGACATCACAATATCGCTAATCCAGTTTT
>JAJPXZ010000015.1 GCA_021205245.1 Planctomycetaceae bacterium
CCCGGCCGAACCGCCCGTTTGCGCGCTGGTGGATGTCCGCACGCCGGGGTGACGTGGGGGGGAAGTGCTATCGTACAGACTGATAACAAGGCCTAAAAGACATGACCGCCGTCGCCGGCGGTCCTGTCCTGTATCACGTTGGGGAGAGAGAGTTATTTAAGCATGCCGGGATTCTGGGGATCGCGGGAGAGCATCGCGTCGACTGCGCTCTCGATCTCCTGGGTCGGGGCAATCTGCGGCATGGTGCTGCCGGTGCCGTTGCTGAGTGGGGCCGGCATACTGACTTCAGGGCGCGAAGGCCGGGTTATCTGGGCCGGAGGCACCAGGGCTTCGTATTTACTCGTCCCGCCGACCTGCGGGGCTGCCGGAGCAACCGGAGCGGCTACCACCGGGGGCGCGGCCGGACGGACCGAGACGGCGGCGGGAGCCTGGGGCGGCACCTGGGGCGGAGCGGCCGGGAACTGCGGCGCAGGCGTAGCCGGTGCGGGCGGGTTGATCAAGGCGGTGTTGGGCATCGCCGACGGCTGCACCGCGATCGGGAGCGGCTTCATCGCATCGGGAACATAGACCTGGGGACTGTTCAGCAACTGGTACTCATTCATGGTAAAGCAATCCGACAGGTTCTGGCCCGGCGCGCACACGATAGGCACCGACGGGGGGCAAATTTCCGGCGGGCAATAGGAGGACGGGAACGTGCCTGGCTCCCACCCCGAGTCCAACGGTCCCGCCAGGGCGTACATCGGTTCCGAAACCACCGCGCCGCTCGTGTTGCCCTGCATCATCTGCTGGTACATCTGCTGCAACATGACGATCTGGTTGTAGAGCTGTTCCGGGGTCACCGGCTGGCTCCCGACCTGGTACGGCGAGACCTGCGCGACCTGGTCGACCGGCTGGGGCTGCCCGGCGGGCATAACCGGCGGCACGACCATGGGCGAGGTTACCGATGCCTGGATGTCGGCCGGCAGCGGCTCGCCCCCCGGAACGGGGGGGGCGATGGGCGCTTGCGGAGCAGGAGCCGGTGCCGGTGCCGGTGCCGGTGCCGGTGCCGGTGCCGGAACGGGAGCCGCCGCGACGGCCGGGGGTTCGGAACCGAAGTCGTCGGGTTCCACCGCTTCGGCCTGGGCGACCGGTTCGGGTGCGGGTTCGTCAGTCAGGTATTTGGCATAGCTCGGTTCTTCCGGCACGGGTTCGTCAACGATCACCGCCTCTGTCGGTTCGTCTGTATAAACGTCGTCTGAGAGAACCGTCACCGTCGTCGTCAGCGGTTCGGCGTCGGAGTAGACGGGTCCGGCATAGACCGGGGTGACGACTGTTTCATTATATATGGGGGGCAAAACCCGCGACCGCCTGGGCTGTTTCTGGATTCTGCCACGGCGGTAGACAACCCTGGTGTTGGGCTGGGGAGCGACGACGACCGGAGCCGCAACGGTGGCGGAGACCATCACCGGAGCCGTTTCCGCACCGGCGACGACGGTGGGGACGTAGCCGGGGTCGGTCACCAGCGTGGCGGTGCCGAGATCCTGGTAGGTCTGGGTGCCGGTCGGGGTGGCAATAACGTACTGCCTGCCGGGACGGGCAAAACGCTGCACCCGCCTGCCATAGACGCGGCGGGCATTACGGCCACGGGCCTGGGTGACCGCGCGGGGCGGCGGGCAGCCGACCACGGGCGGGGGGCAGTTGTACACCACCGCGGTGCCGTCGGCAGGCATGACTTCATAATATTGGCATGAGTCGCAGCCGGCGCTATACAAAAGCGCGAGCGCGACGACCACAGTGGTAACCACCTTTGTCGTACGCATTCTTCTTCTCCCAGCAACAGTTGAAATGGTAATAGAGGTAATAGTCCGTTTTTGTTTTTCCCCTCCGCCCGATGGCGTCCGCCGACGGCAACGATGGCCGATGCGGCAAAGGACGCTGGCTCCGATGTTTCCATTCGGAAAAGCAAAGTCCGATATCCATTGATCGACAAAAACGACGTCCGGATTCACGAATTATGGCCCGATAATCACGCTTTTTATCGGACCGGACGCTATGTCTCGACAGGCCAAAGGGTTGAAATGCCGTTGCAATTCGCCGCTTTTTGCCGTACCATGCGAGGCCTTACGAAAAAACCAACGAAGAGATGGAGAAAGTTATGCGGACGCGAATCGGTGTGGTGGCGGCTTTGGCGCTGTGCGTTTTCGGGACGGTTTTTGCGGGCGAGCGTGTCCTGCACGTCTATACCTGGTCCGATTATTTTGACGCCGATGTGCTGTCGCAGTTCGAGCGGGAAAACAACTGCCGGGTGGCGGTGGACTATTTCGAATCGAACGAGGCAATGTATGCGAAGTTGAAGGCCGGCGGCGGCGGGTACGATATCATTACCCCGTCCTCCTACATGTCGGCGGTGATGGACGGACAGGATATGCTCCTGCCCATCGACCATGCCCTTATCCCCAACCTCGACAACATGGATAAAAACTGGCTCCGCATGACCGAAGACCCGTCCATGCGCTATAGCGTCCCCTATACCCGCACCGTCACCGGCGTCGGCTACAACCGGGAAAAGGTGAAGGCGGAGGATTTGGGCAGTTGGGACATCTTCGCGAATCCCGCCTATGCCCGCCGCATGACCATGCTGAACGATATGCGCGAGACCATCG
The DNA here is from genome assembly GCA_021205245.1 of Planctomycetaceae bacterium. Taxonomy (GTDB): domain Bacteria; phylum Planctomycetota; class SZUA-567; order SZUA-567; family SZUA-567; genus JAJBSZ01. The sequence goes on from JAJPXZ010000015.1 coordinate 2,643, forward strand.
GCGCAGCCCTCAAGTACCTGGGCTATAGCCTGAATACGACGGACGAGGCCGAACTCGCCGCCGCCGGCGATGTCCTGCAGGTGTGGAAGCGCCAGCTCGCCAAGTTCGACGTCGACGAGGCCAAGATGGGACTCGGGTCGGGCGAGTTCAACGTCATCCATGGCTACAACGGCGATGTAGCGCTGATTATGGAAGAGGTGCCGGAGATTGACTTCTTCATCCCGAAGGAAGGGTCGTCGGTGGCGTCGGACGATTTTGTCATCGCCGCAGGGACGCCGAACGCCGCCCTTGCCCACGCTTTCATTAATCACCTCCTCGATCCCGAGGTAGCCACGATCAACATGGAGTCGATCCGCTATTTCATGCCGAACCCGGCGGCCGTTGCCGAGCTCAGCCCCGAACTCCGCGAAAACAACGCCTTCAACGTCGACGACTCGGTGCTGGAAAAGTGCGAGGTCATCCGCGACCTGGGCGAGGAGAACGCCAAGTACATCCGCATTTGGGACATCGTCAAGGCGGACGAATAATCGGGCGGCGGCGGTTGTAACGCTTCACCATGTGCCTCCTGTTCACGGCTCTTCCACATATCACCCCGGCCTCACCGCCGGGGTGACGCGTTGGGAGGCGACACCGCGTTCCCAGAAAATCCCACCAACCCGCCTTCAACTTTTTCCGAAAACATCCTTGATTATGGCATCCCAAATCGGGAAAATCCTTTCGGGGGAATCTCCGTCTGGTGGCGGATCAATTCCTGGGGTAACGGCCGGATGGATCACCTTCGGCTCATAAACCTCGAAACTGGGGGCGTTTCCAACGCCAAAACGATACGCACAACGGCATATGCCAGCTCCGCACGGGGGATGCTCGCGGCATGAAATCCTATTGTCTGCCACTGTTTCTGGCTCTTATCGGCATGACCGTCCCCGCGACCCTCGCGGCGGCGGAAACGGCTGGTAAAGGCTTCCCCGTCCGCACCGGCGCGCCCACGGCAGCCGCGACGGTGACCCGCCGAAGCATCCAGACCACGCCCGCGCCGGCCCCGGTGCCGGTCGCCGCGTCCGCGGTTGCTCCTGCCGCAACCCCTGTCGCAGCCACTGGTACCGGTGGTGAAGTCGCAGCCGTAGCGGCGGGGAATTACGAAAACCAACCCATCGCATTTGCCGGTCCGCGCCGCCGTCCCAACCGAGACGGCGACAACCGCGAGTACGTCATGCCGTCGATTTGGCCCGCCCTGCTGGCTGTCATCGGCGTATGCGGCGTGTTTTGCGTCGGCCTGTACCTGATGAAGAAATACATCCCCGGTCATCGTCAGCTTTTTTCCCATCCGGCCATGGAAGTCCTCGGCCGCACCCATCTCGACCAGCGCCGTTACGTCTCGCTCTTGCGGGTGGGCAAGCGGATTGTCGTCCTTGGCGTCTCCCCGGACGAAATCCGTTCGTTGTCGGAAATAACGGACGAGGAAGAAATCACCGGCATCCTCGAAGTCGCCAGGCCAAAGACCGAGGCGGGGCTGACGATTTTCCAACGGTTGTTCCAGCGTACCGTGGTGGATGCCGAAGCGGCGGAGACGAGAGCCATGGCCGACGTTAAGGCGAACCAAATCAACGCGCAAATGTCCACCCTGCGGCAACGGGTGGCTGAAATACGCGGCGTCGGCACAGCCGAGCCGGAGAAGGAAGCGGCGCGGCAACACGTCGACGCGGTGGGATAATTATGGGGTACGGGAGAGGGATGGGCGTATACAGGCTGGCGCTGCGGGCTTTTTTTTGCCTCGCGTTTTCAACTTTGTTCGTAAACAGCGTGGGCGCGGTCGACCTCGGGGTCGCGCCGCGCGAACCGATTGATCCGAACGAGATGTTCAACCGCGAACGCAACGAGCGCGTCGTGCCGCTCCTGGAGCGTGGCGATCCGCGCCAGGACGGGCTGCTCTATTTGCCGATTCCGACCATCGAGAACGGTTCGCTGGTGCCGATGGAACGGGCCGAGCAGATGACGTCGGCGTTGCAGGTGGCGATTATCCTCACCATTCTGACGCTGTCGCCAAGCATCCTGGTGATGATGACCAGCTTTCTCCGCATCGCCGTGGTAATGGGTTTTGTCCGCCGGGCGCTGGGTACGCAGTCGCTGCCGCCGGACCAGGTGATGATGGGGTTGTCGCTGTTCCTGACCTTTTTCATCATGTGGCCGACCTGGAAGGCATCGTGGGACGAGGGCCTCGCGCCCTATTTCAACGGCGAATTCGTCGAGGTCGCGCCGGGCGAGCAACGCCGCCTCCGCCAGGCGGAAGCGCTGGAGCGGGCCATGGCGCCGATCCGGAAATTCATGCTCGAGTGTTTGGCCGCCAACGACGGCAAAGAGGAATTGTACTTTTTCATGGGCGCGGCCGGTCTGTCCGACGCGGCGTCACTGGATTATCAGGGGGCACTGATGCCTGCCGATGTGCCGACAACGGCCCTGATTCCGGCATTTATCTGTTCCGAATTGAAGCGCGCCTTCTGGATGGGGTTTCTCCTCTACCTCCCCTTCCTGGTGCTGGATGTGGTGATTTCGTCAATCCTCATGGCAATGGGCATGATGATGTTGCCGCCGGCGATGATATCGCTGCCGTTCAAGATCATCGTGTTTGTCATTGTCGACGGCTGGCGGCTGTTGTTTGAAGGGTTGATCACCAGTTTTCCGCCGACGGTGCTGGAGCACCTGATTGTACCGGTGGCGACCGGAACCAATCCGGCGGCGATATTTTAAAAAACGCTCGTGGGGACAGTGCATGATACCGGAAGTTCAGGACATTATCGACGTAGCCAAGGATCTGCTGTGGACGTGTTTGATCCTGTCCCTGCCGACCCTGATGACCGCCCTGGTGGTCGGCGTCTGCGTGTCCCTGATGCAGACCGTCACCAGTATCCAGGAGATGACGCTGACGTTTGTCCCCAAGCTGGCGGCGGTGGTGCTGGTCGTGTCCTTGTCGTTGCCGTGGCTTATCGACTTCATCACCACGTACTACGAAAACTGCATGGCGATGTTTTCGAGCTTCTACTAGGGATTGGGGCGTTGGCTGGCACGCGTTATGTGAACCGAGGGCGGGATGAGCGAAGATTATTACATGGTCGAACGCATCCTCACCGCCTTCCTCACCTATGTGCTGGTGATATTGCGCTGCGGCTGTTTGATTCTCTTTGCGCCGTTCTTCAGTTCGGAAATGTTCTTCACCCAGGCGCGGATTGCCTTGGGGATTACGTTCCCGCTGCTATTGGTGCCGTTCGCGGCGCGGTCGGCGATGACGCCCGACTACATGGATATGCAGCAGCTCATGATTTTGGCCGGGCAGGAATTCGTGCTGGGGATGGCTATCTGCTTTCTCGCCACCCTCATTTTTACCGGGGTGCAGATGGCGGGTGAAATTGCCGGGCAGCAGATCGGCTTTTCCATGGCCAACGTGCTGGACCCGCAGTCGGGCATCGAAATGCCCATGCTCGGTCTTATCAACATGAACCTGACCCTGATGTTGTTCCTGGTCGCCAAGCTGCACCTGGTGTTGATTTTCATCCTGGCGAAAAGTTACGAGTGGGTGCCGATCGGGGCGATTCTCCCCGAGGTGAATTTCAACCACCCGGTCCTGGAGATGTCGGCCGTCCAGGCGGCGGGGTTGATGAAGCTTGGCGGGCAGTTGGCGATTCCGGTCATGATGATCATGCTGATGAACAGCATTGTCGAAGGGTTCGTCACCAAGACCATGCCGCAGATGAACATCCAGGTGCTCGGCATGCCGCTCCGCGTGGTTTTGGGGCTGAGCGTCCTTATCTTCGTCTATCCGGCGGTGTGCATGATGCTGGTGCCGCATGATTGGGTCTTCAACCTGCAGGACATGCCGGTGGGACCGCTCGGCGACATGCTTGTGGAGATGTCCGACATGGTCAAGGCCATGGGCGATGCGACTCCGGGGCGGTAGCGGGGGATAACGGAGATTTCGGATGGCGTCCGGCGGCGAAGAAAAAACCGAAGAACCGACAGCAAAAAAGCTCTCGGACGCGCGCAAGAAGGGGAATATCCCCAAGAGCAAGGACTTGGCGGCCGCCATGCTCTTCCTCGCCGGGCTGACCCTGCTGAAGTACATCGGGCCATGGATGGCCTGGCACATGAAGATTTTCTTCGAGAAGATGATCGCCACCGATATGCCGCTCCTCGAGATTCCGGACGGCAAGGAGGTCATCCCCTTTGCGGTGAACTGGTTCATGTGGCTGGCGCTGATACTCGGGCCGTTTTTGTTTCTGCTCGCGGTTGGTGCGTATCTGGTGCACTACTACCAGGTGCGCTGGATAGTCTCGACCGAGATGCTGAAGTTCGACCCGAACAAGCTGAACCCCATCGCCGGCTTCAAGCGCATGTTCGCGATGCGCAACCTGGTGATGCTGGTGATGAACGTCACGAAGCTCGCCGTCATCATGTCGGTCGCCTGGTGGACGATAAGCCTCGAAGTGCAGAACGTGATGATGATGGTGGAGATGGAGACGATGGGGATGTTCGTCTACTCTGTCGAACGGGTGCTGCGCCTGGCGCAGATCCTGGCCATCCTCCTCATGGTGGTCGGCTTTGCGGATTTCACCTATCAGAAGTGGAAGCACAATAAAGATCTCAAAATGACGAAGCAGGAGATCAAGGAGGAATTCAAGCAGATGGAAGGCGACCCCATGGTCAAGCAGAAGCGTCGCCAGAAGCAGATGGAAATGGCGCAGCAGCGCATGATGTCCGAGGTGCCGCAGGCGGAGGTGGTGGTCAGGAACCCGACCCACTTCGCCGTTGCCATCTCGTACAAACCCGGCATGGCCGCGCCGCTGGTGGTGGCGAAAGGTAAGGACAAGGTGGCGGAACAGATAATCGCCGTCGCCCGCGAAAACCGGGTGCCGCTCGTTGAAAACCCGCCTTTGGCCCGCGAATTGTACAAGCGCGTGGAAATTGGCGATCACATACCGGAAGAGCTTTTCGCCGCGGTGGCGGAGATTTTGACATCGGTCATGAGTGCGGAGTCGAAGCAACGCATGCTCCGCGAAATGGAAGAGAAGGCGGCTTGATGGCGCAAACGGGTAGGGCAATGGAGACAGGCGGCGAATGAGCGCAGTCCCGAAAGACAACCCACTCATGTACTTCCTTGGAAAGGTTCAGAGGTTCTTGCTGGCGAAAGGCAGCAAGAACGTCGTCATTTCCATATTCGTGATTTCCGCCTTGAGCTTCATGCTCATTCCGCTGCCCGCGTTCATGATGGACATCGCGCTGGCCATCAACATACTTTTCGCCCTTATCTTGCTGATGGTCACCATCTTTGTGGATCAGCCGCTCAACTTCTCCACCTTCCCGTCGCTCCTGCTGATGCTCACGCTCTACCGGTTGTCCTTGAATATCTCCTCCACCCGTCTGATCCTGGGCCGTGGCCAGGAGGGCATCGGCGCGGCCGGTAACCTTATCGCCACCTTTGGCGCCTTCGTGGGCGGCGGCGGCTCGACCCAGAACATCAACAGCCTCAGTTCTCTCGCCGTTGGGTTTACCATCTTCGTCATCCTTATGATCATCCAGGTCATGGTTATCACCAAGGGCGCCACCCGAATCGCCGAAGTCGCGGCCCGCTTTACCTTGGACTCGATGCCGGGCAAACAGATGGCAATCGACGCCGACCTGAACTCCGGCCTCATCGACGAACAGGAAGCAATTCGCCGCCGCTCCGAAGTCCAGCAGCTCGCCGACTTCTACGGGGCGATGGACGGTGCGTCGAAGTTCGTGCAGGGCGACACCTTCGCCGGCATCATCATCACCGGCATCAACATCGTTATCGGTTTCGTCATCGGTGTGTTCATTTACGGCATGGAATTTGTCGAAGCCGCCCGCGTTTTCACCATCCTCACTATCGGTGACGGTCTTTCGTCGCAGATCCCGGCCCTGATGATTTCGGTTGGTTCCGGCCTGCTTGTCACCCGAGCCGCCGGCCGCACCGAATTCGGTACCGAAATAATGGGGCAGTTCTTCGGCCAGGAAAAACCCATCGCCGCCGCCGCGGTCATGCTGGGCCTTCTCGGCTTCTCCGGCCTCGTCGGCATTACCCCGTTCCCGGCGACGCCGCTTCTTATTGTTGCCGGCATCGCTGGCGTGTTCTGGTATATCGCCAGGCGCACGTTGTCGGCGACGGCGGTTGAGGCACGGGAAAAGGCGGAGGTGGCGAAGAAGCAGGAGGAGGAGGCGGAAGCGGCCAAGCCGGCCGCGGACAAGGTCGAGAACCTCCTGAAGATTGACGCCATGGAACTGGAGGTCGGCTACGGGGTGGTGCCGCTTGTCGACACCCAGCAGTCCGGCGGCGGCGGGCTGTTGGCCCGCGTCCAGATGATTCGTCAGCAACTGGCTCTGGAACTGGGCATCATCGTGCCGCCCATCCGTATCCGCGACAATATCCAGCTCGAGGCCAACGAATACGTCATCAAGATTCACGGCGCGCCGGTCGCGTCCGGTACGGCCGAAGCCGATCGTTTTATGGCAATCGACTCCGGCGCGGCGACGGAAAAGCTGGACGGCGACGAAACGATCGAACCCGCCTTCGGCATGCCCGCCGTGTGGATCTACGCGTCCAGCCGCGAATACGCCGAGCGGGTCGGGTACACCGTCGTCGACGCCGAGACGGTTGTCGCCACCCACCTCACCGAGGTCATCCGTTCCCGCGCCGCCGAACTCCTCACCAAGGACGAGGTCAGGAAGCTCTTGGACGCGGTCAAGGAATACTCGCCCGGCACGGTGGAAGAAGTGGTGCCGAGCGTCCTGTCGGTCGGCGAAGTCCAGAAGGTATTGCAGAACCTCCTTATGGAGAAGGTGTCGATCCGGAATCTCGGTTCCATCCTCGAGGTCCTGGGCGATGTCGGCCGCCGCACCAAGGATCCGGACATCCTGACCGAATTCGCCCGGAACGGCCTGAAGCGCTGGCTGTGCAACGAATACGCCGTGCCAGGCACCAAGAAGCTGAATGTCGTCACCTTCGACCCGCGTCTGGAGGAACAGCTTTCGCAACGCATCGAACACACCGAGGCCGGGTCGTTCATTACCCTGCACGGCGGCGCCAGCGCCAAGCTGGTCGAGGCGATATCGGGCGAGGTGCAGCGTCAGGTCCAGACCGGCAACAATCCGTTGCTCCTGACCGGGCCGCAGATCCGTCTGCACGTCAAGCGCCTGACCATGGCCAGGCTGCCGATGCTGGCGGTGATGTCGTTCAACGAGATTCTGCAGGATTACGAGCCGGTGTCGGTTGGCATGGTGAAGGTTGATTTGAATTAGGGGCAGCAAATAGGTGCAACATTATCTCCCTCTCCCCTCGGGGAGAGGGCCGGGGTGAGGGGGTGCCCGACCATCGTTTTTTACTTTGGTTCAAGGGAAACCTAAAGCGAAAGACCCCTCACCCCAACCCTCTCCCCCTCCGGGGGCGAGGGAGAGTACTCGAAGCAACGGTGGCTGCATAAAGGAAATACCACCCGGAATGGGAGCGATGGCGAAAAACTCGAAAACGCAGATTTTCCGGGGCAAAACCTATACGGAAGCCCTGGTAAAAGCCAAGTCGCAGCTTGGTGCGGATTTCAGTATCGTCACACGACGCGACGTCCGGGAAGGCAACCTGTTCAGCAAATTGACTTCAGGCAAACTCGGCGGCGACTGTCTGGCGGTTGAATTGGAGGTCGCGCCAATGGCCGAGCCGGAGGTCGCGAAGGACAAGGAGGTCGGGAAGCCGGGCGCGCATCCGCTGCTGCGTAGTTACGCCAAGGCATTGGAAGGCGCGGAAAAACACGGTCCAGCCGCACGACGGGCCATGACCGAGGCAGCCAGCCCGTTTGTCCATCTGGGCGAGGCCGCATCGGGGATATCGGGCCGGTTGGACGCGTTCCAGAAGGAATTGGAAAAGTCCAGCAAGGAAAACGCCGATCTCCGCGAAGAACTGCGGATGATCATCACCCTGCAGGCCAGGGGCGGCGTGCCTGCGGTGACGCCGCAACTCTTGGACTGTTACCGCCTCCTGACCAAGGCGGACGTCGACGAGGCGCTGGCCCGCGACCTGGTCGAAAAATTGCAGGCCGAGTGGCCCGGACTGTTGGACCCCGAGGACATCCGCCGCGAACTCCTGCGCGCGGTGGCGCGGCGCATTCCGGCGGCTGGTCCGATTCTCCCGCGCGAAGGCAAGCCGACCGTGGTCGCGCTGCTGGGCGCGTCGGGCGTGGGCAAATCGACAAGCGTTGTCAAACTGGCGATTCAGTTCGCCATGAAGGCGCAGAAATCGGTCGCGGTCGTGAACGAAGACCTCCGCCGTCCCGGAGCCGACGGGCAGATCAATAATTTGGGCAGGCTTTTCGGCATTGCCGTCGCCACCGCGTCGGAGCCGGAGGAGATGGCCGACGTCATCCGCTCCATGTCGTCGCGGGACTTGATTCTCGTGGATACGGGCGGTCGGTCGCCCCGCGACGCCAAGGGCATCGACCGGTTGGCCGCCATCGTGCGGGCCGCCGGCGCGGACGAGACGCACCTGCTGCTGTCCTGCGTCAGTTCGGCCCGGACCATGCGCGAGACCGCGCTCCGCTACAAGCCGACCGGGTACGATCGGATTATGCTGACCAAGCTGGACGAGTGCGTGTCGTACGGCGATGTCCTCAATGTCGGTGCGGAACTGGCGGAAGGCATTGGTTACATCACCACCGGGCCGGACTACACCAAGCCCATCGAACCGGCGGACAGCGTCGCCCTGGCCGAGATGGTGCTGGGTTGGCGCGAGGTCAAGCCGGACGGCGAGGCGTCGGCGGAGGGCAGAAGCGCATGATGGCGAAAAAGATGGCGGGGTTTTTTGCCGTTCTCGGCATCTTGGTCTTCCTCGCCAACTGGCTCTATTTCTACTTTATGCCCGGCCGCGAAAACCAGCCGATGACGGCGGAGAAGGCGTGGGAACTGGGTATTTATCTGGCGGCGGCGTTTTTTCTGCTTGGGCTGTTTGTCTCCACGCTCGGTATCGCCCTGGTGCAGGAGGTGCTGGCCGAGAGCCGCAGCCGCGACATGGAGCGGAAGTTCAGGGCCAAGACCGCCTACGACCGGATCGTCAACATGGACATGTCGCCCGCCGATGCAATGCGGACGGAACAAGCGCCGGCGCAATCAATGCCGGCAGGGGAGGAATAACGGGGATGAAAACGGGAACTTCGGGGAAAAGTTTTAATACAGCCGGCAGCGCCGGCGCTCTACACAACCAGGAGGTGGAAGCATGAACGAATATGTTGAAGATTTTATCCCGCCGCCGCCATTGTCGGACGAGGAAGAGGCGGCCCTTTGGGCCAGTTACACGACGACCGCGGATGAGGACGCCCGGGCGAGGCTGATTGAAAACTATCTGCCGCTCGTCTTCGACATGGCGGAACGGATGTCGAAAAAGTTCCCCACCTACCTGGACGTCCAGGACCTGATCAGCTACGGCAACTTCGGGCTCTTGGACGCAATCCGGAAGTTCAATCCGGCCGAGGGGGTCAAGTTCTCGACCTACTGCAACCGCCGCATCAACGGCGCCATCTTCGACGAACTCCGCAAGCTCGACTGGCCGTCGCGGCAACTGCGGCAAAAGGTCAACCAGGTCAAGCGCGCCCGCGAGCAGCTCGAACTTAAGCTCGGCCGGCCCGCCCATGACGAAGAGATGGCCGAGTATCTTGGCCTGGACGAGAAGGAGTACTACGAACTCCAGAGAGACGTCCAGATCAAGAACATGGTCCCGCTGGACCGGAACTGGAACGACTCCGATCACGGCGACGGCAACCAGGTCGGGGCAATCCAGATGCTCCCCGATCCGAGCGCGCCGGACCCGCTGACCGAGTTGACCCGGCAGGAAATCAAGGAAGTAGCGCTGAAGGGCCTCTCCGATGACGAGAAAAAGGTTCTCATTCTCTACTACTACGAAAACCTCAACCTCAAGGAAATCGGCGAGGTGCTGGATCTTTCGGAAAGCCGCGTCTGCCAGATTCACCAGAAGACCCTCGCTTTCTTGAAACAGAAGTTTATCCAGCGGGAAATCTCGCCCTATTCGTTATAGAATAGGGGTGAGGGATCTATCGCCGCGTGGCGTTGTGTGGTATACTGGGCGATTGCCCGGCGTACCCGTTGCGGTACCGTATGGAGAAATATGGATACGAGCGAAAAAAGCGAAAAAAGCGGAAAAAGCGGAAAAAGCGACCTCGACGCCAAGAACCGCGAACTGGCCATCCTGGCCGCGCTCGCCATGCACGATCAGCGCGCCGAGGATATCCTCATCCTCGACCTGCGTAAGCTTATCGACTATGCCGATTACTTTGTCATCGGTTCGGCTTCGTCTTTGACCCGTATGCGCGGCATTATCCGCCGGGTGGAAATGAGCCTAATCAAGCACGGCGGCAAACGCCTTAACCAGCCCGAACGCGAGGCGGCGTGGATACTCGCCGACTTCGGCGATGTTCTTGTCCACATTTTCGACAGTCAGGCGCGAGAATTCTACCGGCTCGAAGACCTGTGGGGCGACGCTCCCCAGGTCGAGTGGGAAAACCGAATCCCGAGAAAAGAATCATGACCAACGTCAAAATTATCGGCGCCACCGGCTACGGCGGTCTCGGCATGATCGAGATCCTCCTCCGCCACCCCGAACTGAAATTGACCGCCCTTGCCGCCACCCAGGATATCGGCAAGCCGATCTCGCACGTATGGCCCTACCTCGAGGGCTTCTGCGACCTCCCCATCCTGAACGCCGATTCGCCCGAATTCGCCTCGGCCCCCGCCGACGTCACCGTCTCCTCCACCCCGGACGGAGTCGGCCAGGTGCGCGCCCCGGGCGAGCTGGCGGCAGGACGGAAGTTCCTCGATTACTCGGGCGATTTCCGCTTTAACTCCACCGAACTCTACGCCGATTACGCGAACCGCCTCGGCAAGGATCCCGACCACAAGTCGCCGGAACTCCTTCCCGAAGCCGTCTACGGCTTGTCGGAACTGCATCGGGGCGAAATCGCCTCGGCGCGGCTTGTCGGCAACCCCGGCTGCTTTGCCGTGTCGTGTATTCTCGGCCTTGTGCCTGCGGTCCGTAACGGCCTGGTCGAAACGGCCGGCATCGTCTGCGACTGTAAGTCGGGCATTTCCGGCGCGGGCAAAAAGCCGTCGGTCGGCCACCATTATCCCGAACGCTACGACAACATGGGCGCGTACCGCTTGACCGGCCACCAGCATGTGATGGAGATTGAACGCGAACTAACCCTCGCCGCAGGCGCGGATGTCCGCGTCACCTTCACGCCGCAGGTCGTGCCGATGTCCCGTGGCATCATGAGTTGCCTCTACGGCCGCTTGCCGGTCGGCGTTACCGGGGCGCAGATTGTGGACTGCTACAGAGAGACATATAAAAACGACGCGTTTATTCTCGTCAAGGATGCGAAGCAACCGGCCTCGACCTCCGATGTGCGCGGCAGCAACCGCTGCCTCCTCACCATCGCCGCCGACGAGCGCACCGGCCTGTTCCGCGTCATCAGCCATATCGACAACCTGGTCAAGGGCCAGGCGGGTTCCGCCGTCCAAAACCTCAACATCATGTTCGGCTATCCCGAGGACATGGGGCTTGACTATCCCGGCGCGCACCCGTAACGTACCAGTTGCCGCCTTCGGCATTTCTTGAGGGATGGGCGGGAGAGGAGACACCGATGAGCACGCAACCCGGGTCTATGACCGACTGGGATTTGGTACACCGCTGGGAATGGTTCCGGCGGGAAAGTTGGCGGCAGGGCTTCCGTACCAAGATCCACGGGCAGGGCGGCGGACCGGCGCGCGCCTTCGCGACCATGGCCCACGAACTTGACGCCAAGGTTCTCCTGGACGCCTCCTGCGGCCTTGGCCGACGCACTATCTACCTGGCTGAAAAAGGCGTCACCATCCTTGGTTCGGACAAATCCGGCGTCGCCGTCAACCATGCGCGTGAATTAGCCCGGGACGAAAACGCTCCCGTTACCTTTTTCCGTTCCGCCTGGAACGAACTGCCCAAAAACATGCCGCATCATTTCGACGGTATCCTCGTCACCGGCCTGAACTTGGAGCCGTCGTGGGACCACCTCGGCGTCGCCCTGGTCGGCCTTTATCATGCCTTGCATTCGGGCGGATTCCTGATGTTCGTCGGTGCGACCGAGGGCGAGCCGCCCACCGGTCCGGCCGACCGCGTCGCCGCCGACTGGAACTCGCAGCCGCCGGAGAGCGTCGAGTGGTTTGTCCGCGAGGGAAAAATCACCTGTTCCCTGGTCAAACTTCGTTACAAGGCGGCTGACTATATCGACGACCGGCTCCTCTATGTCTCGGAGGAAAACGGGGATACGCGGCTCGAATCCACCACCATCCGCCGGCCCTTCTATTGGACCTGGTCGCATTGGCGCGACGTTACCCGCATGGCCGGGTTCTGCAATCTGGAGACGCGCACCTTCCCCGGCTTCGGCATTGATGGCGGCGATTTGCAGATCAATGTCGCCTGGAAGGGCAAAAAAGGCGACGCCCCCTCGGCGGAAGAAACGGTCGACGCAGAAAAGCACCAGGCAGCGTATGTCGATTAAACTGTTAATAATTAACAAAATTGTTCATCATAAAACAGGGACATCGGTGGGGATGTTCCCGGAGTACCATGGGGGTGGAGGGACGTCAACTCCAATCGGAAACTGCGGAATTGCGCGTTGACGACGACAGAAACGTCTTGTGTAACGGGATAAAACCCCTACACTAGGGCGACCGGAGGATGGCCTCCGGGTTCGGCCAATTACGGCTCCAGGCAGTTGCTGGCCGAATCGGGAGGGAGCGGTCCTCACCTCCCACAGTCAATAAGGACAGACAATGCCCAAAGCTTATACCCTCGCGGCCGCGTTGACGCTGCTTCTCGCTCTCGCCGGTTGCGGTAACAGGGATCGCGTCGCCAACCGCCAGGTGGACCGGAGTGCCAACCCGAACGTCCTGGTCCAGAACGCGGTCGAATCCCGCGCAAACCTTTCCAGCCTCGCCGGAAAGGGGGTCATGCGCATTGTCGATCAGCCCTCGAAGTTCGGCCTCACCGTCAACGCCGACGTTGTCGCCGACGATACCGACCGTCTGCGTATCCGCGCCGACAAGCTTGCCGGAGCCATCCAGGCCTTCGACGTGGTGATGCTTGGCGACGACGTCGGTTTCTACATCCCCACCCAGAAGACGCTGTACCACGGCAAGGTCCAGGATTTGCAGAATTTTTCCTTCCGCTTCGATCCGGACGAAGTCCTGCAGCAGATGCTCCGCGCCGATTCGCAGCTTGCGTCGCGCCGGTGGCGCTACTCCGATGCCAAGGATCCGAAGGGCGGCCTCATTCTTGAAGAGGACGTGCCTCGCAACCGTCCCCACCTGCAACTCGCCATCAATCAGAAAAACGGCACCATCGCCAGCATTACCCAGCTTGACGCCCGGGGCCAGCCGCTCCTGGTCAAGCGTTACGACGACTACCGCAACCTCGGCAACAACCGCCGTGGCGAACGGGTGACTGAAGAAAACATGGTCTTCCCCTATATGATGTCGTTCTCATGGCCGCGCGACAAGCGCTCCATGGAGATGCAGTTCAAGCAGGTGCGCGGCAACGCTCCCGTCACCGACGAGGACTTCGACATAGCCGCCTCATCCGACACCCGCTACCGTCCCTTGCGCGAAGCGCAGATGGACCCGGAAATCGGGGATGAACCGCTGGCCTCGCAGCCGCGCGAACCGACCGCAGGCCCGGCCCTGGCCTTGCGGAATTAACAATCGACCCTTCCAGACGAACGAATTTTCCGATCCCATGGCGTGTGGAAAATTGGTCAGCGTCTATTGTTGATTAGTCCCGGTACCATCCTTTCAACGACGAAGTAAAGGTGGTTGTGTCGATGCAGAAACGTATACTCCGGTCAATCGCAGGCTTTGCCTGCCACCGGTATGGTGTTGTCCTGTGGGCGGCCGTCATCCTCACCGTCCTCTCCTGGCTCCCCCCCATTATCTCCTATTTCCGGGGCGGTTTGCACGCGCCCTTCGACCTCGCGGCCATGCTGCCGCAGGATGTTCCGACCGCCCGCGATTTTACCCGGGCGGTTGTCGATTTCGACTCGGTCGACGAGGCGGTGGTGGTGTTCCACCTCGGCAACGCCCAGGAACGGGAACCCACCCCGGCCGAACTCAAGGCC
>JAJPXZ010000120.1 GCA_021205245.1 Planctomycetaceae bacterium
CGTTCCTTTCCCGAACCGTCCGCTGGGTTCCCGCGTTCGCGGGAATGACGTCGATTTGTGGGACGAGCGGGGTGTATTCCAAGCGCATACTTTTTTGGGACCACGCCCAAAAAACCACCCCGAAATCATCTTTAACCGGAACACTCTACCACACGCCGAAAAATTCCGCAACCCCGGTGCGTGAACGGCGGCATAACTGGAGGTGTCAACCCGCGCACCGTGCGCGGCATTATACCCGAGGAGACAGCCCCATGACAGCAACGCCGCCGGAACTCTACCTGAACGACCCAGCCGACAAGGACGCCTGCGCCTACGCCGTTTTCGGCGTGTTCGGCGTCAAACACCGGGACGCCGTCCGCGTCGGCCGCCAGCGCGTCCAGGCGCTCCAAGCCAGACTCGACGCGGCCCGGCGGCTGGCGGCAATCGGACCCGACGACTACCGCCGCCTCACCGACGCCGCCAGGACCACCACCGGCGCGGCGCTCCTCCGGCAGGTCCTCGACGCCGACCGGGCCGACCTCGACCTGTTGTGCCGGGCGCTCCGGCTCGACCCGGAAGCGCTGGGCGAGCGCGCCGCCATTTACGAATTCGACGGCGGGTTTGTCCGGCGCGAAGCCGAACGCCGCGCCGTGGTCGACACGGTGCTGTCGTGCGAGCGGCTGCGGCCGTTTCTCCCCATGGCCGAATCGGGCCTGCTCCTCGATCTTGCCCACGAACTGGTCGATTTGGGCTGGCCGGGAGACGGCGCATGAACGGCTATTTCCGGCTCGACCGTGGCCTGGCCAGACGCCTGGCCGGGGACGCCACGCTGACGGTCAAGGAGTTCCGCGTCATCCTGGCGCTGGCGGCGGCGACGCGTAACCCGGGGGAGACGGTGGATGCCCCAAACGCGTTCCTTGCAGCCGAGACCGGTTTGTCGCGGACCTCTGTACAAAATTCGAGAAAGGCCCTTATGGAAAAGGGTTACATTGTCAGTGACCACGATGGGGCCGGTTCGGTCCACCGGTCACGTTTGGCTGGAGAGGGCCAACGAGCGTTGGCCGGGGGGGGCCAAGGAGCGTTGGCCCCTTCCCAGGCATTACATACTAAGAAAGAAACAAGGGAAACACCCGCGAAACATTTTTCCGGCTCAGCCGGGGATGGGAACGGGAACTTGGAGTGGGAGTCCTACGCACCCGACCCGGTGTTTGCCGAATTGGCTGCCAAACTGGCGGCGGAAAGGATTAACAATGGCTGAAAAAGGCGCAATCGACTGGAACATCACCGAAACCTGGAACCCGGTGGGCCGCGAACCCGACGGCACCCCCTCGGCGCTCCGGCGCAAGCTTGAACAAGAGGCCGAAGGCCGCAACCCGAACCTCCCCCTGCCCTGGCCCGTCCTTAACCTGGGCGTCGGCAACGGCCTGGCTCCGGGCAACATCACCGTGGTGGCCGGGCCTCCGGGCGGGGCGAAGAGTTATTTCCTCCTCAACCTGCTCCTGCACCTGACGACGCTTGGGCATCCGTGGCGGCTGTTGCCGCTCGAGGACGAGGCGCAAGCGTGGGCGATGCGCTTCCTCGCGGTGCGGGAACGGTCGTGGGGGCTGGTGTCCAGGCCGTGTACGCCCGTGGAGGCGGAGCACCTCGGCCGGACCAAACTCGACGCCCTCGACCGCCACGCCGACCTGGTCTCCGACCTCTACCGCCGCGTGGCCGAGAACCCGCGCCTCCCCGTCACGGTGGGTGGCCGGCGGGTGGTGTACGACGTGGGCTGGCGCGACGTCGCCGAGTTCCTCCGGACCGAGGGCGGCCGCTGCCGGTTGGCGGCGGTGGATCCGCTGTCGCAGATAACCTTCGACGAAGGCGGCCCCGAGTATCGCGGCCAGCAGTTGTTTATGCGGGAGATCGCGGCGGCGGCAGCGGAAACGGGCGTCCACGCCCTGTTGGTGGCCCACACGGTCAAGACGACGGAAAAAACCAATCGCGACCCCTTGGAGGGTATCCAGGGCGCGGCGATGATCACCCGCCTCGCCCACAACGTCCTGACCCTGGTCCGCCACGACGAACGGGACAGCCAGGTCGCCGGCGGCACGACGGCCCGCCACGCCGTGACGGTGACGATAGCGAAGAGCCGCAACGGCTACAGCGGCCAGCGGCTGGCGTTCGGGCTGGACAAGGCGGGGCCGGTGTTTCGCGAGTATGGGTTGATTGTGTAACGATAATTCACAATGCACAATTCATAATTCACAATGATGGAGCAATGAGACAATGCACAATGCACCGGAAAACATTGTGCATTGTCCCATTGGATAATAATTATGAATTGTGAATTATTAATTGTGAATTGCAGTACAAAATTTTCCTCGCCACGATTCCGCGCAATCCTATACTAACCACTGGATATCTGCCAGGAGCCCCTATGATGCAGTCGATGTACCGCACCCTTCTCGTTGCCGCGTGCCTCGCGGTCGCGCTGACCGCCCTGCCCGCCCGGGCGGAAGACAACCACGCCGACGTGGTCTACGACGGCAATGCCGTCCCGCCGCCGGTCCACACCGTCGATGACGGGTTTACCAATTACGGAACGGTGACGGTGATCGGGAAGGATAACAGCAGCTCTAGTACTTCAACGCTCATCATCACATCCGGCGGCTTCACCAACCACGGGAACGTCACTGCCACGGGCGGGAACGGGAACGGTGTTAATGGCTGGGGCGGGTACGGCATTTCCGTCACCGGCGGCTTTACCAACCAAGGGACCGTCACGGCCACTGGCGGGAACGGTGAGGGTAATTCTCTTTTACGCATCTCCGTGAAAAAGAGACACCTCTGCATCACCCAAGCCCGGTTCGGCGCGA
>JAJPXZ010000165.1 GCA_021205245.1 Planctomycetaceae bacterium
CGTGGCCGATGGTGCCGACGTTGATGTGGGGTTTCTTACGTACGAAATTTTCTTTAGCCATGCTGATTTTCTCCTGAAAAAAGACTGCAAAATGATGCCGATTGTTCTTTATGATCTCTATGATTTAACGGTTTTTACAATGCCGTCCGGTTACTCGCTTGAAGCATCTTATTCGTTCGGGTCGTAGCCAAGAATATCCGCCATGCGGTTGCGGGGCACCGGCGCGTAGGCACAGGGTTCGAGCGAGTAGTCGGCTCTGCCGCCGGACAGCCCGCGCACGGTGGTGGCGTAGCCAAACATCTCCGCCAGCGCCACCCGCGCCTTGACGAAGCGCATCTGGCCCACCTGGCCGACCTCGGCGATTTCCGCCCGGCGGCCGTTCAGGTCATGGATGATGCCGCCCAGGAATTCTTCCGGCGCGGTGACCTCCAGGGACATCACTGGTTCGTAGAGGATGGCCGATCCCTTGTGGATGGCGGCCCGGAGGGCGATAGCGGCGGCGGCGGTGGCGGCGGTCTCGGTCAATTCGCCTTCCCGGCTCCGTATCTTTTCGATGCGGGCCAGGGTGTGGATGACGGGATATCCACCCAACGGGCCGGAAGCAAAGGAGTCGCGGACACTGTTCTCGACCGCAGCCAGAATAGGTTTGGGGAACAGATCTTCCTGAACCGCCATTTCACCCCGGGAGACAAGTTCGTCGGCAAGGGGCGAGACCGTGACTTCAATCTCGGCATAGTTGTTCTTGCCAGCCAGCACCTGGTCGAAGGAGCCGACGCCCTTGGCTGTCTTGGTGACACCCTCTCGGTAGGAGACACGGGGCGCGCCGGTATTGACCGGAACTTTGTAGTCGCGGGTGATGCGGGTGGTCAGAACTTCGAGGTGGAGCTCGCCCATGCCGGAGAGGATGAGCTGGCCCGTCTCGGGGTCCATATTATGGGTAAAGGTCGGGTCTTCCCGTTCGAGGCGGGAAATAATGTCCATCAGCTTGTCGCGGTCGTCGTTCGATTTTGGCTCGACCGCGACGGAGATGACTGTCGCCGGGAACTTGGGCGGCTCCAGCTCGACCAGGCGCGTTTCATCGCACAGGGTGTCACCGGTGGCGGCGAACTTGAGACCGGAGAGCCCGACGATTTCGCCCGGGCCGACCGACTTCATCTGCTCGCGGTGGTTGGCGTGCATACGCCAGATGCGGGCGACGCGTTCCTTGCGGTTGTTCGAAGCGATGATGAGGCGCTGGCCCTCGGTCAATTCGCCCGAATAGATGCGCGCGAAGGCGAGGGGGCCGTGGGCGTCGTCGGTGATTTTGAACACCAGCGCGACCGCCTTTTCCTTGCGGACCGGGTGACACTCGATGATTTCGTCCGGGTGGCCGGGCTTGTGGCCCTTCACCGGCGGCATGTCCTTGGGGCTGGGCAGATAATAGACGACAGCGTCGAGCAGGGGCTGAACCCCCTTGTTCCGGAGGCTGGTCCCGCAGAGAACCGGGACGATGCGCCGCGACAAGGTGAGGATGCGAAGACCTTCGCGGATTTCGTCCACAGACAGCGTGCCGTTTTCGAGGAACGTCATGGTCAGTTCTTCGGAGGCGTCGGCCGCCTTTTCCATAATATCCTGGCCCAATACTTCGGCGTCGTCCTTCAACTCGTCGGGGATGGGGTGGACGATGACGTTTTCGCCCTGTTCGCCGTCGAAGGTAAGGTATTGATGGGTGATAAGGTCGACGACGCCGGTAAAGCCGTCTTCACGGCCGACCGGGATTTGCAGAAGCAGGGGATTGGCACCGAGGCGGGTGCGAATCTCTTCAACGACGTGGTCGGCGTCAGCGCCGGCGCGGTCGAGCTTATTGATAAAGGCGATGCGCGGCACGCCATAGCTGTCTGCCTGCCGCCATACCGTCTCGGATTGGGCCTGGACGCCGGCGACGCCGCAGAACACGGTGACAGCGCCGTCAAGGATACGCAGCGAGCGTTCGACTTCGGCGGTGAAGTCGACGTGGCCGGGGGTGTCGATAAGGTTGACTTGGTGGTTTAACCAGGAAAAGGTGGTGACGGCGGAGGAAATGGTGATGCCACGTTCCTGCTCGTCCTGCATGAAATCCATGACAGCGGTACCGTCATGGACCTCGCCCATGCGGTGTTCTTTTCCGGAGTAAAATAGAATCCGCTCGGACGTGGTGGTCTTGCCGGCATCGATGTGCGCGATGATGCCGATATTCCTGACCCGTCCCAGCGGAGTGCCCTTGGGGTCACTCATGGGTAGACGCTACCTCGATTAAAGCCGCGCGCGGTGCGCGGTGGGATAATAATAAAAAATCTCACCCGCTGGGTGCGGGTGATGCATACCTGTATCAGTATAGTCCAGCCAGGTGCGGCGCGCAAACCTTTTTTTACGCTCCATAAGGATTTTTCAGAAAACACCCGGCTGGCTCTTCGTTTATTAGGAGTGAACTATCGCACCAGTAAGTATTGCCTCCGTTATTTGTTCCCGATAGGTGGAAACGTAGTTCTCTTGGGCGACTGTCTCTTTCGGCCCGATTTCGGTATCGTTGCGAAAATAGTATTTTGTTTCATTGAACAAATTACAACGATTTAACAAAAAGTACTTGCTTCAAAAAATTGATACCGCTTAAATGGAGTGCATAGTACCTGGAAGAATGTGATAGTCATTATTATCAATCAAGATAAATGCATTGTTAATTCATCCAGGCATCTAAAATATTTTCACTTTCCTCCGTATTATATTATAGTTACGTATCACTGCATTGGGTGACTGTAGCGGCGTCTCAAACGGGTTTACCTGAGCGCCGCGTCCATGTGCGAATAATGGTTATAACGATTATTCATGTCGGCGCTACGTGGAATAAAGCGCCGATTCGCGGAAAAGACTTTTCAGTAATTGTAGAGGAGCAGCAATGTCATTCAAGACCAGGATCTATCTTATCGTGGGGTTGCTTATCGCCGTTTCGATTGTCATTGGTGTGGTCGGCATAAATTCCATGCGGTCCATTAACACAGCCATGACCGTGCAGGCCGACTACGCCATGAAGGTTTCCGAACTCAAGGACATCCGCTTTTCCATCAATGAGGTCCTCACCTCCATTCGCGAAGTCGTCATCTCCGAGGATGTGGACGATATGCGGAAGGAAAAGGCCCTGATCGACAACCTCATCGCCAGGGACATCGACCCCAAGCTTGCCGCCTTTCAGGTTCAGCCGACGGACCAGGAGAGGTGGGACTCCTTTGTTCAGTTGTGGAACAAGCACAAAGAAATTGCAGACCGCATTTACCCAAACACCCTGGCGAATACCGACTTTTTTGCCGCCAAGCTTTCGTTGGGCGATAGCCTCAGCTATTGTTTGAATTACGAGGAACCGCTCCGGAAGATGGTCGAGGCCACGAAGAGCCTCGAAGGCCCCGAAGGCGTCACCCTCGCCCACACCGCCTGGGAGGGGCTTGATGCCCTCAAGAGCCTCCAACTGCGGGAAAAGCTCATCGTCATGGCGGCTGACACCGATCGCCGCGTCAAGGAAAGCGAAATCGGCAAAACCGAGCTTGCCCGTTTTACCAGGATGCTGAACGCTCTCGAAAAACAGTTGACCAACCCCGAAATCACCGAAGACGTGATCAAGGAGTTCAACGCGCGTTTTTCCGCTGCGGGCAAAGGCAAAATCTCCTTCAACGATGACGGCACCGTCAACACCCGCCCCACCCAATTCACCCTGCCGCAGGACTTTGTCCACCCTGACATGCGCGAAGCCAGCCTGATCTATTGGCGCGACATCAAGCCGATGCGCGGCGGCGGCACCGAAATTTTCAACAAGGTCTATGAACTTGCCAACATCGATTCAAACGGTATCGCTTTCCAGATCCTCCGGGAGGAAGACAATCCCACCCGTGAAGCCGAATCAGCGCTGATCGGCGCTCTTGTCTCGGCTGGTGAAAGCCACCTCAACGCCGCTGTCGCCGGCGCGCGCCGCGACTATGAACGCGCCTGGTGGACCTTGTCCAGCGTCGCCCTGATTGGTTTGGCCCTCAGTGTCATCCTGTCAATTATCTCCGTCACCCGCATTAACGGCGCTCTCGACAAAGCGATCCGCAGCCTGACCCTCCGCTCGGACGATGTCCGCCGCATTTCCGAACAGCTCGCCTCCGGATCGGAAAGCCTTTCGGAAGGCGCGAACGAACAGGCCGCTTCGCTGGAAGAGACCTCATCGGCGTTGGAAGAAATGGCTTCCATGACCCGCCAGAACGCCGACAACGCCAACAAGACGAAGGAAACGGCGGAAAACAGCCTGCGTCTCATTTCCGCCGGGGCCGAGAACGTCCATACCGTCACCGCCGCGATGAGCGAGATTTCCGAGTCGTCGGAGAAGATTTCCCACATCATCAAAACGATTGAGGAAATCGCCTTCCAGACCAACCTCCTTGCCCTCAACGCCGCCGTCGAGGCCGCCCGCGCGGGCGAGGCGGGGAAGGGCTTCGCCGTGGTGGCGGACGAGGTCCGTAACCTTGCCAGCCGATCCGCCCAGGCCGCGAAAGACACGTCCGAACTGATCGAGAGCACCGTCCTCCGCGTCAGGGCCGGTTCCGAAAATGTGTCGCATCTGGCCAACGCCTTCGAGGGAATCGAGACCGAGAGCCAAAAGGTCGGCCGCCTCGTCGAGGAGATCACCGCCGCGACCAACGAGCAGGCCCAGGGCGTGGATCAGGTTAATACCGCCGTCGCCCAAATGGACAAGGTTACCCAGTCCAATGCCGCCACGGCGGAGCAATCGGCTGGCGCGGCGTCGGAGTTGTCGCAGCAGTCCGTTGACCTGAACGACCTGGTGTCCGACCTCGCCGGTCTGGTATACGGCAATGGCAAAAGCGCCCCCCGTGCCGCAATTGCCCATAAAAACGGCAATGGCCGCAATGGCCGTAACAACCGCCGCGCCGCCCTTCCCGGTCCGTCGACGCCCCGGGTGATGCGTCCGGACGAGATAGTCGCGGCCGATGGGGATTATTTCTAGGTAAAGCCGCGAAAAAGGTATGTACCCTGTGGGATGCGCCTGGGAATGGGCGCATCCCTTTTTTAGGGGCGGTATTCCCTTGCAACAACCCGCCCTATACTTACAATTACCGCGAGCGCTCTACCGGTTGAGCCAGCGATTCTTCCCCCTGGGAAGAATCGAATTATTTATGGCAACCGTATGCGCGGTATCCGAGGTATCCACGAGGAATTCGTCAATCGCATTCGGGAGGAAAACAGTGGCGAAACACAAGGTTCACGAGAAACAGGGTAAGGTGGAAGGCGGCGCCGCCGTCGCCGTCGAGGGTCGGTCTGTTGCGGCCAGTTCCCTCTACCTGGTCGTCTTTCTCTCCGGCGCGGCCCTCATGGCCCTTGAAATGGCCGGTGCGCGTCTAGTCGAACCGCATTTCGGCTCGACCATCTATGTCTGGGGTTCCATCATCGGCGTGTTTATGCTCGCCCTGTCGCTTGGGTATTGGGGCGGCGGCAAATTCTCCGACCGTTCGCCGAAAATCGAAACGCTCGGCTTTATCCTGCTCCTGGCCGCGCTCCTCGTTATGATCATCCCGCCCATCGCGCCGCACTTCAGCGCCTGGATGAACGAATTCGTCGGTCTTGACGTCCGGTACCGCACCCTTATCGCCTGTCTCGTCCTCTTTGCCCTGCCGTCAATCTGCATGGGCATGGTCAGCCCCTTCGGCATCAAGCTGGCGGCGCGGCAGACCTCGTACCTTGGCTCGGTGGCCGGCTCGTTGTACGCCGTCTCGACCCTTGGCTCCATCGTCGGGACGTTGCTTGTTTCGTTCGTCCTGGTCGAGCTTATCGGTACCGCCGCCATTGTCTATGGCGTCGGCGTCCTGCTGGCGGTGGTGTCGGTCTACTGTTTTTTTCTGGGCGGCGGGGTCTTTAAGAAAGCCGGGACAGCCCTCGCCATAATCGGCGTCGGCGGCGGCTACCTCGGCGCCGGGACGCCCCTTACCCAGGTCCACGCCGGCGATAAGCTGCTGGAGGTCAAGGAATCGGCCTACCACTACATCACCATCATGGACGGCCGGAGCCAGATTTACCCGTACCAGCTCCCCGCCCGTTTGATGATGTTCAACAACCTGATCGAGTCCGGCATCATTCTTGATCCGAAAACCGGCGAGCTGCCGCCGCCCCCGGCGCAGACCGCCTGCGGCTATGTCGACCTGCTCCACCTCGGCATGGTTCTGACCGGCCAGGCCCCGCGCGATATGCCTGTCCTCGGCTGCGGCGGCGGCGTCGGCCCCCGCATGTTTAAGGAAAACTACCCGGAAGAAACCAAGAACATCGACGTGGTCGATATCGATCCGTGGGTGTTCCAGCTCGCTGAAAAGTACTTCAAATACCCCTTCACCCAGGACGAGGTTATTCAGTCCCATGTCCTCGACGCGCGCATGTATGTGGAACAGCAGGTTCCCGACAAGAAGTGGGATTACATCATCATGGACGCGTACTCCTCCGGCGGGCGCATCCCCAAGCACTTGATCACCCAGGAGTTTTTCAAACAGATCCGCAACCGCCTGACCGATGACGGCGTCATGGTCATCAACGTTATTTCGGCGTTTGAAAAACCCGCCCAAGGCATCGACAACAGCCGCCTGTTCCGCTCGGTGTACAAGACCATCGCCGACGTCTGGCAGACCGACAAGAACGAGGGCGGCGGCTCCATCTATGTCTTCCCGCGGAACCGCTCCGGCCAGGGCGAGAACATCATTATGCTCGCCACCAAGGAGTCGATGCCCCGCTACAGCGGCCGCGAGTTCGAGCGCCGCTACCGCGCCATCAAGTCGAAGTATCTGGCCCACACCGATCTCGATGCCGTCGTGCAGCGTCAGCTCGTCACCCGTCCCGAAACAGACGACGTGCCGCTCCTGACCGACGACTTCTGCCCCACCGACAGTATGGTGCACAGGTAACGAGGGTGGCGGTCCACAGTGTTTTGCCACGGGGCGGCCTTGAGCCGCCCCGTGTCGTCAGGCATGAGTTCGGTGCCATGGTCGCATTCCTTGTGGACGCCATAAGGGCTAACCGCACCCCCTCACCCCGGCCCTCTCCCCAAGGGGAGAGGGAGAAATGCGAAAACTCGATTCGGTTGTCAAAGAGCTTGGGGCGGGTTTGGGCCGGAATACGTACCGGGTTAACCCACTGTTGGGACAACGGCCGCGATCCCGGGTTCACGCCTGCTGGGGCGTCCATCGCCAAGGACCGTCACCATTCGTGGCGGTCCGGTGGTTGTGGCGGCTAATGACGGCAGGATAAAACGACGTCGTCGCGGTGGCGGAGCGGTAAGCAGCGGTTTCCGCGTCCAGGTCCAGCCACGCCTTTGACAGGGACGCACCCGCCGAGGGCGGGGAATCCGACGCCTGGGCCAGGTTGCGATGAGTTCATGTAGTTCGCGCTGCGCCCTGCGGAGATAATGGATGATGCGGTCCCAGTTCTTTTGGCTGACGACGCCTCTCGGCCGGGCCATCCAGGGGTCGGCTAGCCAGAACCACCGTTCGTGCCGTCGCGGCACGTCGCACGCGTCGTAGGCCAACCCGTGGGCGAGGGATTGGACCCAGCCTGGACCCGGAAGAGGCCGTGGATAGTGCTTTTGGCGTTTGAAATGCATATGGTTCCCCTTTCGTTTATATTTATGATAAGGGTGTTCACGCACTACATCGAAAAAACAGGAAGGGGAAGGGATGATTCTCGTCACCGGCGGCGGCGGCTTTCTTGGGGGTCATATTGTCGATAAGCTCCTGGCCCGGGGCGAGGCGGTGCGCGTCCTCGGCCGTCGCGAATACCCTCATCTCGCCGAACGCGGCGTCGACTGCCGCCGGGTCGACCTCGCCGACGCGGCGGGCGTATTCGACTCTGTGAAAGGATGCGACGCCGTTATCCATACCGCCGCCATCCCCGGCGTGTGGGGGCGGTACGAGACCTACTACAAGGCGAATTTCGAAGGCACGCGCAATTTGGTCGAGGCATGCCTCGAATACGGCGTCGGCCGCCTTGTCTATACGAGCACGCCGTCGGTGGTCCACGGCGGCGACGGTATCGAAGGAGGCGACGAAAGTTTGCCCTATCCAGACCATTACCTGACGCCCTACGCCGCCACCAAGGCCTTGGCGGAAAAACTCGTGCTGTCGAAAAACTCGGCCGCCTTCGCCACGGTGGCGATTCGCCCGCACCTTATCTTTGGCCCCGGCGATACCCAGCTTATCCCCAAGCTGCTGCAGCGGGCCAAGACGGGCCAATTGACCCGGGTGGGCGAAGGCCGCAACCTGATCAGCGTCAGTTATGTGGAAAACGTCGCCGACGCCCACCTGGCCGCCCTCGACCGCCTGCAGCCCGGCGCGGCATTGGCCGGCAAGGCGTACTTCGTCAACGAACCCGAACCGGTGAACTGCTGGGATTTTATCAACCGCATCGTCACCGGCGTCGGCCTGCCGGGAGTGCGGCGCGCCGTGCCGTACCGGGTCGCCTATGCGGCCGGGTGGTTGTGCGAAAAGGTCGCGGCCCTGCGCGGCCAGACCGACGACCCGCGATTGACCCGGTTCCTTGTCACCCAGTTGGGGACAAGCCACTGGTTCAAGGTCGACGCGGCTATGCGGGACTTCGGCTGGAAGCCCGCCGTCCCGTTTGAAACCGGATTGCACCGTATGCTGGAAGACATGAAGGAACGGAAGTATGGAAAGTGAGCTAATTGGCATTACCACCACCGTCCCGGTGGAAATTATCTATGCCGCCGGGCGTACCCCTGTGGATTTGAACAACATTTTCGTTGCCGACCCGGACGCGAACCGCCTGGTCGCCTATGCGGAAGAGCGCGGGTTTCCGCAGTCCGCCTGCGCCTGGACCAAGGGGTTGTATGGGGCGATTCATACCCGAGGCATCAAGGAAGTGGTGGGCGTTATCGAGGGTGATTGCTCCAACACCTATGCGCTCTGTGAAATTCTCGAGAGCGAAGGCATCACCGTCCATCCCTACGGCTACCCTGTGTCGCGGCGACCCGACGATCTCGAGGAAGCGTTGCGGCGCTTTGCCGCGAGCCTCGGGACAACGCTCGAGGCGGCGGAAGCGGTCAAGCCGCGCCTGGACGAAGTCCGGGCGATTGCCGGGGAAATCTACGCACTGGCCGGGCAAGGCAGGGTGCATTCGGGCGAACTGTTTGGCGCGCTGTTGAATACGTCGGACTTTTTCGGCGACCCGGACAAGTGCCAGGCGGATCTCGAGGCCATGCTCGCGACGGCCAAGGCCGCGCCCGAACCCGCCACGCCGCCGCTGCGGCTGTCCTGCTGCGGCGTGCCGACCATTCTCGCCGACCTCTGGGACGTGTTCGAAGGCTTGGGCGCGCGCTTTGTCGATCACGAGGTGCCGCGCCAGTTCGCGCTCCTGGACGGGATCGGCAAAGGAATGGTCGAGACCTATATCCGCTACACCTATCCCTACGACGTGTTCCGCCGTATCGAGGATGTGACGACCGAAGCCGAGCGGCAGGGGGCGCGGGGGCTTATCCATTATGTTCAGTCGTTCTGTCATCGCCAGATCGAGGACCGGCTATGGCGCGAACGCGTCTCGATGCCGATTCTGACGCTCGAGGCCGACCGGCCAGGCCGCGTGGACGAACGGACGCGGACACGGATTGAGGCGTTTATGGAGCGGTTGGGGTAGGTTGGACCGCCGTGGAGCTTGACATTGCCGTCATCTGGACAGTACAATGTGTATAAGGAGGTGTATAATGCGCACTAATATTGTAATCGATGACGAAGTGATGCAGACAGCCATGGAAGTATCCGGCATCCGCACCAAAAAAGGTGTTGTTGAACAGGCTTTACGGGAGTTCGTCGCGCGTCGGACCAGAAAAGATATCCGTGATCTTCGCGGCAAGATCCGATTTGCTGACGGATATGATTACAAGGCCCTCCGGAAGGGTCGGTAATGGTACTGGTGGACTCTTCCGTTTTCATCAACTATCTCAAGGGGTGTTATAGCGAGAAGACCGAACTGTTTCAGGAACTTGTGGACCGGGATATCCCTTATGGTATCTCGGTCCTGACATATCAGGAAATTCTACAGGGCGCGCGGAATGAGAGGGAATACGCCGTATTGCTGGAGTATCTGGATACCCAAACAATATATTCGCCGCCCAGCACCACCGAATACTACGAGAAAGCTGCCAGACTCTTTTTCCGTTTACGCCGTCGAGGCATGACCGTCAGAGGGCAGATTGATCTGCTTATTGCGGTTACCGCGATTGCGAACGACCTCCTGCTCCTTCATGAAGACCGGGATTTCGATGCGATTGCCAGTAAAACGCCTGAACTGAAAATCCTTTCCTCTCTCGTCTAAACATGATCCGTAGCGGACGCCGCTGGCGTGGACCCCGGCACAACCGCCCGTTATTTCCCACGGCGTGCGTTCAGACGCAGTGGTGACGTTTGGGGGGAGGAGCGGCTTCGTGGTGATGATGGGCTCGAAAAATGCAGGGATGAACCCAACAGGAGAAACACGCAGCACTGGCGGGGTTTGCGTTTTGGTATTTGCTTGCGAAACCATTCCATACTTTTATAATCAATCCGGCGGCATGTCCGCATTGGCGTTAATGTTATCAAATTGCGTTATTATCGGCACCGATGTGTGCCGCACTCCGGGGAGAGACGATGCGAAAAATGGGTTTTGCCGCGATTGCGGCGATGGCCGTCGTGGTTCTGACGGCGGGCGCGGCGCAGGCTGTTGAGCTTACCAACAGCGGCAGCAATGTGAGTATCGCGACTGCTGGTTCTCTTAATCCCAACTCTTCCAACTGCTGGGCGGGCGAAGCCTACGCCGACGCGATGGGCAACTCTATTGCCATCCAGCGCGAGTTCCGCCGCGCGCTGCCGTCCATCTACAGCTACAGCCAGACGGCCCACTACCAGGACCGCGCCGACGCGGGCGTGTCGGGCGAAGCCTATGCCGACGTCGCCTCCGGCGAGGCGACTTCCTCTGTGGCCTGCCCCACCACCCTGTGCGCGCCCGGCAGCAAGTGGGTGATGTGGGACGTGCCGTTTTATATGCGCGAAGTCCAGAAGGAAACGGACGGCGCGCTTGGGTATACCTCCAAAGTCTCCGGTTTCGCCACAGGCATCAGTCGCATGCTGGGCGAATCGAGCGCCATCGGCTTTGCCGCCGGCTACGACGCCCGCCGGCTGGCCCGCAAGGACGGCTACCATTTCCGCAACAACGCCGATACCCTGCACCTGGCCCTATACGGCGGCACCAACATCGGCTCGTTTTTCCTCGACGCCTACGCCGGCTGGTCCCGCGCCTGGAACCGCATGGAACGCGAGGTTGTCGACTTTGCTGGACGCCGGGTGAGCCTGAACAAGGCCAACTACCGCGACGACGTCTGGTCGGCGGGGGTCAAGGCCAGCTATGTGTGGATTTTGGCCAATGACGTCCGCGTTACCCCGTCTTTGGGTCTCGATTTCAGCCATGTCCGCCAGGAAGGCATCAACGAGCGGATGCGCACCGACATTCCTGGTATCGATAGTCGCCTCCGCAGCGGCCGCAGCACCTACTCCAATCTCGCCATTCCGCTGACGGTGTCGGTGAACCGCACCTTCGCGTCCAACTTCCTGACCTTAAAGGGGGCGCAGTCGTTGTGGACCCCGGAGATCCGCGGCGGCTACGTGCCGATCGTGGGCGACAAGCGGGCCGACGTGGACTTCACCTCCGCGAACCCGGTTGTAGCCGGACTCCCCCCCATCAACTTCAAGACCACTTCCGCCAAGTTCGCCGGGTCCTACGGCACCGCCGGCGCGGGCTTGAAGATGAAGCTGGCCGACAAGTACATCTTCGGCGGCGAGTACGACTACACTTTCGGCGACAAGTACCGCAACCACTCGCTCAACGCCATGTATGGCGTCAGTTTCTAGAGCGGCGGCGGGACGAAGTGACACGACTTTCTCAAAGCGCACCCCCTGACGGGGTGCGCTTTTTCTTGTATGGACGTTTCGTGTAGGATTACCGAGTACGGCACCAGGTGCGCCGTGTGGTGAGCGAAAACTGCAGCGGAGGTTGGCCCGCCTTGCCCCGGCACAACCGCCCGTTTTTTCCCACGGCGTGCGTTCAGACGCCGGGGTGACGTGTGAGGGGAGGGTGGGGCGCTTCGGCAAAAGGACCAATCTCCGAGCTGAATCGATTTAAATAAACCGTATCGACGTCTTCTTCAGGTAGTTCTCGCTCAGCGCCGTTGCTATCCGCCGCACGACATTGCGGCGAATCTCGAGATCGAGCGGTAATGTCGGGTCTTGGTGCGCTTCGTTGATGCGCGTGCCGACGAGAAAATCTATCGTGTCGGAATCCAGCAGCAGATCCATAAGCCGGTCCGCCGGATCGCCGTTGCCGAGCGCCTCTCGAGCCTCGACCCGCCGGGCAACCTGCGTCAGCGTCAGCACCCCCTCGGTCACCAAATCGACGCCGGTCATGGCGGAGCAGGGCGGCAGGGTCGCCCCGCGTGCCGGAAGCTCCGTCTCCAGGTACGCGCCCCACTCCCGGGCGATCAAATTGGCGGTGGTGCCGCCGCAAATGGCGCGGCGGCCCTGGAACTCGTCCAACACGGCCGCGCACTCGCCGTCGCGGTCGGGATCGTAGGGCGGCCCGGTCAGGACCATGAGCCGCCGTGGCTTGCGGAAATACATGACCAGGCACGAGGTGTCGTCGTTTGGTTGGAAATTCGGCTCCAACGCCATCGCCGCCTCAACCACCGACCGCGACAAATCGCGGCTGGAAATGAGCCTGTCGCCCCGCACCGTCTCGACCAGAAAATCCTTCAGCCCCTCCCGCCGCCAGCCAAGCGGATAGGCCATGGTGCCGGTTCCCGATTGGGTGACGCCGTCCGAGCAGACGATCAACCGGTCGCCCGGCTGCATCGACGTTTCGGTAATACGCATATGGCGGTCCGGGAACATGCGGGACGTCATGATGCGCGCCGGCACGTCGTCGGGAATATCGCGGCGCATGACGATGCAGTCGGGGTTGCCCTCTTCGACAACGCGGGTCATCCCCTCCATGTCGCAGTCGACAATGGAAAAGGTGGCGTAGCTGATTTTGCGGACCTGGCAGACCGGCAAGGACTCCATCATCACTTCGCACGAACGCAGCAGGTCTGTCCCGGCGGCGACAAAGCGGAGCGCCATCTGCGCTGTCATGCAGGCGAGGATGTTCGCCTTCACGCCGGAGCCGAGGCCGTCCGACAGCACGGCGATCAGCCTGCCTTCGTTGTCGAAGCGTTTGGACGCGAAGGCGTCGCCGCAGACGTTCTGGTTCCATTTGCGGCAGGCGTGGTGGTGGACATCGATAAAGAGTTCGTCCACGCTCACGCGTCGTCCTCCCGGTCCGGCTCTTCGCCAAAACCCTCGGCGATGGAGGAGAGCAGGATTTCCGTATCGGCCATATGTTCGCCCAGGCGGCAGGCGATTTCCTGAACCGTGGTGATGTTCCGGTTGATGACCTCCCGGGCGCGGCGGGCGATCTGGTCGCGGCGCATTTCGTTCTGGGTCACGTCGTCGACTATCGCGCCGACGATCTTGTGTTCTTCAATGATGAAAATTTCAATGGTGAGGAGCTTGTCCCCCACCTTCAGCCGCTCCCGCTTGATATCCTCGCCGGATCGGAGCGCCGCCCGGAGCAGCTTGCCGATGGGCAGGATGTCCTCCACCTGCGCTCCGGGCATGCCCGGATCCGCGTCGAAGCGTTCCAGAAATTCGTCGCCGGCGATGGCGGCAAAGGGGCGGTTCGATTCGATAATACGCAGGTCGACCCCGACGATGACGACGCCGGACGGCATGCAGCGGAGCAGGGCGTTCGCCTTTCGCTGCGCGATGGAGCGCATATAGGAGGCGCACATGCTTGTTTCGGCGTCGCCGTTCAGGAGGGCGCGGGCGAGGGAGCGGCAGGTGTCGTAGCCGCAGGCGCCGCAGTTGAGTTCGTCCTCCGGCGTTGTCTTGCCGATGCGGGACAATGCCTCCTTCAGGGCCATATCGCTCCACTTGGCGGCGGCGGAAGCGGCGGGTTCGTAGGCGACGGGCAGGTTCAGCCCCGGGCGCGGACCGGGTGGGCCGAAGCGGGTGTTTTCCCGCACCGCCATGATGCCGTCTATGGGCGACGGATCGCGGGTCGTGCAAGGGCCGTTGACGCAGCCGCCGCGACAGGCCAGCCCTTCCAGGAAAAAGGCGGGGCGGAGATCGCGGTCCTTTAATTCGCTCAAGGACACCCGGAGCCGTCCCAGCCCGGCTATGGCCTGCTTACGGACGGTGGAGGGGCTGCCGTAATGATTCAGCGTTTCGATCATCCCGCCTTCGATTGGATAGACCGCGCCCTCGGCCGCACTGTGGGGGACAAACACGTCGTCCGGGCCGGGGTTGAAAAGAAGCGGGTTGACCGACGTTTCGGCCAGCCAGCCGTCGAGTTCGGCAAAGGTGATGGCGAGGTTCATGAGTTCCGGGTGGCGGTCCGCTTCGGACTTTTTCGCGGCGCAGGGGCCGATGAAGACAATGCCGATGTCTTCTCCGAAATGGCGGCGGAGCATGGCGCAGTGGGTCAGGGCGGGCGAGGCGATGGGGGTGATGCAGGGCGCAAGATCGGGGACGTGCTTGCGGACGAGATCGACCACCGCCGGGCAGGCGCTGGAAATATGCAACCCGCTTTCGACCCCTGCCAACTCCTGCGCCAGGGCGGCCGAGACCTCCTGCGCGCCGAGGGCGGTTTCGGACACGCCGGCGAAGCCGAGGCGGCGAAGCGCGGCGATGAATTGGCCCGGGGTCCACTCCGGATGCACCGCCACCCAGCTCGGTGCGATCGAGGCGTAGACCGGTTTCCCTGAGGCGAGGAGGAAACGGACGCGGCCGGTGTCGTTCCGGAGCAGCTTTGCGCCGGACGGGCAGATGCGGATACAACGGCCGCAGGCGACGCAGCGGTCGGCGACGATATAGGCGCGCTCGTTTTCGACGCGGATCGCCTTGACCGGGCATTCGCGCACGCACTTGTAGCAGTCCTGGCAGACCTTTTCCTGGGTATAGACGGGGAAGAGCCGTTCCATTAGTTGCCTCCGTCCTGCGGCCGTATGCTGGAGACGGTGGCCGACCCCTTGTCGACGCCCAGTTTTTCCGAGAGGAGGTCCAAAAGCGCACCGGAATCGAGGCCCTGGTAGAGTTCACCGTCTATGGTGAGGTTTGGGCCGTCGGCGCAATGGTCCTGGCAGCGGAGGCCGGACAAGTGCACCCTGTCCTTCCAGCCGTTTTCCTCGATGACGCGCTCCAGCACGTCAAGCAGGCGATTATTGCCCCGGGCAAAACACGAGCTGCCCATGCACAATGCGATGCGAATTGGACTATCCACGCTGGTCTCCACGGAGTTCTGCCTGTTGGTGGTGCGGTACCTGCATTATAAAGGATACTGTCACGGTATGAAGAAAAATATCGCTAATATTGCGGAAAAAGTGGGATGGATGTGTTCCCGGGGTGACGATGAGGGCGGGTGTGGCGTGTGTGGTAAAAAAAGGGGAGAGACACCCACGTGGATGTCTCTCCCACCATATCGATTGTTCAAATGCCCCTGGCCTCGAATTCGGCGGGGTGGCATTACCTGGACTGGAGGCGGCAATTACGCGCCGGGGAGCATCCGTTCGAAAGTCACAACCACGCGAACGCCGGAGGTGGTCAACTTACGGGTCAGGATGTCGATAACCCAGAGGTAGTGGTTGATGTCGTCCTCGCCTTCCTGATCCAGCGGCACGGAACCGGCGCCGCGCGGTTTGGTGAGCTCGGTGCCGAGGGTGTGGGAACGAATGACCTCATAGGCGCTGGACGAAGAAGGGGGCAGGGGCGAGGCGGCTTCGCTCTCGTTCCGGTGATCCCGGCGAAACCATTCGACCGTCGTGCCGAAAAAGGACGCTATCTGCTCGAGGCGTAATTCGTCCGGCGTACGCTTGCCCGATTCCCACGGCGACCACTGTTGCGGCGAGACGCCAAAGGATTCGGCGCAGCGTTTGCCGCCGCCGCGCCCGGGGAACTTGTTCAGGCGGCAGTCGCGAATGTTACGGGCGATGGTTTCACGCAGTGCATCGGGCATCTTTCCCATGATTATTTCCCCTCGTCCAGGTAGAAGCGTTCGGCCGAATGGCGGCCAGTGATATGGCGTAGCAATCCGTCTCTTCGCGGGAGCGGATTGTAAGGCGTTGGAATAACTGTCGGGCAACACGATGGGCCATTGGTGTCCCACATTTTTCTTTTTACAGGCTTGCTCGTCAACCACATTGCCGTAGGTATAAATCACGGCTGTACGATATAAGCGCGAAGGTTGCGTAAGCTTGCCGCGAACATATTAACTTAAATAGCTATTTGAGGTTGCAAAATAAAGTCACCCAGGCAATGGAAGCGATGACGCCTCTTATTCCACGCCTTTGCGGTGCATTTGGATGTTATTATAACACAGGATGTTGTCTTGTTCAAGAAACAAGTTGTCCAGCTTTTCAATTTGTTGTTCTTTGCCGTCAAGAACTCGACGATTTTTGGCGTTTAGAATAGGCGGGGTTCAGATTAACGCTGCGATAATTCTTTTCACTGTCAGTGCAAATACCGGGGGAGGGGGTAAAGGGGT
>JAJPXZ010000021.1 GCA_021205245.1 Planctomycetaceae bacterium
CGCCCGCCCTGCCGCCCGCCCATTTTCGTTCGCCAAGGTGGAGCTTGCCACGGGCAAAGGTGCCGGAGCAGATCACCACGGTATCACACTGGATGACATCGCCCAGAAAGGTCCGCACGCCCTTGATTTTCCCGCCCGCGACGATAAGGCCAACCGCCTGATCGAGGCGAATCGAGAGGTTGTCCTGGCTTTCGAGATAGGCCCTGACCCATTGCTGATACGACCAGCGGTCGATTTGGGCGCGGGGCGACCGCACCGCCGGCCCTTTGGACGAATTGAGCAACCGGAACTGCAGCGCGTTGTTGTCGGCCGCCAAACCCATCATGCCGCCCAGGGCGTCGATTTCGCGGACGAGCTGGCCCTTGGCGACGCCGCCGATAGCGGGGTTGCAGGAAATGTGGCCGATTTTGTCCGGGTCAAGGGTGAGGAGCAGCGTCTCCGCGCCGAGGCGCGCCGAAGCCAGCGCGGCCTCGCACCCGGCGTGGCCGCCGCCGACAATTACCACCTGTGTTTTCATGAACGGTTATTCCTCGTACTTGCCGACAATGGTGACGGCGTTGATGCCGAGCATGCCGAAGGAGTTGTTGAGAATGCGCCGCACCGGCCGGTCCGACTTGACCGCCCCGTTGACGACCAGCCCGGGCATGGCGCAGGCGGGATCGAGGGAGTCAATGTTGATGCTGGGATGGACAAAACCGTCGTCGAAGGACGGCAGGTTGCCCGCCAGTTCCAGCGCCCCGGCCGCGCCCATGGCGTGGCCATAATACCCTTTGGCGGCGTTGATAAACACGCGGCTGTCAGCGCCGAAGACCGCGCGGATAGCCTCGACCTCTTTCGGGTCGCCCTCGGGTGTCGAGGTGGCGTGGGCGCTGATGATATCGATATCGTCCGGCTTCAGACCGGCGCGGTCGAGCGCCAGCGCCATGGCTTGGGCCTGCCGTTCAGGACAAGGCAGGACGAAGTCGGTGGCGTCGGTGTTCACGGCCCAGCCAAGCAGTTCGGCGAGGATGGTCGCGCCGCGCTTTTTCGCGTCTTCAAGGCGTTCGAGCGTGTACAGGCAGCCCCCTTCGGCGATGACAATGCCATGGCGCGACTGGTCAAAGGGGCGGCTCGCCTTTTTCGCGTCGCCGTTCACGGGCGCGAGGGCGTTTTGCGCCAGGAAGCTCGCGAAGATGCCGAAGGTGTGAATCGCCTCCGACACGCCGCCGCCGATGGCGAGATCGACTTCGCCGAGGATGAGCTGTTGCGCGCCGTAGATGATGCCGTAATTCCCCGCCGCACAGGCCGCGCCGACGCAGCAGTGCGGGCCGGTGATTTTCGCGTTCAGGCACAGTTCACCCGCCGGGTTGTTGGCGATGGAACGCGGGTTGTGGTGATGCGACCAGTATTTGACGTCGTAGCCGTATTCCTTGATGTTGGCGACTTCGTTCTCGGTCTCGACATTGCCGTGTTCGGTGGTGCCGACAAACACGCCGACGCGGGACCGGTCCAGCGATTCGAGGTCGAGGCCGGCGTTTACCAGGGCTTCACGGCCGCAGTAGATCGATATCTGCCCAGCGCGGGTGCCGCGGCGGGCGTCTTTTTTCGATTGGTAGCGATTGACGGGAAAATCGCAGATGCCGGCGGGCCATTCTTCCATATAGCGGGGCGTCATGACGCCGATGCCGCCCTTGCCGTCCAGCAGGTTCTGCCGCAGGGTGGGGAGGTCGTTGCCGATGGGGGACGTCAGGCCGACGCCGGTGATGACGATTCGCTGTGACATGCGCACTTCCTTCTATAGCCTTTATAGCGTCGCTTTGATGTTGAACTGTTCGAGAATGGCCAAGGCTTCCTCATATTCGTCGTTGGGCCAGCCGCGCAGGCCCGGCTCGGACGTGATGTAAAACCCGGCTTTTTGATAAATCCGTATGGCGAGATGGCTCCAGGTCTGGGTATGGAGATAGATGTCGCGGTCGCCTTCGATGCGGATGATACGTTCCAGCACATTGGAGAAGATGGCTTTGCCAAGACCCTTGCCCTGATGATCCGGGCTCACCGATACCCAATCCACATACGGGTCGCGGCGCTCGCCCTTGTAATCCCACCAGGCGGTGGCGGTGGCGACGATGGTGCCGGCATCGTCCACGATAAAACCACAGCGGCGCTCCAGTTCCCGCAGATAGGGCATAAAGTCCTTCTGGAAATAGAGGAGCGCGTCGATGGGGTCGGGGAATTCGAGAACCGAAGCCTCGAGGATGGCCCAGCCCTTTTCGTCGCCGGCCATGAAGAGCCGGAACGAATACCCGGGCGGCAACGGCACTTGCGGGACTGGCGTCCCGGCGGGACGGTGCATGAGGACGTGCTTGAAAGGTATACTTTTGTCGAGCATGGCCGGGCCTTCTACTTAGGTAAAGGCAATCCAGAACAGGACGAAAACGCCCATACCCACCAGTACACCCACGCAAAACGCCCCCAGGCCCTGTAAGGCGAGCTTGGGGATGGAGACGTCCAGACGCCAGGCGCGGCGGCGGTTCTTGGCTTGGCGTTTCTGGATGTTTTTAATTTGTTTCAGCGCCGCTTGCATCTCCATGCGGCGCCGTTCCTCGTCTGCCATCGGGCGAACTCCGGGTAAAACTTTCAGGCTGTTCGATAATCATTCACTTCTACATAATGCGTGGCAGACCCCATCCTGTCAACGCCATTCCTGACTGTCCTGTTTCGACCCCCTCGGCCCCGCCCTCCCGGGTCGGCCGGGAAAAGGC
>JAJPXZ010000044.1 GCA_021205245.1 Planctomycetaceae bacterium
GTGCTGCGGTTTTGGCAGTTCCGGAGCGGCGACGGGTCGACGGGTATGTACCACCGTTCCTTTACCGATCGGCTCGCTGGGCCCCCGCGTTCGCGGGGGTGACGGGGTTTTTTGTGATGTGTAGGGGTGGGTGGATGGGCTTCCATAAAAATCCCCCGGCACGACCGGCCGGGGGACAAATGAGCTTGGGTGATTCGTGATAATGCTTTTAGTTCGAACCGTAGACCTGCTCGCGGGTCAGGTAGCCGGATTCGATCAGGATGCGGTCGATGTTGTCCTTGTCGACAACTTCGGCGTCCAACAACACCGACGGGGTGTCCTGTACGCCATTGTGGACAGAGCCGTTGATGGCGTCGTCGATGGATTCGCCCTTGGCCATGCGGATGGCGAGACGGATGGCTTCTTCACCCAGCTTGCGGGTGTCCTTCAGGACGGTGATGGACTGGGTCCCCTGGACGATGCGCTGGGCGGCGGAGAGTTCCGCGTCCATGCCGGTGACCGGAACCTTGCCGGCCAGGCCCTGGGCGGCGAGGGCGGAAATCGCGCCCGAGGCGGTGCCGTCGTTCGGGGCGAGAATGGCGTCGACCTTGTTGTTGGCGAGGGTCAGCGCGTTTTCGACAATCTTCTGGGCGTTGGAAGGCTGCCAGTCGATGACGGGCTGGTCGAGAATGACCTTGATGTCACCCTTGTCGATAAGCGGCTGGATGTAAATCATGTGGCCCTGCTTGAACAGCTTGGCGTTGTTGTCGGTCGGCGCGCCGGACATGAGGATGTAGTCGCCCTTGGGGACGCGCTTGGTGATCCATTCGCCCATCAGTTCGCCCACGCGGACGTTGTCGAACGACATGTAGACGTCGACGTCGGTGCCCATGATAAGACGGTCGTAGGAGATGACCTTGACGCCGTCTTCGTGCGCCTTGTTGACAGCCGTGGCCGCGCCTTCGCCGTCGTGGGGGGCGAGAATCAGCACCTTTATGCCCTGGGACAGCAACTGATCGATCTGGTTGTTCTGCTGCGACTGATCATTACGGGCGATGGCGACGCGCAGGTCGATGCCATGCTTTTCCGCCTCGGCTTGCATCGCGTGCATGTCCCTGACCCACCGTTCCTCCTGCTGGGTCGGCAGGGCGAGGCCGACTTTCAGGCGTTCGCCAGCACTGGCCAAGCCGGACAGACCGGTGAGAACAACCGCTACCGCGAGTAATGCGATCCATTTTTTCATGACGTTTCTCCTTCCAGAGTGAGAAAACCTGAAACCGTTCCAACCACAAATGCCTCAAACCACGTGAGTCGTCCTATTCAGATCTTCTTAATTGCCGCGCCGCCTGGTCGCCATGTCGACCCACACGGCGATGAGCAGAACCAGACCCTTGACGATGTATTGCCAGGTGGCGTCCAGGTTCATCAGGCTCATGCCGTTGTCGAGACTGCCCATAACCAGCGCGCCGACCACGCCGCCGTAGATATAGCCTTCACCGCCCATCAAGGACGTGCCGCCGATGACGGCCGAGGCGATACAGTCCAGTTCCAGCCCGTTGCCGGCGTTGGCGGTGGCCGAGTCGAGACGCGACAGATAGATGATGCCGCCAATCGCGACGACAACGCCGGTGAGCATGTACATGCTCATAATCTTCCACTTGATGTTGATGCCGGATAGTTTGGCCGCTTCGGGATTGCCGCCGATGGCGTAGAGATGGCGGCCGAATGTGGTCTTCTCGGCGATGAAGGTGAAGATGACCATCACCACCAGCACGATAAGCCAGGCATAGGGAATGCCGCGGTAGCGGATCATGATACTGAAGAAGACGATGATGGCGGCGCAGACCAGCGCCAGCTTCAGGATTTTCACCGGCCGCGACGCGACGGCGAAGCCGTAGCGCTGGCGGACAAAGCGGCGGCGCACTTCGAGGACAAGGTAGATGGCCGTGACGGCGAGAGCCACATAGACCGACGCCGAAGGCGACACATAGCCCATGCCGATCGCCTTGAACCAGGGATACATGTTGGCGACGGATTTGCCGCCGGTGAAATACAGCAGGCCGCCACGGAACACCATCATGCTGGACAAGGTGACGATAAAGGCCGGGACGCCCATGTAGGCAATCCACCAGCCGTGCCAGGTGCCGATAAGCCAGCCCACCACCAAGGCGGCGAGAATGCCGAGGATGGCCATGTAATCGAGCGGGATGCCCATGGAGTTCAGCGTGCCGGTCAGCCAGGCGGCGATGGGCGAATCGACCTGGGTGACGGCGGCGATGGCGCCGATAAAGCCGACCACCGAACCGATGGACAGGTCGATATTCATGGTGACGAGAATCAGCACCACGCCGATGGCGATGACGGCGGTGGAGGCGGACTGCAGGAACAGGTTCGAGAGATTTCGGGACGAGATGAAGATGCCGTTTTCGGTAATGGCGTAGAAAATGCCCCAGATGCCCAGGAGGGCGATAATCATCATGAACTGGCGGATGTTCTTGCTCGCCGCCGTGTAGATGGCGTTCTCGACCCGCACCGACAACGCGCCCCGCCCGCCGGTGACGATATGGTAAATTGAGTAGGCGGCGAGGAGCGCCGAAAAGAGAAGAATCAGGAAGAACCCAAGCCCCATATAGCCCTGCGAAATAAGCCCCCCTATTCCCGGGTGCTCGGCCGGCATACCCAGTTCGGCCGGGTTGGCCAACGCGACCAGCGGCGTGTATCCGGGGACTGCCAGGCCAATCGTGAAGACGAGGCAGATGGCCGAGAAGATCAGGGCGAACCAGGGCGTCTCTTTCCAGCCCATGCCGGCAACCACCATGACCGGCAATGCCAGGAAGGGAATGGCCCGGAACAACGAAACGAGCAGGCCGTAGCCGCTCGCGGGCGGGGCGTATTCTATCCAGTTCCAGTACAGTTCGAACAGTTCCTTGCCGCGAAACACCGTGTACGACGACACCTTTGCCAGGGGCAGGAAAAAGCCGCAGAAAATAATCAGTGTCGGGATAAGGAACAGGAATAGAATCCCCTTTCCCTTTTTCTTCTCCTCCATACCGCTCTCCCTCTATGGTTGGGGCCGGGACGGCCCGATGTAATTTGAAGGTCAACCTGCCTGATTGTGCGTTGCCTTGAATTTTCTCCCTCGCCCCCGGAGGGGGAGAGGGTTGGGGTGAGGGGTCTTTCGCTTACGTTTCCCCTGTGCCACAGCGAAAAACGTCGTTGTACCCCTCACCCCGGCCCTCTCCCCAAAGGGGAGAGGGAGATTATGTCTCCACCAGTTTGGTTTGGCGCTGGCGGAAGCGGGCGGTGGCGCTGGTCATGACCTTTTCCTGATCCGCGTCGTTCTTGGCCATGTCGCCGGTGATTGCGCCTTCACTCATGACGACAATCCGGTCCGCCATGCCGAGAACTTCGGGCAGCTCGGAACTGATCATAATGACGCCGACACCTTCCTCGACCAGCCGGTTCATGATGTTGTAAATTTCCACCTTCGCGCCGACGTCGATGCCCCGGGTCGGCTCGTCCATGATCAGCACCTTCGGTTTGGTCATCAGCCATTTGCCGATAACCACCTTCTGCTGGTTGCCGCCGGAGAGGTTGCCGGCCCGTTGCTCGATGGACGGCGTCTTGATTTTCAAATCGACCACATAGTTGTGGGCGGAGAGGATTTCCTCGTTCTCGCTGACCACCCCGTGATGGGTGATGGACGAGAGAGCGGCGAGGGAGAGGTTCCGCTTGATATCCATCCCCAACACCAGGCCATAGCGCTTGCGGTCTTCGGAAAGGAGGCTGATTCCCGCCGCGATGGCGGCGTGGGGCGTGCCGAGGCGGACCTGTTTTCCTTCAAGGAAAAGCTCGCCCGATACCACCCGGCCGTAGACGCCGAACAAGCTCATGACCAGCTCGGTCCGGCCTGCTCCGACCAGCCCGGCCATGCCGAGAATCTCGCCTTTCCGCAGGGTGAGGTTGACGTGGTCCACCACTACCCGGCTCGAATCGGGATCGAGCACGGTCCAGTCGCGGATCTCCATTAGAATGTCGCCCGGGGTTTTCGGCTTGTAGGGGAAGAGATTCTTGAGTTCACGGCCGACCATCTTGGTGATCATCGTTTCTTCGGTGAATTCGCCCCGATTGAGGGTGGCCACGGTCTTGCCGTCACGGAGCACCGTCACCCGATCGGCGATGGACATGACTTCGCCCAGGCGGTGCGAAATGAACACACAGGTCACGCCCCGATCGCGGAGCGAACGGAGGATGTTCAGGAGATTGCGCGCTTCTTCGGCCGAGAGGGCGGCGGTGGGTTCGTCCAGGATGAGGACGTCGGTCTTTTTCAGGAGCGCCTTGGCGATCTCGACCAACTGCTGCACGCCGACGCCGAGATGGATGACGCGGGTGGCGGGGTTGATGTCGAGGCCGACTTCCTTCAGGACTTCCGCAGCCGCCTGGTAGGAGGCGTTCCAGTTGATAACGCCCTTGGTGGCGATTTCTTCGCCAAGGAAAAGGTTCTCGCAGATGTTCATCGTCTTGACCAGGGTCAGCTCCTGGTAGATGATGGCGACGCCGGCGCGTTCGGAATCCTTGATGGTGTCGAAGCGTTGGACTTCGCCGTTGATGACGATGTCGCCCTCGTAGGTGCCGTAGGGATAGACGCCGGAGAGGACTTTCATCAGGGTGGATTTGCCTGCGCCGTTCTCGCCGACCAGGGCGTGGATTTCGCCCCGTTTGACATCGAAAGAGACGTCGTCAAGCGCCTTGACGCCGGGGAAGGCCTTGGTGATATTACGCATTTCAAGTATGTTGTCGCCGACTTGTGTCATTCAGCCTCCTTCGGTCGCATGTCTATGCCGTGCCTGGTTATGCCGATATGGTTGGGGGATAGCTTTTGGGATTCGGCTCTGCGATTCGCCATGTGCACTGTATCCCGTCTTCGCGTCCGCCACAACGCATTTAATCTTGTGGAACCATTTTTTTTATTTACGAAACCCAGCGCTACAATCCGTTGTTCACCAGCACGAAACGTGGTATTATTCCGCCATGAGCCTCCGATCGCAAATTACCCTGGGCGCCACCGCCGCCATCGCCGCAGCGGCACTGGTGACTCTGTATCTGAACGTTGGCATGTTCTCGGAACAGACGCGCCAGGGGGTCGAACGCGGCCTCATGGACGTCGCCACACTCATCGCCCAACAAACGGAAATCCAGGCAGGACTCCTCGACACCCCCTATTCCGGCGTGGTGCAGGCGCGCGTCCGTCAAGTGCTGGACCTCGCCTCGGGCGTCGACCAGCTCACCGTCTGCAATATGCAACGCATCCGCTACTCCCACTCGAACCCCGAGTTCATCGGCCTTATTCAGGACGGGGAGGATTTGAAGGATGTCCTCTACCAGGCCAGGCGCTATTTCACCTACGACGAGGTCTCGCCCGAAGACGCCTCGGGCGGCTACCTGCGCGCCTACGCGCCGGTGTTCCACGACACTGTCCAGGTCGGCTTTGTCATCGCCGGGGCGAGGCGGGAGCGGGTCGACAATCTGGTCAACCATCTGACCGTTTCCGCCGCCGTGTTTGCCCTTGCCGGTCTGGCCG
Organism: Planctomycetaceae bacterium; assembly: GCA_021205245.1. Taxonomy (GTDB): domain Bacteria; phylum Planctomycetota; class SZUA-567; order SZUA-567; family SZUA-567; genus JAJBSZ01. Next base: position 5,561 of record JAJPXZ010000044.1, read on the forward strand.
CCGGCGTGGTCGGCGCGGTGCTGCTGGCCCATCGCGCCAGCAAGAACCTGCTCGGCCTCGAGCCGGAGGAGATAACCCGCGTCTACCGCCAGCATGCCGGCCTTATCGAAGCTATGCACGAGGGGGTTGTCGCCATCGACAAACGCGGACGCATCAGTCTGTTGAACCCGTCGGCGCGGCAGCTCCTGGGCCTTGGCGAGCGCCAGGTCGACGGGCTTGAAGTCGACCGCGTCCTGCCGATGCCGAGGTTGCCAAGCGTTGTCTCGACCGGCGAGGCGGCTTTCGGGGTGGAGAAACGCATCGGCGACAAGGTGTTTATCGCCAACATGGTGCCGGTGCGGCAAAACGACGCGGTGGTGGGGGCGGTCGAGACATTTCAGGACCGCACGCAATTGATCCGCATGGCTGAGGAATTGACCGGTATCCGCCAACTCGTCGAAGCGCTGCGGGCCAGTTCGCACGAGTTTTCGAACAAGCTCCATGTCATCCTTGGGCTTTTGGAACTGGGGCAATTCGACGAAGCGAAAAAATATGTGCAGTCGACCCAGAGCGAGCATGGCGAATTGCATACGCGCCTGCTCCGTACCTTCCGCGAGCCGATGATCGCCGGGCTGATGTTGGGTAAATTCTCCGTTGCCCGTGAGCGCGGCATCGCCATGGAACTGACGGAGGGAAGCGGGTTGCGGTCGCTTCTGCCCGAGCCGTTGGCGCATTCGCTCGTCCTTGTTCTCGGCAACCTTGTCGACAACGCCCTGGACGCGCTCCGCGACCAGACCAGCCCCAAAGGGGTGATAGGCGTGGACATCCGCGAAAAAGACGGGACAATCGAACTGCGGGTCGAAGACAACGGGCCGGGTATTCCGTTCGCCTCGTACGAGCTTATTTTCCGGCGCGGCTTTTCCACCAAAGGGGAGGGACGCGGCACCGGATTGCACCTGGTGCGCCAGGAGATGGAGTTGCTGGGCGGCCGCATCGACGTGACGTCGGGCGGCGGCCGGACGGTGTTTTACGCAGTTATGCCCATGGGCGGGGAGAAGGTGTGATGATTCGCGTGCTGGTGGTCGAGGACGATCCGATGGTGATGGACATCACCTGCAAATATGTCGAGAGCATGCCCGACTTCAAGGTGGCGGCACGGGCCGGCAACGGCGACGCGGCCAAAACCGCCTTGGCCGACGACGACATCGATTTGATCATCCTCGACATCTTTATGCCTGGCGCGAACGGCCTCGAACTGCTGGGCGATCTGCGCGCCGACGGCTGCCTCGCCGACGTTATCTTCCTGACCGCCGCCGCCGACACGGAGGCGATCAACCGGGCGCAAAAGCTTGGCTTTGTCGATTACCTGATTAAGCCCTTCAGCTACGAACGCTTCAAGACGGCGCTCGTCAATTACCAGAAGATGCGGGACTTGTTCCACGGCAATGAAACAGCGACCCAGGCGCAATTGGATTCGATGCTGCATCCACTTGTGGCAAACGAGAGCGGGCGCATGTCGAAAGGGATGCATCCGAAAACGTTGGAGACTATCCGCCATTACCTCGAGACAAGTCCCGCCGACGCGGTCATCACCCAGCAGGAACTGACGGAGACGCTTGGTCTGTCGCGGGTGACGGTACGGCGCTATATGGAATACCTCTCGTCAATCGGCGAGGTGACGGTGCAGATGGTGTATGGAACCGTCGGCAGGCCGTCGTACACGTACCGTAAAGCGGGATCGTGATCAGCGCAAAATGCCGGTGCACGCGCCTCCGGGAGCGCGTGCACCGAATTGCCTTCCGTAAACCGTATGGCCTTATGCCGGGTTCGGGCCGGGGGCATTCACGCCTGTGCCACAGGAGCCGCCTTCCTCGTACATCACCGGTTGAATTTTGAATTTCCACTGCCACAGCACTATCCAGAAGAGCAGCGCCGCGCCGCAAATTAACAGCATCCAGAACGCTCCATAAGCCATGGCCAAAGGAACGGCCAGGGATGTCCAAATGCCACCGCCCATGAACGGCTCGTGGAAGAGTTGTTTATACCCGTAGGCTGAGGTGGCGATGGTTTTCGATTCCGGGTCGACGGTCCTGAGCAGCATCAGCCCGGTGGCGGTCACGCCCATGGACTGACCGAACTCGGCGATGGACCGCTCGAACCAGGCCTCCCGGAACATACGGGGCGCGATGTAGAGGACGATGCCCACGTTCCAGGCGATGCCGAAGAAACACAGGATGGCCAACGATTGCCAATAGGCGGCGACAAAGTCGAGACGGATGGTGGCGACGGCCGAGACGACGAGGAAGTCGAGCGCCGCGCCCGATATCCGTTGCATCTGGCCTTCGTCGGCGATGACGTCCGCGTGGGTGACTTTCAGGAGAAAATGAAGCAGCAAGCCGCCGATCATGCATAACGGGAAAAGCGGGAAGCTCTGCAAAACCCGCGTATCCTGGACCGCCACGGGCATGAAGGCGTCGAGCATGCTCAGGCCAATTTTCAGGCCGAAGCCGATAAGGACGGCGATGCCGACCAGCGATATATGCAGGGCCAGAGAGTCGATGGAGTCGGGAAAGGAGGTTTGTTTGCCCGCATCGGGTTGCTCTTCCTCCGGATAGACGCCCTTCTTTTCCAACGTGCTTTGCTGGTCGAAGGTGCGGATATTGCAGATATAGCCGCGACGCGCGCCGATATTGATAATGATCATGCCGATGATGATGCCGAAGATCATGCCGACGGTGGCGATGGTGTAGCCGAGATCCGCGCCTTCGGGAAATCCAAGCTGGTTGAAGGTCGCGACCATGCCGCCAACGGTGCCGTGGCCGCCCTCGAAGCCGATTTCCATCAGATTGCCGAAAACGGCGGGGACGTCGAACAATGGTGCGAGAATCAACAATACCACCGCGAAGCCCACCACATACTGGCCCCAGGCGGCGATTTGCCCAAAGCAGACCTGCGGCGCGACGACCCGCCACAGCTTGGACGAACCCTTGGTATTGACCCCGATAAACAAGGTGGCGAAAACGATATTAATGAGAAAACCGGGCAGCGAACTCCAATAAGCCCACCACCGGCTGGAAATGCCTTCTCCGAGGGTATTGATGATGATCAAACCGAGAACGCCGCCGATGACCGAAGCGGGGAGGTACAATTTCTGGAGAATGGGTAAAAGCGTGCGCAGTATTTTGCCCAGGACGAGCAATAGGCAAATGCCACAAAATGCCATGACAGCGGTCATCGTTGGTCTCCCGACTTGGCCGTCCCCTCATCCTTAACTATCAGGCGAGCGCTGGTCGCATTCCCACGAGACGGGAAAAATCGGCGGCGGGGCCGGGTTTTCGCCTGTCATTGACGGTGGCGATTGGCCACGCAAAACCCAAACCGCCCTGGTTCCAGCTCGTGGAACCAGGGCGGATGCATGGTATCGTATTTTACCAGGGGATATGGTGCTATTTGAGCAGGTTGTTCTGGCGCAGCCATTCGGTGACTTGTCCACCCGCGCTCCGGGACGACGAGCCGCTCACGACCAAATGCGGCAGGATGGTGGCGGTCGGGACAGCCCGCTGCAGATCGGCATAGCTCCGGCTCGCGCCGCCGCCGCCGTGGGTGGTGAAGGGGGCAATGGTTTTGCCGGTGAAGTCGTACCGCTCGAGGAAGGTGAGCATCGCCATCGGCATCGTCCCCCACCAGATGGGGAAACCGAAATAGATGACATCGTAACCGTCCAGGCTATCGAGGTATTCCGCCAGCTCCGGGCGTTCGTTGTTGTCCAGCTCGGCCCGTGCGACTTCGGTGGTGGCGCGATATTCCTCCGGGTAGGGCTTGGCTGTCCGCACCTGGAACATGTCGCCGCCGACCTGCGCCTGTATCTGCTCGGCCAGCGCCATGGTGTTGCCGGTCTTGGAAAAAATCACGATCAGGTTCTTTGATCCAACCGTTTCACCCGAGTATGCGAGCCCGCAGGCCAACCCGATGAGCACCGCTGCCGCAATGACAAATCTCTTCATCCGCTCTCCTTGTAGTGGCCGTTCCCGTCAACGACGGGGAAGGCCCAGTTGTGGGCGTTAGCCCTTATTTGTGGAGACTATACGATCCTATAGCGGCTCTAAGTCAAGAGGTTTTTTACGTATAGTCGAATTTCAACCACGAAGCCCGCCGTCCATGTTTCTCACTGAAGGGACGGGGATCCCTCTATAGACTATTACGTTGCCAACTTCGTACGGAAGTTTATTAGGTTTGTAATAAACGTTAAGAATAAGCTATAAATAGGCCGTTATTAAAAGGAGGAGGGGAATCGGGATGGTAAAATGGGAAAACAAACGTTTAAAAAGATATTGCCTTGCGCCGTGCTGGTCTTGCTCCTGTGTGCCACGACGGCCGTTGCCCTTGAATTCGATACCCCTGGCGCGACCGTTGCCACCGGTATCGACGGAACCGACACCATAACGATTGGCTATGGCCAGGGCGACGCTCCCGCCACCTTGACGGGAGATATCACCGGAACCGCCGGGGATGTCCTGACCGTCGCCGCGCCAGCGGGCGGCACGCTTAACCTTCGGGGCGACAATAGCGGTTTTCTTGGTACCGTGAACCTGTCGAGCGGCACCCTGAACCTCGCTTCCTCGAGTAATCTCTTTGGGCAAATGTCCGCTTTCCGCTTCAACGGTTCAGCCTTCGACGCCGAAACGTGCCGCCTTGAGGTCGCGGCGGGGTCGGCGGTGACGGTAGACGGCGGCGGCGGCGCGACCCAACGCATGAGCGTGCTCGCCGGGACCGGCGGGACGTTCGGCCTGCTGGATGGCGCGTCGCTGACATTCGCGAACAGCCGCATCAACAGCGGCGGCGGCGCGATGTACATAAACCGTGGCGCGCGGGTGGTCATGGAAGCGGCGGACGGCGCGCGGTATTACTTTACCAACAACGCCGCCACCAGCGGTCCGGGCGGCGGCATTGCCGTACAGGGCGCGGATTTTACCGGCAGCAACATGACATTTACCGGCAACATGTCGTCGTACGGCATGGGCGGTGCGTTCAGCAGCGCCACCATAGGAAGCGACGGTGCGTCCGTCGTGCTGAATAATTCCGTCTTCTCCGGCAACAGCACCATAAACGACGGCGGCGCGGTGTCTGTCGAAGCCACGGTCGGCGTGAGCAACACCTTCAGCGGTGATTACCTCACCTTTACCGGCAACAGCGCGTCGAGCGGGCAGGGCGGTGCGTTCCGAAACGGGCGAAGCACCACCGTCCTGACGCATAGCAGCTTTACGGATAATGTCGGCCGCGACGGCGGTGCTATATTTAACAATCACCAGCTCACCGTCGTCGATACGGACTTTGTCAACAACCGCGCCAGCCGCCACGGCGGTGCGGCATATAGTTACCTCACCTCCAATGCCACCCTGACCGTCGCCATGACATTTGACAGAGTCAACTTCACCGGCAACAGTGCCGACACCAACCGGGGCGGTGCGATTTATAGCCAAAACACCATCCTCACCCTGCGCGATGTGAATTTCACCGGCAACAGCGCCGGGTGGCAAGGGGGCGCGGTCCTTGCATGGGACAGCGACGTCAGCGTGGAGGTTAGCCCGGATACGACCAGCACCTATGAAGGCAACCGCGACGACGATGTAAGCGATCTCGCGAACTCGTATTACTTCAGCGTCTCGGGCCGCGCCTCCACCATGAATGTGACGGTCGGTTCCAACGGCTTGCTGGACATGAAGGACGCGATGCGCGGGGCAATTACCCGAAATACCCTGGATATTGTCAAAGAAGGCTCCGGCCGCTGGAACCTGGGCGGCGAGAACCGCTTTACCGCGCCGACCGGCGGGGCCAGATTCGCCATCAACGATGGCATGCTGTACCTCTACCGCGAGGGAGAAACGACCAATGGGGCGGAAGACGTTGTGGCCGGGCGAATCAACCTGATCGGCGCGGGAAGCTCGTTCGCCCTCAACGACGCCTACCTTGGCGTCGGCGGCGGCAACGCCATAACCATAACAGACACTATCGGCGATCCCGCCACCGGGACGGCGCAGGGGACAATCACACTGACCAATGCCACCCTGGGCATGAACCTGGCCGGGGTTGCTGCGGGAACGACGATGCTGTCCCTGAAGGCGGATGAACTGACCATCACCGGCGGCATCACCATCGACTTGATGTCGGCGCCGAGTGGTGGCGAATATATCCTGGTCAATAAGGAAAACCGCATTGGCGACGACTTCTCGGCAGACGATGTGAACCTCACCATGCGCGGGAACAGCATCGACGAGATCACGCGCGGCGGGCCGGGCTAATTTGTCTTGGCTGTCACCGATGATGAAAACCGGCTGACAAGCACGTTGGAAAATACGGTGGTGTCGTGGAACGGCACGGCGGGACAACCGGGCTGGAACGTGACGGACGAGAATTGGACCGATACCGGTGGGCCAAGCGCTTTTCTCCATGGCGATGTGGTCAACTTCAATGCGGGCGTGGGCGACGTCGCCATCCAGGATAACGGCGTGGTGGTGGCTGGGATGTACGTTTCAGGCACGCAGGACTACACCTTTACCGGCGGCCCGATTATCGCTGAAGCGGATTCGACCCTGACCGGGGACGCCGTATCGGGCAAGCTTGTGCTTGGCGGTACGGCAACCGAAGCGGCTGGCGTGGCGACCGCCGCCGATGCCGACTATACCGGCGTCGTCGACCTCACCGGCATCACCGGTGCGAACCAATTTGCCAACGGCGTCGACATTCGCGGCGGGACGCTGGTCATCGCCAACGCCGGGCAGTTGGGTACCGGTTTGGCGAATCTCTCGTTTATCGATTCCGCTTTGGGTAAAACACTGCGAGGCACCGGCGACCTGGTGTTCGACGGCGCTGGCGGCGCCGGACAGCGGCTGGTGGTGGATACCAGAGCAACCATCGATATGGTGGGTGACTCCTCCTTCACCATCGCAAACTCGGTGACCACTACCGACGGCGCGGCGATCAGTGTCGGCGTCGGTGGCGATCTCTCGCTGGACAGTGTGGACGGCAACTACACCTATACCAACAACCGCGCCACAGGGAATGGCGGCGCAATCGCCAACGCGGGAACCTTGACGATCAACTCGGGCGTTTTTCAGAACAACCAGGCAGGCGGTCAGGGCGGGGCTATCTACAACGCCGGCGATCTCACTCTCAGCGGCGGCGGTAGCTTTAGCGGCAATCAGGCGGGCGGAACATCCAACGCCATATTTATGGATGCTGGCTCTGGAGCCGTTTCGCTCGTCGTCGAAACGGCTGCCGATGAAACGATGGACATGCGGGACGCGCTCGCCGGTTCCGGCAGCGACGCCATAACCATTGATAAAACCGGCGACGGGACGTGGCTACTGGGCGGGACGAGTGAGTTCGGCGGCACTGACAGCACCTTCACCGTTGGGGCGGGAACGCTCCACCTCTACGGAGGCGGCGAAGCCGACGGCGTGGCGGCCGGGCATATCAATGGTTTGGCGAACTTCGTCCTCGGAACCGGCGCGACGCTGGAGGTGGGCGGGAACAATTCGATACTCGCGACCAACACCGGGTTCGACGCAGGTTCCCGCATCGTCGCCGGGAGTGGCGACAACGGGATCACAAGCTTGACCGTAGATACCGCTGTGCTCGGCGACGGGGTGGAATTCAACGCGGCGGCGGGACGGATTCTCTCCCTCAACGGCACCCTCTCCGGCGGCACGCTGAACAAGACCGGTGCGGGCGAATTGATCCTCGCGCAAACCGGACACATTCTGAACGCGTTGAATGTACAGGATGGCATATTGGGGTTGGTGGTTGATTCGGCAACCGGCGATCCAAGCGTGATTGCCAATTCCGTCACCTTCGACCCGGATGCCATGGTCAACGTCTCAGGCTTCAACGGGCAGACCTATGGCGACAGGGTCGTCCTTGTCCAATCGGCAAGCGGGATAACCGGGTTTACCCCGGGCAACTACCTCATCGGCGGCCAGACGTCGGTGGATTTTCTCACCGCTCAGGTTACGGTAGAGGGCAACGATTTGGTGGCGGTGGTGGATTTGGCCTGGTTTGATCCAACCGAAAATGCCAGCGGCACCTTTACCCTGAACAGCGACGAGTTTTATCTGGGAGCCAATCTCGACGACCGGACAAACCTTGCCGATGACTGGGACGGCAGAACCCTGACCAAGCGCGGGGCAGGCGCGCTCATACTCACCGGCAACAACAGCTATAGCGGCGACACCATCATCAACGAAGGCACGCTCGCCATAACGAACGTGACCGGCACCGGCCTCAATAGCGCCACCGCCGGGGATGTGTATATCGCGCCGGGCGCGAACCTGCAATTGGCTATCGACGCGGCGAACAGCGGCTCCTACGCCAAAACGGTGACCGGCAGCGGCAACCTGATCAAGACAGGCGACGGCCGGGTGGAACTGGATGGCGACAACGCCTATACCGGCCTCACCGTGGTCCGGGAAGGCACGTTGGCGGCCACGACCCTCGGGAGCGTCGGGCCGAACCGTGGCGATCAACAGGTGATTATCGATGCCGGTGCGACATTTGAATTGGCGACAGACGAAGACGGGAATTTCAATCAAACGCTCTCCGGCACGGGTGAGATGGCGAAAACCGGCTCCGGCGACATTACTCTGACCGCCGACAACCGCAATTTTCTCGGCACCCTTTCCATCGCCGACGGCAGCGTGACCGCCAACCACGATACCGCGTTGGGAAGCGGCACCATCAACAATAACGCCGACCTGGCGTTGAACTACAGCGGCGTTTTCGCCAACGCATTGACCGGAACGGGAACGACCACGACAAACGGCACCCTCACCTTCACCGGTGATCACAGCACCTATACCGGCGACACCATTGTTTCGTCCGGGCGGGTGAATTTGCAGGACGGCTTTGTCTCCGGGTCGGACTTTGTGGTGCAATCGGGAGCCACTTTGACCGGTTGCGCGACGGTGGGCGGGCTGACTGTTCAGGGCGGCGGCATACTGTCGCCAGGCAGAAATCTCGAACAGTTCCGCGTCACCGGCGACGCGACCTTCGAGGAAGGCTCCACCTATATCGTCACCATCGCCGGTGGCTCGAACGCCAGCGACACCCTGCACGTCGGCGGCAATACAACAATAGAAGCAGGGGCGCGGCTCAATATCTTCCTGGCCGACAACAGCAGCTACGGCCCGGTGGGTGATTCCCGCGAATACCTGATCGTTGATTCAGGCAGCTTTACCGACAATACCGTGTTCGACTTCGGGCTGCGGAACCGCATCGGCTACGACCTTGATCAAGATCTGCGCTCGGGCGGCCTGTACCTCGTCACGACCTCGCGCCTCCCAGACTTCGCCGGCATCGCCGGTTCGGTCGGCACGCCGAACGCCATACGGGCGGGCGAGGCATTGGACCGGCTTGTCGGCTCCGGCGCGGCAGGCGGATTGGGAACGTTATTCGATACCCTCCTGAACCTCCCGGCCGATGCGGCCGTGGCCGCTGACGCACTGTCACAACTCCACGGCGAAGTCTTCGCTGCCGGGCAGGACGCGTCGATCCGGATGCAGCGGGGCTTTGTCAATGCGAGCCGTGCGGCCCGTACCCGTGCCGTCGATGCCCTCGCGGCGTGTCGGCCCGGTGCGTCGGTCCAGCGTCCATACACTGTCTGGGCTACCGCCAGCAACTCGTGGTTCGACCGGCGGGGCAAAGGAGGATACAGTGGTTTTGATCTGGAAAGCCACGGCTTTGCCATCGGCATGGACCGGAGCTTTAGCCAAACCGTTTTCGGCGGCATTGCGTTCGGCTACGATTCGGCCACGCAGCGTTTCGACTCTATCCGCAGCCGCGCCGAGTACGATGTCTTCCACGCCATGGTCTATGGCGGCTACCATAACGACAACTGGAGGGTGGACGGATACCTGGGGTATGGGAAAACCTGGCACGAAACGCGGCGGCAGATTTCGATTGGCGAGCCGGGGATGGCTTTCTCCAGCAGCCCGACCGCGAAGTATAATGACAACCTCTTTGCCGTCGGTGTCGATGTGGGACGGAACATCGCCCTTTGTCCCGTGGTCCTCACTCCGTCCGTCGGCCTGCACTATACCCACCTTCGCACACCGTCCATCGCCGAACGAGACGGATATGAAGCCAACCTGCGCGCGTCCGGGAGCAATGCCGACACGCTCCGTTTACCCGTGGGCGTGACAGCCGCGATGGAATATGTCGTCGACGATGTCCGCATCCGCCCACAGGTGCGCGCTTTCTACCTGGCGGAATTGGCTGACGGCGACGCCACCAGCCAGACCCGCTTTGCCGCAGCGCCCCAGTACGATTTCAGAGCCAAGAGCGGTAAATGGGGCCGCCATACCGGCCGGTTCGGCGCAGGGCTGGAGGCGGAGGTGCGGGACCGGGTTTCGGTGCGGGTGGATTACGACTTCGAAGTCGGCAGTCGCGTCAGAGCCCATGAACTGATGTTCAACGTCGCCGTGCGCTGGTAAAGCCTGTCTGTGCGTCTGATCTTGCGCCTTTTGCGGACAATGGGTATTCTAGGCTCCATCATTTTGAGAAAGGAGTACACATGCGCCTAGCAACAATGGCGGTACTGCTGGCTGTCGGACTGATGGCTTCCGCCTCTGCGGGCGATGCATCCGCCAGGCTTAATCCAGCGACGGTACAACAGGTGGTCGAAGCCTCTTTCCCCACCTACCTTGCGGATCACCGCACGGTGACGGAAATCGAATCTCCCACCGGCGATCTCGAGGGATGCAAGGCTATGGCTGACTGGCTGAAGGCCCAG
>JAJPXZ010000035.1 GCA_021205245.1 Planctomycetaceae bacterium
GGCCTTTTTTGGCGCGGTTACAAAAAAGGCCCATCCCTCCGTTGGTGCGGGGATGAGCCTCGCGAATTCACCATGATCGAAGACGGCGCTTGTCGCACCGCTTCCATACGAATAACCCTGATCATTCTTCCGGCACGGTCAGCGGATTCTTTTCCGCCCGATACCACGCCACAAGAATACAGACGAGCGCGATACCGTTGGCAACCAACACAGACGACGACGAATCGCCTATATACCGCCACCCATTATATCCCACCACAATCACACCCAACCCATAGGTAAGGCGGGACAGAATACGGCTCCCCTGGCCACGTTTGACCGTCAGCCACAAATTGACGATAAACAGGGCCAAAACCACCACCGCAACGCTCAGGACCAGGATAAAATCCCCACTTATGCCTTCCATTGATTAGCACCCCTTCCGGTCGGTCGGCCTGATGGTCGAGCCGCCGTCCACGGGACGTTCCTTCCCGAGCTTCCATTCGTGATAGGTCTCGGTGCCTTCCAGCATTACCCACATCACGGCACCCACCAGCAACGCCCAGCCCGGCGTCGCGCACGCCAGGGTCGCGGCCATTACTGTGGCAATGCCCCGGTCGTTCGCGGTCTTGGCCATACGCATACCGATGTTGCCGCAGGCAAAGCATTGCACCGCCATGGTAATGCCAAAGAAGATGGCGAAAGCGGGACGGATAAGGGTAACGAGAGGCAGGGTCAGGACAGCGATAACCGTTGCCGCGCGGAACGTGCACACGCCACCCCAATAGGTACGCATGGTCGAATAGCCGCGCTTGTAGCGTTCGGTGATGGTCAGGAGGCCGGATGCCCACAACGGGCCGCACATCGGCACCCAGGGCGAGAACACCGCCATAATGGCGTTGCGGATAAAGCTGACCAGATTCGACCTGCCGGCGTCGAAAACAACCTTTTCGTCCGGGCGCGGTTCGGTCGCTTCGGCCACCACCTCCTTCGCCAGAACAAAGTCGGAGAAGGCGATAATATAGACGGTAATCGCCATGGGGATGGCTTTGACAAAATACGATGCAGCCGGCCAGCCGATGCCGAAGATGGTAAAATGATCCATGACGAAGCCGAGGTTGACAGGCGTCATGCCCCACTGAATCTGCGGCATGGGGAGCTCCCGCAGCAGCCACGGGGCGAGGATGATAGCGAAGAGCTGCGCCGGCACCACGCCCTGGTTGCGCATGAGCCGCCAGAAGGCGCTCGTCTCCGCTTTGCGGGCGAACGTCCTGTTGAACAGGAAGATAAACGACAGCGCGACGGCGATGAGAATGGTGTACGGCGCGTGCGGCATGCGCGCCTGGATGACGTTCATACCCGCCGTGACGCCCGCACCCAGCACCACGCCGGCCTTGATGGACATGGGGACGCCGTCCACGAGTTTTCGGCCCAGGCCGGTCGCGCCCATGATCAGGAATGCCAAGGCAACCAGCATTTGCAGTGCGATCATCGCGTGGATGCGGTCGACATTGCCGGTGGCGTAATCCGGCACCTGCCAGTCGCTGAGGTACCGTAGCGTGAGCGGCAGGGCGGGAGTAATCCAGCCCGGGACCACCGGATCGCCCAGGAGCGAAGGGAGGTAATAACAGACCGCGTTCATAAAGCCGAAGGTGAGCGCCATCAGGAAGACGCCGTTTTCGGTCAGCCCCAGCGCCTCGATATTGGCCGGGAGGTCGAGGCCGAAGGTGGTCATGGTGGTGGTGACGCCGGCGCCAAGACAAGCCACGCCCAGGAACAACGCCGCCGCAAACTCGGTCCATTGCCATTCGTGATGGATCAGGGGTATGCGGATGTGGAACGGCCCGGCTTTGATATACGGTTGCTCCCCCCCGTATTCGCGCTTCTTCAACGGGAAGCGCTCGGTCATAAAGCCGTCTGGTATTTTCTGCTTCTCATCCTTTTTTACATCGCTGTCGCTCATGTCAATTCCTCCATATCAGGAACCCACGACCCGAAAACGACACAGGACCACACGTTTCATACAAGGCGAGTAAGGCGAGGCTGGCCGCCGGAATCCGGACGGCGGCAAGAGTACCGGCCCGGACGAGTCCGGACGACGGCGTCAGGCGAGCGGGTAATCGCGATTCAGTTTGGCGAATTCTTCGCCCGCGTCGGCGCTGATGCGTTTAAACAGGCTGGAACGGTAGGACGATTGTCCGGTTAAAAATCCGGCAAAAATTTCGTCGTCCATGTCCCGGCCGTCGTGCTCGCAATACACAAGAAAACCCCGGGTGCTGTCGAATATTTCCTGAAGAGGCGTGGCGAATTGGCGGCGGAGGCGGGCGTTCCTGCCGCAGGCGTGTTGCACCCGCCCGAGGGCGTCGACGAGCTGGTCGTACAAGCCGACGACGTCGGGGCCGATGGCGGCGGACATGATGCCCTTGGCCGCTTTGTGTGTGGGGACGGTTGTGAGTGGTTTTGGCGCGACGCGATTGGCGAGGCGGAGGAAGGCGAGAGCGAAGTCGTCGATACAACGACGCACCGCGCGCTCCTGCTTTTTGCCAAAGAACAGGACAAGGAGGATAGCGACTATAATGACGCCGTATAGAAACCGGACCAACCAATTGCCAAACACCGTGATCTCCCCGTTTTTGGCGCAGGCTTAAGCGTCTTCACCGCTTTATTTCAGCTCTAGTTATTATATAACTGAGAATGAACCTCGTCAAGGG
>JAJPXZ010000011.1 GCA_021205245.1 Planctomycetaceae bacterium
CTGTCCTTTTTTCGGATGCAGAGCGGCGACGGTCATGCCGACGGGGTCAGCGTCCTCCACGTCCAGGAGGGGTTTGCCGTTGCGGGCGCGGTAAATAGCGTGGATCTTGTCCAAAAATAACATTGTCCACCGCGACGGCGTGGTGCGGCAGTGTCTCACCCGCTCGTAAAAACTTTCCAAGGTGATGATGGTATGGGTCACGAGGAGCGGCAGGAATGCTTCGTAGACTTCTTTGTGCGGCAGACCATCGCCGGTGAGTTCCGCCTGGGTGGCGACAAAGCCCTTGACCCGCTTGCCCTCCAGACGATTATGAAGAATACCCTGTTCGCCCTGGTTCGTTTCGCTTTCCCCCAAGCCCCCTTTAGGGCTTTCTCCTTTCTTATTATCTAGGGCATATGGGTTAAGGGTTATTTGTATAGGGTTAGGGTTTAGGGTTGAGGGTAGTCGTTTTTGACATCCCGACGACATCCCTTCCGCATCCTCGCCGCATCCTTCCTCATCGTCGCTATCCGTGCCTCTTCCGTATTGCCTACCGTGTTTGGTCCATATTTCCACCAGGCGACCCCGATTACTCGACTTGTATTTGGTGTAGAGCAGCTTGCCGACGTAATCGAGCCAGTCGTGAATAAGCCAGCCGTCCAGCCACCTGTCCAGCCGCAGCACTTCGATAAACCGCTCCGGTTCAAACGGCACCTCCGCGAGAGCGCCGACGAAACGGATAGAGGCGGTGTCGTCGCCGCGCCACAGATCGCCGTCCTCGGCGAATTCGAGCGCGCCGAGCCACAGACTTAGTATCAACCCACGCATATAGGCGTTGGGAATGTCCAACAGCTTGGCGCTGGAAAGCACCTTGTAGTGGTTCCGCATCTGGATGCGGACTTCCAGCCAGGCGCCGGCGTTTCCGCTTTTCCGGTTTGACATGCCGCAAACCTCCCTCTGCGCGTGTGTTAAAAATCCAATCCAACCATAAGGAGTTACATGAAACTCCGCCCACCCCACAAGCGATTCTTCCGTAACCCTTTGTGATAGAAGGAGGTAAAAAGCTCCAAGCCTCGCCGCTTTTTCGGCGACGGTTGAAATCTCTCGCCATCCTTCCATCTCGTGGGTTGCTGTGAAGCATATGCCGCGTATACACTAACAATCATCGACTTTTTTTGCGCGTATATTTAGCGTTATTTTAATTATCTTGTAGTTTATGCGCGTACTTTGCTATAACACTCGCCATATTTTGGTTTATCTTCTGAATTCGCACCAATGGCGAGGCAGGTTATGGAACAGCACAGCAACAAATCGGCACGGCTGAAAATCACCAGGACCGTCGTCGCCTCTCCCGCCCATTCGGCGGCCGAGAGCGGGATCACCGAGCCGCATCCCTTTATCGAGATCACCGGCAGGGAAGGCAGTAAGACTGTTTTCCGCAAGCGAATCAACAGCCTGGAAGACGTGACCGACGCCGAGGTACAGAAGTTGTTGGGTATTGCCCGACGCCTGCCCGCCATCGCGTTCGATGCGCTATTCGATTCCGACACCATCGAACTGATGCTTAACCCGGACGGGAAGCTGTTTCAGGAAAAACTGGGCGGTGGCATGACCCATATTTGCGATATGCGCGAATCGGAAGCGGATGAATTTATACGCAAAATCGCCGGGTATCTGAAACAGGTGGTGACGCGGGACAATCCAATCCTTGAAGGTGTGTTGCCGCTGGACGATTCCCGTTTCGCCGGGCAGATACCGCCCGTCGTCTCCCACCCCGCTTTCGCCATCCGAAAACGCGCGGTCAAAGTATTCACTCTGGACGACTACGTCGCCGGCGGCATCATGACCCAGGCGCAATGCGATGTTATCCGTCAAGCCATAATCGAGCGGCAAAACATCATCATTATCGGCGGCACCGGCACGGGCAAAACCACCCTCGGCAACGCCGTTCTCCACGAGATCACCGTGTCCGAGCCGGACAGCCGGCAAATCATTATCGAGGATACGGCGGAACTCAATTCCACCGCCGTTAACAAGGTCAATTTCCAGACCACCTCCACCTGCACCATGACCGAACTCATCAAGACCACCCTGCGGATGCGTCCGGATCGGGTGATTGTCGGCGAGGTGCGCGGGCGCGAGGCGTTCGACCTTATACAGGTTTGGAATACCGGCCACCCCGGCGGGCTTTGTACGCTCCACGCCAACGACTGTGTTTCGGGTCTGAGGCGTTTGAAATCCCTTATCAGTCAACATCCCTTTGCGCCGCGTGACATCGAGCCGGATATCGCCCTGGCCGTCAACCTGATGGTCAACATCGTGAAAACGGGTGATGGGAGGAGGATCGGCGGCATCGTGGCGGTTCGGGAATTTGACTCCACCTATCCGGAAAACAACGGCTATCGCCTGGAAGCGCTGTAGGCGGCGGGGAGCGTCCCGGCCGGACGGGAGCGTTTTTCCGGCAGCGGCAGAGAAGCAGTTGTTTGGCTGAAAAGGACGGATTGGAGCCGCCGCCCGGCGGCGTCCGTCCTTTGTCCGTGTCCACGGTTCGCAGGCATGTGGTTTGCGGGCCGTGGCCGGACACTTTTCATTTCTGCGGGAGAAATGAGATGAACAAAAAACACCTTGACGTATTGCTCCTTGTCTTTGTTGTATGCCTTGCCGCCGCTCCGGACGCATTCGCCGGTCCTGGAACAGGTGGAAAACTTCCGTACGAGTCGTGGTTAAACGCCGTGAGAGCCTCTGCCACAGGCCCTGTCGCCTATGCGTTCGGCATTATCGGCATCGTGGTGGCGGGCGGCATTCTCATCTTTGGCGGTGATTTGAACGGGTTTTTCCGCTCCATGCTTGTGGTCGTTTTGGTGATGGCGCTCCTGGTCACTGCCAACACCATCATGACCGACCTGTTTGAAACCAGCGCTGAGATTACGGCGCTGCCTGTACCGGCGTTGAACGGCGGCGCTGTATGAACGACGACCCTTTGGAAAGCGTCCCGATCCACCGGGCGCTGACGCGCAGCAATCTATTCCTCGGCGGTGATCGCGAGATGGTGATGTTTGCCGGCCTCATCGCCGGGACCATGATTTTCTACGCATTCGAGTGGAAGTCGGCGGTGGTGGGCACTCTCTTCTGGTCCTTCTCCATCTTCGTGTTGCGGCTCATGGCGAAGCACGATCCAAAGCTGCGCGCCGTATTTATGCGGCACCGCCTTTACAACCCTTATTACCCACCCATGTCCACGCCCTGGCGCGTCAACACCGAGAGCCAAGGCAAGCAATACCGTGATCCCTGGAGAATCACATGATTGAAGCCGTAGACGCAATACTCTTTGAACTCGGACGCGTACCGCTCTACGCGGTTATGATGGCGTTTTGCGGGTTGGGAATGGTTCTTGTCATTGTTCTGTTGAAGCAGACGCGGCAAGGCGGGTCCAGCCTCAAGCGGCACCGCTCGGGTAATCCCGGCGTAGCCGACTTGCTCAATTGGGCGGCCGTCATCGACGACGGGGTGATTATCAACAAAAACGGCTCACTGATTGCGGCCTGGCTCTATCGCGGTGGCGATAACGCCAACGCCACAAATGGTGAGCGGAACGCAGTTTCGCGTTTTATCAACGCGGCGCTGAATCAACTCGGGAGCGGGTGGATGATCCATGTCGATGCTATACGCCGGCCCTGTCCGGCGTATAGCGAGCCGGCGTTTTCCCACTTTCCCGATCCGGTGTCGAAAGCGATTGACGACGAGCGCCGCGCATTCTTCTCCTCGATGAATACCCTGTATGAAGGCTGCTTCGTCCTTACCGCGACCTACTTCCCGCCGCTTCTCGCCCAGGCCAAGTTTATCGAATTGATGTTCGACGATCCGGACGGCAAGGCGAACAGCCTGACCGAACGCGGCGCGAAGATTGTCGAAGACTTCAAGCGGGACATCAATAATCTGCAAGGCAGGCTATCGTCGGCCTTATCATTGGAACGGCTCCGCTGCCATCGATTCGAGGACGAGTTCAAGTGCGAGATCGCCCACGATGATTTTCTGCGGTGGCTCCACTTCTGCCTGACCGGCGACAACCAGCCGATTTACCTGCCAAAAAACCCCTCATACATCGATTGTCTGGTCGGCGGCCAGGATATGACCGGCGGCATGATACCGCTTATCGGCAACAAGTATGTCATGGTCGTCGGCATTGATAACTTCCCCTTCGAATCGTCGCCGGGATTATTGGCGCGATTGTCGGAATTGCCGGTGGAGTATCGCTGGAATACCCGCTTCATCTTCATGGACTCCCACGAGTCCGTCGCACTTATCAACAAGTACAAGCGCAAATGGAAGCAGAAGATACGCGGCTTCAAGGACCAGGTGCTGCGGACAAACAGCGGCTCCATCGATCACGACGCCAAAGCCATGTACGACGATTGCGAAATGGCGTTGATGGAAGTGAACAGCGGCGTAGTGGCGATGGGGCTGTACACCTCCAACGTCGTCCTGATGGGCGAGGATTTGGAGACGCTGGAAAACAGCGCCAGCTATATCCAAAAGACGCTGGGCGCGATGGGCTTCCCCGCCCGCATTGAGGATGTAAACACCATGGACGCCTTTTTCGGCACGTTGCCGGGACATGGCGTCGAAAACGTCCGCCGCGCCGTCATGAACACCCGGCACGTCGCCGACCTGATGCCCACCAGCTCCATCTGGACCGGTCGGGAGATGGCGCCCTGCGACTTATACCCGCCGATGTCGCCGGCTTTGATGTACTGCGTCACCACCGGCGCGACGCCGTTCCGGCTCAACACCCATGTCCGCGACCTTGGCCACACCCTGATACTCGGCCCGACCGGCGCCGGCAAGTCAACGCTCCTGACAACCCTCACCGCGCAGTTTCTTCGCTACGACGGCATGACAATCTACGCCTTCGACAAGGGCCAAAGCATGTACACGCTCGCGAAGGCTGTCGGCGGCGATCACTACAACGTCGGCGAGGAGGAGGAGGAGCGAGACACGGCGGGGCAAGTGCGGGCGAAGTTCGCCTTTTGCCCGCTACAATGGCTGCACAGCAAGTCCGACCTTGCCTGGGCGTGTTCGTGGATCGAAACGCTTATCGCCTTGAATGGTGTGGATATCACGCCGAAACAACGCAATGAAATCGCCCGGCGGATGGAAGTGTTTTTCCGCTCCGGCGAGCGGACGCTTCTTTCCTTCGTTACTGGCCTCATGGACGAGGCCATGTCGGTTGCATTGGAGATGTATACCCGTGAAGGAATGTACGGGTATATGCTGGACGCCGACGAGGACAGCCTGAACCTGAAGGACGGCGGCGGTCTGACCGTATTCGAGTTGGAGGACTTGATGGCGATGGGTGACGCCAAGATCGTCCTGCCGGTTCTCCTGTACCTGTTCCGCCGTATCGAACGTTCACTCCACGGTCAGCCCGCCGTTATCGTTATGGACGAAGCCTGGCTTTTGCTCGCCCACCCCGCTTTCAGCGCCAAGATACGCGAGTGGCTGAAAGTCATGCGGAAGAACAATTGCGCCGTCATCATGGCGACGCAATCCCTGTCCGACGTGATGAACTCCGACATTCTTGATGTTATACGCGAGTCCACCGCGTCGAAAATATTCCTCCCCAACCCCCACGCCAAGTCGGCCGACACCGCCGACGTGTACCGTCGCATGGGGCTGAACAGCAGGCAAATAGACATTGTCGCCAACGCCATGCCGAAGCGCCAGTATTACTACGCATCGGAAGAAGGGAACCGCCTTTTCGAATTGGCGCTTGGGCCGTTGCAACTCGCCATCCTCGCCGTCTCCGACAAAGACTCCCTCGCCAAAATAAAACAACTTGAACAAAAGCACGGAGACAAATGGCTGGCCGAATGGCTTGCCCTGAGAGGCGTGAATCCATCCGTTATTCGATCGATACAGAAAGGTCAGGCATGAAGCTCCTTGATCTGTTCCGTGGCGGCAACAAGGAAGAAAACGCCCTGGACGACAACCCCTATCTGAACGCCCGCCGCACCCTGAACGAAGCCAACGGCGCATTGATTCAATCCCGCCATATCTGGCAGGCGACGGCGCTGTTGGCATTGATGCTCGCCATCGGCGCGGTCGGCGGCGTCATTTACATCGGCAGCCAGAGCAAGTTTGTTCCCTATGTCGTCGAAGTCGACAAGCTGGGCCAGGCGGCGGCGGTGGGTCGTGCCGACCGGGCTTCCGTGGTGGACGAGCGGGTGGTCCACGCCACCTTGGCATCGTTTGTTCACGATCTCCGCATGGTGTCGTTCGACCGCACGGTGCAGAACGACGCTATCTGGCGAGTGTTCGCCTTGCTCCAATCCGGCGATCCCGCCACCAACAAAATCACCGAGTTTATGAAAGACCCGAACACCAGCCCCACCCAGCGGGCGACGGAGAATTCCGTCGGCGTGGAAATATCGTCAGTCCTACGGCAGACGGAGGAGACCTGGGAAATCAACTGGCTGGAGCGGGTGTGGAACCGCCAGGGCGTGCGTATGGAGCAGTACCGGATGCGCGGCCTATCCACCGTGTATTTTGTGCCGCCCACTACCGCGACCACGGAGGAGGAAATACGCCGCAATCCCTTGGGGATGTATGTGCGCGACTTCACCTGGTCCCGAGTCATTGAGTAAGCCGCAATTTGGAGAAGGAGAACAACCGTGAGATTCATTTGTCTGTTCGTGGTGGCGGCGTTGATTTGTGGGACGCTTGTCGCCGCCGATACACCCGACGCATTGCTTGAAGATTTGTATTTCTCACCTGACAGCGTGCACCTCACCGCCAAGGAGATGAACGCGCTCGCCATCGCCAAGACCTGGCAACAAGGCAGCGTCATGACGGAAAACCCGGTGGTCGGGCCGGACGGCTCTATCGAATTCCTATTCGGGGCCGAGCAGCCGTCCGTGATTTGTGCCGTCATGCAGATTACCGATATCGAATTGGAACGCGGCGAAAACGTCACCAGCGTCAACCTGGGCGATTCGGTGCGTTGGCAGGTACAGCCGGCCGTGTCCGGAGGCGACGTGACCCATATCCTTGTCCGGCCGAAACAGGTAGGGCTTGAAACGTCGATGGTCGTCACCACCGACAGACGCACCTACCATGTCCGGCTTCGCTCGCACCGAAGTGAGTATATGCCCCGTGTTAAATTCTTCTACATCGAAGACGCCCTGAATAAGTGGGCGACGATCAAGACGAATGCGGCAGCGAAGCGCGAAGCCGCGACCATCCCCGAAACCAATGAATACCTTGGCGATTTGGACTTCGAGTATTCCGTCACCGGCAAGGCGTCGTGGAAGCCGGTGCGCGTCTATAACGACGGCGCAAAAACCATTCTCGAAATGCCCGACACCCTGCGCCAGAAGGAAGCGCCCACCCTGCTCGTCGTCAGGCGGGAAGGTCGAATCTTGAAAAAGAACGAACAGGTGATGGTCAATTACCGCGTCCAGCGCGGGCGCTACATCGTGGACGCTGTTTTCGACCAGGCGGTGCTTGTCGTCGGCGTTGGCGGGAACCAGGAACGGGTGGTCATCAACCGGACACCCAAAAAGAGGGGGAAATAACCATGCGGAAGTATCTCTACATCATCGTTTTTATGGCGTTACTCGCCGTCGCCGTATTGAGCGGCTGCGGGAACCGCCCAGGCAACTACGGCAACTTCGCCGAGGCCGATTCGGTCGAACTGGTACAGGACGCCTTGGCGGCGATGCAGGTGAATTACCCGCCCGCGAAAACCCGTATCGCCCTGGTCCAGGACACAACCGACGCTTTCGGTTCCCCGCTCGTGGAATCCATGCGGCAAGCCGGCTACGCCGTAGCCGAATACACCGGCCCAGCCAAAGGCGACAAGTATCTTCCCGTTGTGGAGAAGCCGGACGGGCTCGCATTCGCCTACGTACTTGACCGCATCGGTCCTGACGAACTCCGCGTCTCGCTCCACATTGGCACTGAGACATTGAGCCGCATGTACCGAGTGCAGATGTCCGGGGATGCGCCGCAGTATTTTCCCCAGGGCTTCTGGACCCGTAAACAGGGAGGATAAGCCATGAGCGAACAGGATAAACTCTCGCCCGACGCTTCTCCTAAAATCATGGAGGTGAAGACCAAACGCGCCCGGCGCATCAATAACTGGCCGGTGTTTATTGCCTTTGTTGTTTTTGGCGTTATATCTCTCACCCTCGGCCTGGTCGTGGTGAGCCGGAGCAACAGGGCGAAAGCGGAGATCGGCCAGACCATTGTGAAGAAGTCGGACGCTTTCGCGAAAGAGTTAACCAGCCAAGCCGAAGCCGGCATGGTTAATCCGCCGCCGCCGGTCGCTCCTCCGCCCCAGGCGGAACCGCCAGCGGATGCAAGTAAGGAACCCGAACAGGCTCGGGAGCCGTCCCCGCCGGAGATCCCAAGCATACCCGATGCCAAGGCCCAGACACAGCCCCGCATGACGGACGAAGCGCGGAAGATGCGGGAAAAACACTGGCGGCAGGTGGAGGCGGCGATAGATGGCCCCATCAAAGCGCAAATTGACGAGGTGAAAGCTACGCCACGCGCCATCAGTGCGGAAATCGCCGAGGTGGAACGCCAGCTTGCCGCATTGGGAAGCAGTGAGGGCCAAACCTACGCCGAACGGTTGGCGGCGATCCGCGCGTCCCTTGATACCGGCGGGGAAGCCGATTATAGCCGCCGGGGCGACTTGTCCCGCATGAACCAGTTCAGCGGCGCGACGAATTGGACGAATCCGGCGCGGGTCGAATCGCCGTCCACCATGCACATTATCCGTACCGGATCGGTAATCCCGGCCACGCTCGTAAGCGGCATCAATTCCGACCTGCCGGGCCAGATTGTTGGACAGGTGGCGCAGGATGTGTACGACACGCCGACCGGCAACCACCTTCTTATTCCGCAGGGTTCGCGCCTGGTCGGCGAATATTCGTCGGATGTGCAGTATGGGCAATCGCGGGTGTTCGCGGTGTGGCAGCGCATCGTTTTCCCGGACGGCAAGGCGCTCGACCTTGGCGCCATGCCCGGCAGTTCCGGCGCGGGATACTCCGGCTTCAACGACCGTGTCAACAACCACTATGTCCGCATCTTCGGAAGCGCCATCATGATGTCCGGCATTCTCGCCGGCGTCTCTATGACCCAGAACAATCAGGACTACGACGACGGGAGCAACCGCCAACGCATGTCCGACGCCATGTCGGAAGCGCTGGGGCAGCAGCTTGGCGGCGTCATGGCCGAGATGTTGCAGAAGAACATGAACATCGCCCCGACGCTGGAAATCCGTCCCGGCTACCGCTTCAACGTCATGCTGGTGAAAGACCTGTTTTTTTCCGGACCCTATGCCGGGTTCGATTACGCCCGTCAGCAATGACCGGCACATAGACGGTACATGAAGAACAGCACGCGAAAGCGACACCAATGTCTCTCTACAGAATCCTGGTCCTGGGCGCCACGTTCTTCATGGTTGGGCTATGCCCACGGGTTCCTATGGCTTTGGCTGTGTTTGCCCTGGGCGTAGCCATTTATTCATTCCTCTGGCTGTGGGAATTGATCGGCCGGAAAAAACGATAGCGGTTCATAACCATGTACCCAGCCAAACGACAATTGTTCCGATGGAGGCAACCTATGAAAAAATACTTGCTCTTGGCAATCCTTGCTCTCGGATGCTGTATTGAAAACAGCTATGCCCTGGCAGTCTTTGACGGCAGCAACCTAGCGCAAAACATCGTCGCGGCCCGAGAAGCCATTACTCAAACGCAACAGCAGATTCAACAGTTGCAGACGCAAATGAATCAGTACAAGCGGATGCTCCAGGACGCGACCAATCCAGGCAACTGGAATTGGGGCAACCTCGAGGACACTCTCAACCAACTCAAATACACCATGGGGTCGCTCAACAAGGTCGCCGGGACGGCCGGCGGCATTAACCAATACCTCGATTCCTTCGGCAGTCACGACAAGTACAGTGGCGGCGCGAATTATGGTTCGGGCAGTTCCGCGATGTATGCCGGCGACCTGGCCGGCGCTAATCTGCAGAAGGAATCGGCCGACGATTTACTCAAGTTGGTCCAGGAGCAACAGGAGGCGATGAATTCCTATTCGGACGAGTTGGAACGGCTCAAAGGCCAATCCTCCAACGCGGAGGGACAACAGGAGGCGATACAAGCAGGCAATCAGATGCTGAGCATGCAAATTCAGCTACTCTCCCAAATCCATACGCTTCTTATGGCGCAGAACACCATGATGGCGGCGCAGACAGAAACGCAGATCAACCGCGAAGCGCAGCAACGCATGGGCACCGCCATCAAGATGGGCGAGACAGATTTCTCCCGCACCGAAACGTCCCGTGGCGGCAAGTCATATCGGCAATTCTAATTAAGGGAGATGGTCATGGCGCGGGCAATACTGTTATGTGTGCTATTAGGTTTTATCGTACCCGCCGTCGCCGTTCCCGCTAGGGCGGCGGCGGCGGAAAAGATTCTTGACGCTACAATCGACCGGTATATGGAGGAAGCGGCGCGGTGGGAGCCACGCATTAAACAAGCGGCGAAAACAATGTTCTGGATTTTGGCGACCATCAGTATGGTGTTCACTTTCGCTTTCATGTTCGCCAAGGGCAACACCGGCCTAGGGGATTTCTTCGGCGAGTTCCTGCGGTTTATTGTCACGACAGGATTCTTTTTTTGGCTGTTGGACAACGGCAGCGCCATCGCCAAAGCATTCATCACCTCCTTTGCCCAACTCGGTCTTGAAGCGTCGTCCACCTACCAGTCCGACCTGTCGCCGTCCAACCTGATGTCGTTCGCTCTTGATTTGATTGTCCGCTCCTGCGGGACGTTCGGCGAGCAGGACATTGCGACAAGCGTTATCGCCTTGCTATTGTCCATCGCCATCGCCGTGCTGTTCGGTATTATCGCGGCGATGATGGTGCTACTGCTGTGTTCGGCATGGGTGCTGGTGTATGCGGGCGTCATTTATCTCGGCTTTGGCGGCGGGCGCTGGACTTCGGACATCGCCATCAATTACTTCAAGACGGTGCTGGGGCTGGCGGTGCAGACCTTTACCTTTTGCCTTTTGGTAGGCATTGGCCAAGGGCAAATTGAACGGTTGATAACAGATTCTCAATCGGCCAAGTCGGTGGTGGTAAAAGGCTACGTCTACGATTCCACCATAACCACCACTTCCATGACCATCACCGAAGGCTGCATCATTCTCATATTCACGGTTGTCTTGTTCATGCTGGTGAAAACCGTGCCACAGATGGTGGCCGGTGTGGTGAGTGGAGCGTCCACCGGCGGCATTCAGCTAGGCGGTTCCAGTGCGGCCATGGCGGGCGCGGCGGCGGTGGCTTCGGGCGGCGCTATGATCGCCATGCAGGCTGCCGGCGCCGGCATGGCATTGGCAAGCGCTTATCAGCAAACCAAGGAGAACAAGGAAAACAACGCTGGGATGTTCACGGGCGGCGGCGGGAGCAGCGGTGGCTTATCCGGCGCCATGTCCACCGGGTTACGGGCGGCGGGAGATTTTATGGCGAATCTCGCGTCCGGGGCGGCGGAGACGTCAAAAGACACTATCCAACGCGAAACAACCGGCGGAAAGATGTCCGCCAACATCGATGCGGACCGCGCCACCAATATGGCGGACTGGGCTGCGGCAAATAAGAAGGGAGGAGAAGAGAACGGAGGCGACGCCGGCGGCGGTGCGGTCGCGGCCGATGGCGGAACTGATAACGGCGGTGGCGGCATTAACTCCACCGCTGGTGATACGCCCTCGCCTGGCGGAGCGACAGCGGCGCCAGATGCCGCCAATGCGGTTGGAGCCGATACTGGCGGCGGTTTCGATTGGGGCGGGTCCATCTCGGGAGGAGACAACGACGCTGCGGCCGACGAGTGGCAAAAAGCGCTGGACAGCTACGATCCGTCGAAGATCGGCCTGCCGGATGACAAATAGCAAAAAATGAAAAACAAAATCACAACGACCCTCCGTTAGTCGGAGGGTTTATTTATGACAATACGCTCCTCAACTCCCCAGCGTAAATCGCGCGAAATTGGCTATCTGCTGCATCTTGGCCGCGTATTCGGCCGCGTCGATTTCACCCGCCGTGACCTTTTCGTAGCCGTTTATCAGCAACTTCATGATCTCCATCATGTCGGTGTCGTTCGTCGTGGAAGCGGGTGTTTTATCGGAGGAGGCTCCCTTCTCCATCTGCATTTGGAGCGCCCGTTTTTTGGACATCCTCTTGCTTGCCAGCCATTCGGGCCGTATCTCTTCCCACTTTTCCGGTTCGCGGCGAATATCGTCCACCGTCACCTTGAAGAACTTGGCGATTTTCTTCAATCGGTCGTCATCCGGGGTGCGGCTGCCTGCCTCCCACGGCGACCACTGCTGCGCGGGAACGCCATACGCCTCGGCGCACTTTTTGCCGCCGCCGTGTCCCGGATACTTCTTTTTCCGTAGTTCCGAGATGTTGTAGGCGATGATTTCCTTTTCCTTGATTGTCAAGCGTCCCATGTACACTCTCCCTTCGATTGTGGAGCCGGCGAACGGGGTTCATGTAAATGGCGTCGCCGACATATTCATGCCTGGTAGTCCCCCTCACCAGATGGAAACGCGACGACGCCTCAAACCATGGACGCTTGAAGTCGAATGTCGCGGACGTTGCGTTAGGGAACTGGTTGTTTTCGGGGCAATCCGCTAGACGCCGTACCGCATACTCTACCTACCGTCGCTGCTCCTTTCCTTGCCTGTCGGTGCGTCATTATAAACATAAACGCATCGAATTCAATATAAATCGGACAGTATCGCACCACAATGAACATATATACGCGCATATTTGTTCTTCAGATAATTACCTTTTCGACCATTTCCTTGATAGCGGTGAAGACCTTCCGCATATCCCCGCCGTCCTTCTTTCCAAGCAGGGCGTCTCGCTGACGGGTCAACAGGAATATCATCGTGTCGATTGCCGCCAGGCGGCCTTGTTGAACCTTTGTCAAACGTCTCGGCGGTTTCGCCGCTTCGGGTAACCCGCAGAGCGCCTGAATGGAGATGCCGAAAACTGTGACCAGGGCCTGCAATTTTTCGATTGGCGGCATTCTCGAGCCGTTTATCCACTGCGAAAGCGTTTGCGGCGATACGCCAATAGCCTTGGCCAGGCGGTTATTGCCGCCCCGTTCCGGAAATTGCTTGTCCCGACACGATCGGATGTTTTCAGCCATTCGTTTGAGTTGCGATCTCGTGAGCGTTTGCATAGACTGCTCCTTTACTCACCTTGGTACAACCATTTTTGCAAACGACTTCAAGCATTTCCGTCCATCGGCGTCAATTACTATCGTATACTGGTACTCTACGGCATAATCGCGCATAGTCAATGTCATGCTGTTTATATTTGTTGAATAACAAGTAAATTTACCCGATAATGCGAAATAATACATGGATTGTGACCGCACACGACAGTTTATACGCAAATCCGCCCCTGGCGGCAAATTTACCGCGCCGGCCGTGCATGTGCCGCTTACACTCGATAGGCAATATCAAGAAGAATGGATTCTTCACGCGGATCGAGGGTTACTTGTACACGAAGCCCCTTGGCTGCAATTGCGTGAATCAGATCCACCGCGTCGGGGAAAACATCCGACCAGGCGAAATGATGACGACCATAAGGGGGAGGTTCGGACCGTATTGGGGTGACGGTAGGAGGTATAGTTTGCGGCTGCGGCCGGGAATTGTCACGGCGTAAAAACTCAACACTGACCTCAAAGAATTTGGCGATATTGGCGAGACGGTCCTCGTCCGGTGTGCGTTTTCCGCGTTCCCACGGCGACCATTGCTGCGGCGAGACGCCGAATTTTTCAGCGCATTTCTTGGAGCCGCCGCGCCCTGGATATTTCTTTTTTCTGCATTCGCGTATGTTTCGTGCAATTATATTTCGCAATTCACTCGGCATTTTTCCCATGTGTAAACCCCTTCCTTTGGCAAAGCCTTTTCCCATGTAACAATGGAAAATGGCGGCGTCTTGTCGTGGGCAGCAGGGCTCCAACACCCATACCGGAACGACTGACCACCGCCAAAAGGACGGG
Source organism: Planctomycetaceae bacterium (assembly GCA_021205245.1). Classification (GTDB taxonomy): domain Bacteria; phylum Planctomycetota; class SZUA-567; order SZUA-567; family SZUA-567; genus JAJBSZ01. The sequence goes on from JAJPXZ010000011.1 coordinate 14,064, forward strand.
GTCCACCGTTGTACATCTTCCGGTATGAGTGTGGCACACAATAGAGATTGAATGTTGGAGTTCGCTGCCCGTGTGTGCAATAGTGAACCAGAATTAATCTATAAGCGGTTCTCCTTAATGAGCCGTTTTTACAATGAAACAACCTTATTCGCCATCGATGGGTAGCGACAGTATATCCTAAAACGCACTCCTCCACAAGCGGCGAACGGTAACGGTAAGCGTATTGTAGATGCTATACTATGCACTCCACCTGAGCATTGCCAGGTTTACTCTGCTCAGCCAGCATTAGTCTTTTCTCCTCCTCCCAGTTGGGCGGAGGTGTTTGCAGATCACTGACACCGCGTCTTGATATTTGGTCGCTCCTTTGAGATGTTAATATAAAACTCGGTGTATTTAATGCAATTTTCGCGCAATCGGTATATGGAAACCGTTGTCCATACCGCAAACGGCCGGAATGGCGTCGCAGCCATTCCGGCCCGATTTTTTGGCTCCATAATCCGTTTCATTTCAACAGGTTATAAAGGCCATATTCCACTCCAATTTCGCCCTGGTCGGCGATGTGCCGGCCAGGGCGAGATTATTAGGCGTTGGTGATGGAATTATTGGGCGATCGCCAATACCTGCAAATAAGGATCATTCGCAACGGAAATACTGTCAGCCGGATCGGTCAGTTCGTCCATGTCCACAACGGCGGGGAGCATATCGGGCGCCGCACCATCCTTGTCGTCCGGGTCGGGATCGTTTTCGGTGTGGTCGGCTTCTTCCCGGCATGGGGCATTATAGAGTGCTTCGGGTGCTCTGGTGGTAATGACATCAAGGGGAATTTCAAACATGGCTACCAGTGCGGCGGCGGTACGGTCGGCGTTGGTCTCCTCGTCCTTGTCGTAGAGTCGGGCGATGGCTTCGGCGCTTACCATGGCGACGTGTTCGGCGATATATTCTATCGTCTCCGCCCAGGCCCAGGCTAGCGGGTTCCACTCCGGGTCGTCAAGCCGAGGGTCTTCTTCCTCCGAGTTGGCATACCCGCCTAGGCCGAACCATACGGCGGCGCGTATTTTCCGGTCGGCAAGTTGCGCCGTGGTGGCGGTGGCGTTGGTGTCGATGTCCTCAAGGTAGGCGGTTATGTCGGCGCTAATAAGTTCCGCCAGTTCCCGCCGCTGCTGGTATTTGCTCGTGCTGTCCGACCGCCAGCCACGCACCTCGGCAAGGTTGTCGTCCTCGTCTTCTTCCGGAACGCTTAACCAGATATTTCTGGTGGTGCCGATTTCGGCGCCGTCCACGATTACACCGATTGCGGCGGTATAACCTTCCCGCTCCGCATCTTCTTCGTCGCGTTCGTCGTATTGGTGATAGCGAAGCGGCGTAACGCTAAAATCCTCGTCCAAAGTGTCGCCGCCGAAGCGGTACCCCTGCCGCCCCGGCCCCCTCCCCGGAGTGTCGGTATTCCGGCTCGGCCCCCAGGCGCGGCATTTCGCTGGCCAGCATTCCGGATCAAGACACATCTTTTTACCGGTGTTCGGGTCGTCCGGGTCGGCGAATAAGGCATTTTCCCGGTCGCTCCGCTTCATGCACGCGTCCCAGCGCATTTTTCCCGAACCGCTGAACGTTTTCTTTTCCCACGTTCTCGTCCACGGTTTCGCGTCGAGGTTCAAAAAGTGCTTGGCGATAATGTTTCGCATTGCTTTGGTCGTTTTCAAGTAGCGCAAGACTTTGCTGTCAAGTAACACTCGCTGCGTGGCTGGCGGCAACACAGCTACCTCCTCCAGCTTGTTGACGGAATTTCGTATGGCACTGTACGGCGTGTCGTCTTTGGCAAGTTCTTCGCGCCATGCCGAAATCAGGTTCGGGAGTTTGGCGCGGCGACGGACCCACGAAACGCTTTGTCCGAGGCGGTTGGCGACTTCGGAAACGTCTCGGTCGGTCAACTGCATCAGCGCCGCCACCGCTTCGCCCTGTTCCATAAATGAGGGATCGCGGCGTTGGAAGTTTTCGACGATGCGCTCGATCTGCGCCTGGGTGTCGTCAAGGTCTTTGACAAA
>JAJPXZ010000157.1 GCA_021205245.1 Planctomycetaceae bacterium
GCGAAACGGACTTCGTCACGCACTGGCGGGTGCGCGAGGCAGGCATTTATTCACTCGAACAAGGCCACACCCATTACTCCCCGAACGCCGGCTTTATCCGCCTGCGGCAGGGGATTGCCGATTACCTCAAGCGTTCTGTGGGCGTAGAGTATGATCCGCGTTCGGAAATCATCGTCACTGTCGGCGGCTCGGAGGCAATCGACCTGGCGCTGCGGGCGCTGGCCGGTCCCGGCGACGAGGTTATCGTGCCGGAACCGAGTTTTGTCGCCTACAAGCCGTGCGCCGTTCTCACCGGCGCGACAGCGGTGCCGCTGCCGCTGGAGGAAAAGGACGAGTTCAAACTGACGCCGGAAAAGCTGTTGTCCGTGCTGACGCCGAAGACCAAAGTGCTTATCTTCCCGTTCCCGAACAACCCGACCGGGGCGATCATGACCAGGGAGGAAATTACGCCGCTGGTCGACATCCTGAAGGAACGGGACATCATCGTCCTCTCCGACGAAATCTATGCCGAATTGACTTATGGATCGAAGCATGTATCGATAGCGTCCTTCCCCGGCATGCGCGACCGTACCGTCCTCATCAACGGCTTCTCCAAGGCCTACGCGATGACCGGGTGGCGGCTTGGCTATGCGGCGGCGCACCCCGACCTTATCGGGGCCATGTACAAGATACACCAGTACGGCATCATGTGCTCGCCGACGACGGCGCAGTACGCCGGTATCGAAGCGCTGGAAAGCTGCGGCGACGAGGTAGAGGAAATGTCGCGGGAATACAACCGCCGCCGCAGGGTCATGCTGAAGGGCTTCCGCGACGCCGGACTCGATTGCTTTGAGGCGATGGGGGCGTTTTACCTGTTCCCGTCCGTCAAGAAGACGGGGATGACTTCGGCCGAGTTTTGCGAAAAACTGCTGCTGGAGGAAAAGGTGGCGGTTGTGCCGGGCGAGGCGTTCGGCGACAGCGGCCACGGGTTTATCCGCGCTTGCTATGCGTATTCGGTTGAGAATATAACTATTGCCATGGGCCGGGTGAAGGAGTTTGTGGCGCGGCATGCGAGGTAGAATTGAGTACCCAAATTTCAAGCTGTAACGAAAAGGGCTTTCCATAAATGGAAGGCCCTTTTATTTTGTCAAGCTGGAACAAGAGGTGCAATAGATTCCACCAATGCTGGCAACAGTTGCGTGGTATCCCAGACGGTTTCCCAGTCTACGCCATCGTAGTTATGAACAATGAAATTACGCATACCACGTGCTTGTCGTAGTGGGATCTCCGTGTGCTCAGAGCAAAAAGCAGCGTGCTTCTGCATAAGGGCGGCGGCGGCTTCGCCAATTATCGTCAACCGCCGGGCCACAATATCCTGTGCATTAAGGTTAGCTGGATCGATAAACGAATCACGCGTCTCTCTCGAAACAACCGTAATAATACGCCGTGAGGACGCAATGATATCACGCAGGAGTTTGACGATATTCGGATCGAGTGAATTCATATTGATATCGCCTCGCGCAACAATCGTTCCTTCATTTCCGTATCAAGCCTGGCTCTGGTTGAAATTATATCAACAGGAACACCCAGTAACTCTTCAAGGTCCTCATGAAGCCCACCCAAATCAAACAGCGTCGTTCCCGGACCGGGATCGACAAGAAAATCGATGTCGCTGTCCTCATTATCCTCGCCGCGCGCAACCGAACCACAAATCCGAAGATTGGAAAGCGATGGATAACGGGATAAAAGCTTTATGACTTCTTCTCGCCGGGCAAGAACGCGGGCAGATGGTCGCATATAACCCTTTCCTCAGGCTCAACGATAGTATAGGCGCATTAGTCTATAAAGGGAAGGCGGGAGTCGTCCTACCCCACCGGCCCAATCAGCATAAAATATTCCGGGTTCTTGCCTTTGCCGCCGAGGAACGGGGTGCGGGCGGGGCCGCGGACCGGGTAGCCGAAGCCTTCCGCCAGGGCGAGGACGTCGTATTCGATACGCGATAAGGCGGTGTCGAGGACACGGCCTTTGCCGCGCTGCATCTCGCCGTCGACGGCTTCGTATTGGGGTTTGACCAGGCTGAGGACGTAGCCGCCGGGTTTGACCAGCGACAACGCTTTCGGGAGAACCTTGGCCTGCTTGGTCCAGCCGACGTCGCAGGTGACGAGATCGACCTGCTCCGGCAATTCAACGTGGAGAGCGTTGGTCCGCTCGTGCAGGGAGACGCGGGGGTCGTTCCTGAGGGTCCAGGCAAAGGTGCCGTAACAGGTGTCGACCGCGTGGACCCGCTCGGCACCGGCTTGCAGCAGGGCGTCGACAAAACCGCCGACGTGCGACCCGAGATCGCAACAGACCCAGCCCTCGGGATTGAGGCCGGACCACTCCAACCCCCAGGCCATCTTTTCACCGCCCCTGCCGACATAGCTCATGTCATCGCCCTCACCCGCTCCACAATCGGCGCGGCCGCTTCATACCCGCGCCGGAAGAGATCGTCTATGCAACTGAAATCACCCCAGAATACGTCGGAGACGTCTATCCGCAAGACTTCGTCCGCCGAAGCCACTTCGGCATTGTTTAAGACCTCACTCTGCACGGCCATAATGCGGCGCACCACGTCGAAGCCGGAATAACTTTCTTGCGGCCTTGCGAGCGGCGCGCAGATGTCCACCGCCAGCACCTTTTTGGCGCCAAGATTCCGACACATCGTCACCGGAACCGGAGCGATGGGCGCGGCGTCGGCGTACTGGCTCCCGTTCCACACATAGGGCGCGAAGACGAGGCCGATGGTGACGCCAGCCTTCAGGGCCGGGGCGAGCGGGCCGGCGACGAGTTCCTCGAGCCTGCCGTCCGAGAGGTTGATTGCGTTGGCGGCAAACGGCAGGGCCAGGTCTTCGAAACGGGTGTTGTTTTTGCCAAAAAGATCCTCGATGGCGTGGACGACCGGGTTCATGCGCCTGAGGCCGAGGCGGAAGGAGATCGTTCCGGCGATGGACGCGGTGGCGGCTTTGCGGCAGAACATGCCGAAGAAACCGGGACGCTTGTGCAAGCCGTCGCCCTTGTCCTGACGGACCAGGCCGCCGAATAGGCTGGACTTGCGGAAATAATCGAGGATGCCGGGGATGGCGGCGGCGCTTGGCTCGCGGGCGTACAACGCGCCGACCACCGCGCCCATGCTGGAGCCGCTGACAAACCCGGGCCGCAAGCCCTCCTCCTCCAGCCGGGCGAGGACGCCCAGATGGACAAAGCCGCGGCTGCCGCCGCCTCCCAACGCGATGCCAAATCGATTTTCCATATGCTCCTTTGCGGGATACCTTTATACACGGCCCCTTTGGCCATAGCCCTCCCCCACTATAGGGGCCGGGGAGGCGGGAGTCAATGGAGGGGTTTTGTGGAATGTTTTCCCTTGCATAGATATATAACAGCCTGTATTATTGCGAACTTTGCGGCGCGCCCTCTCCCGACGGCGCGCTCGCGTCGTATTGATGATTTGCCGACATAGAGGAAAAAACATGGCTGAATCCACCGAAGGCGGCGCCGCCGCCCCAACTCTCTCCCAAGGTCAAACCACCTCCGTCGCCGAAGGTGCGCAAACCTCCCAGGAAGTCGTGGTCGAAGGCGCTCCCGAACGCGCGCCGAGCATTTTCGACAACTGGCTCCTGTGGGCAGTCGCCGCGCTGTGGATTTGGTACCTCTTCGGCAACAAGAAAAGACGCGCCCAGAAGGCCAAGGAAAAGAAGGACAAGGCACGCCGCGAAACGCTGGAAAAGGGCGATAACATCATCACCATCGGCCGCATCCACGGCGAGGTCATCGCCTTCACCGACACCACCGTCACCATCCGGCCCGACCCCAAGGCGGACTACACCCTCATGCTCGACCGCCAGGCCATCTTCACCGTCCTGCCCCGTCCGGGCGAAGAGGAAGAGGAACCTGCCGGAAAGAAATAATGTGCCGTCTCCGAGGGGGGATGGTTGCACTATCATTTGAAGACAATACTTGATGCCAGGGCGCGGGGACGGACCCATCCGGCCACGCGCTCTCCAGCGGGAGTTCTCAGGCATGTTCAACTATTTCTACGCGCAAATCGCAGTCGTCGCCGCGATGGTTATCGGCTGCGCCGTCCTCATGCTGAAAAGCAAGGTGACCCTGTCAAAACTGCTGGTGGCTGTGGCCATCGGCCTGGTGTGCATCCTCGAATTGATGACCACCCGCTGCAGAAGCGCATCCATTCACTCGAGGAGCGCGTCGCCAACGCGGAACGCTACACGCCGCACGACCCGGGCCTTCCGGGCATGCGGACCTCGCTTGAGGACGCCAGGCGGCTCTACCGTGACGTCTCGTCCGACCCGCGCCGCTGGCCGGAACGCCTGCCGTTCAATCTCGGCCTCGACCTCCGCGGCGGCACCGAAATCCGCCTTGCCCTCCGTCTCGACCCGGCCCGCATTTCCCGCATCCAGGGTGAGATGGACCGGCGCCGCACCCTCTCCGACTCCGAGGCCGCCGCCGGCAACGCCGAATCGGCCCGTGAAATCGAGCAGCAAATCCGCGACCTGCAGACCCGCCTCGAGCAGGAACGCACGCAAATCGATTATGACCTCGCCAACGCCGTCGACGTTGTCCGCCGCCGTTTGAACAACTCCGGCCTGGCTGAAATTCCGGTCACCCGCGAAGGCGAAGACAAGATTCTCGTGCAGCTCCCCGGCATGGATCAGTCGCAGGCCCAGGACGCCCTTGAAGTTATCCAAAAACAGGGCGCGCTGGAATTCCGCATCGTCATCTCCGAAGACGACGAAAACTGGGGCCGCCTCGTCACCCGCATCCGTCAGATGGGCCTGACCGAGGAAAAACTCAACATTCACGAAGACACGCTCGAATCGGTCCCGCCGGAACTCGTCGGCGAAGACGGCACCTGCGTCACCGACGGGCGCATGCTCTTCGACTGGCTGAAGGAACCGGACGAAGTCGGCGCGACCGGCGGCGTCACCAACCGGCCCTTCCAGCTCGTGATGAAACGCGTTGAAATGCGCGGCGACTCCATTGCCAGCGCCCGCGCCGAACCGGACCCGGCCCGCGCCTCGTGGCGCATCTCGCTGGCCTTCGACTCGGGCGGCGCGCAGGAGTTTGAACGCATTACCGCCCGTAATATCGGGAAGCGCCTCGGCATCGTCCTGGACGGCCAGCTCCAGTCCGCCCCGGTCATCCAGTCCCGCATCGCCGGCGGCAACGCCGAAATCAGCGGCAACTTCGACCAGCGTTCGGCCCAGCAACTGGACATCGTCCTGAAGTCGGGTTCGTTGAAAGTGCGTATCGAAAAAGAATACGACAACACCGTCGGCGCGACCCTGGGCGAGGACTCCATCCGCTCCGGCATCCGCGCCATGCTCATCGGCGGTGCGGCCGTTCTCATCTTCATGGCCATCTACTACATGCTGGCCGGCCTGGTGACGGACGTTGTCCTGATTCTGAACGTCCTCATCATCATGGCCATCCTCGCCGCCTTCAACGCCACCATGACCCTGTCCGGCTTCGCCGGTTTGGTCCTGACCATCGGCATGGCGGTGGACGCGAATGTGCTTATCTTCGAACGCATCCGCGAAGAACGGGAGCGCGGCAACCCGCTCAGCCGGGCCGTCGCCATCGGTTATGAACGAGCCTTCACCACCATCGTCGACTCGAACCTCACGACCATCCTGACCGCCCTTATCCTGCACCACTTCGGGACGGAACAGGTCAAGGGCTTTGCCCTCACCCTCATCATCGGTCTGGTCGCGAGCATGTTCTGCTCCATCATCGTCACCCACTGGGTCATCGACGCGCTTATCGAATACAAGGGCATCACCGAACTCAAGATGCGCCGGATGTTCCAGAACACCAAGTTCAATTTCGTCGGCGTCCGCCGTCCCGTCCTCATCGTCTCCTTCCTGATTGTCGCCGCCCTCATGGCCGTGACCATCTGGAGAGGCGAACGCAACCTCGGTCAGGACTTCACCGGCGGCGTTCTTGCGAACATCGTCCCGGCCCAGCCCCTGACCATGGCCGAGGCGCGCGACCTCGCCGACACCGGCCTGCGCGACTATCCGGACGCCCGCGACACCATGCAGTCCTACGGCGCAGCCAATGCGGACGGCCGTTACTCCGAGTTCGTCGTCCGTACCAAGATGGTTGAACTGGACGCCGACGCCCTCGAGGAAGCGCGCCGCGCCGGCACCCCGAAGTACACGGCCGAGGACTTCCGCACCGCGCTCCGGTCCTCGTTCAACCTGGTGCCGGAAGGTTTCTCGGTCATCGGCCGCGACGACGCCATTCAATTGGAGAACGCCAACGCCTATCGGGTCCGCCTGTCCCTGCAGGAACCGAAGACACCGGCCGAACTGGCACAGCTCCTGGTCGATCAGCCGCTCGTCATGCCGGTCTTCGTCGGCCCCGCCGGGAGCGAACCGCCGGTCGTCGACGGCGCCATTACCGAAGCTATCGCCGCCGCCGAATCGCCGGTGCGCGAATTCGACATCGTCATGTCCGTCCCCAACGTCGACGCCTCCGGGTCTCTCCGTGACGACATGGCCATGTCTGGCGTCATCCGCGAAGCCTTGCAGGAACTGAGGCGCGCCCGGGCCATCGACTTCACCGACCCGTTCCCGCGCTTCACCTCGGTCGGCCGTACCGTTGCCCAGACGTTGGAATCGAATGCGCTTATGGCCATCATCTTCTCGGCCATCGGCATCTTCATCTACATCTGGCTGCGATTCCAGTTCCGCGTCGGCTTCGGCTTCGGCACGCTGCTGTCGCTCGTCCACGACACCCTGTTCGTCATCGGCGCGCTCGCCGTCGCCGACCAGTTGGGAATCCTCAACGGCCAAATCGACCTGACCGTCATGGCGGCCATCCTGACCGTCATGGGCTACTCGCTGAACGACACCATCGTCGTGCTGGACCGTATCCGCGAACACATCGGCGACTCCGAGCACCCTTCGGACGAGACGATCAATACCGCCATCAACGAGACCCTTTCCCGTACCGTCATCACCAGCTTGACGACGCTCATGGTGATTATCGCCCTCCTTATCTGGGGCGGCGACGTCATGCGCGGCTTCTCCTTTACCCTGCTGGTCGGCGTGGTGGTGGGCACCTTCTCGTCCATCTTTATCGCCAGCCCGGTCCTGGTGGAGTTCGGCCACTGGAAACGCAACAAGGATCGCCTCAAGATGGAAAAGCGCACCTCCGGCAGTTTGCGTCGCCAGAGTGGTGCGGCAAAGTAACGAACCGCACGGTTCAGTCAGTCCAATCAGGCCGCCCCTTTTTGGGGCGGCCTTTTTTCTCTGAATAATTCGCACCTCTTATCTGCGGGTCACGGCTGAACCGTCTGTCGTTGCCAAGCTGGTTACGTGGACAAAACCGCCTTTTTTTGCGCGCCGGGTTGCATTTTTCGCCACCTTCGTCCAAAATGGTCCGGTTGCTGTGTGCCGGGGAAGGAAAAATGGTGAACAGCCGCATCGCCAATATCCGAAAACTCTTGCCGTCACTTGCCCTGGGCGTGGTCATCACGCTCCTGGCGGCGTTGTGCAATTACTTCGTCTATGACCGCCGCCTTCCGGCCATGGCCACCGGCAACCGCATCTTCCGGGACAGCGGCGAAGAACAATGGCCTTTACTCCGCGCACCCCTGCACTTCGTCGCCGGCGTCGTCAACCTCGCCGACGACATGGCCCAGGACCTTATGTTCGCCGCCCGTGGCGCGGGCAATTTCCCCTCCACCCGAAAAGACATCGTCGTTGTGGCAATCGACGAGGACAGCATGGTGCGCCACGGCTCATGGCCGTGGCCGCGCTCCGACGTTGCCACCCTGATGGAAAAAGTGTCCTCCGCCCGGGTGGTGGGGATTGACATGCTTTTTCCCGAAAACGACCTGTGCTCGCTCCTCCGCTATGTCCCGCGCTTCGAAGAGCTTTATGGCGACACGCTCGACCTGGACGGGCTGAATGCGGTCGACCCGACCCTGCTGGACAACGACGTTGCCCTGGGCCGCCAGGTGGCCCGCATCCCCACCGTGCTCGGCATGGTGCTGTACGACGGGTTTGCGCCACGCAACAAGCCGTTCGGCCTTAAGTCCGACCACCCGGCCGAAGTGCGCACCCCCACGGGCGAGGTGGTGCCGGGAGAAATGGCGCTTTTGAAAAAGCGGAACTATGCCCTCACCGACATCCCTTCCATTCGCGACGTCGACCCAAGCCCGGTCGGCGAAGGCTTCATGAACGTCTTCCCCACCCCGGCCGGCATGGTGCGGACAATGCCCTTGTTCGCGCATTTGTCCGACGCCGCCTTCGCCAACCCGACCGGCAGGGATCGCCATATCGTCCCGTCCATGGCCCTGGAGGTCATGCGGGTGGCGATGGGAGGGAACGGCTACCGCATCAACCTCCGGGGCGACCTCGTCCATATCCCGGAGTTTATGGACGAGACCTCCAACGGCGACCGCTACGCGGTGAAGAGCGTGTCGATCCTCCGGGACGGCGAGGACATCCTCAAGATTCCCCTGAACGAATTGGCCGAGATCGATATCGGCTTCCGCAACCACCGGAACGATTACACCGTTGTCTCGGCCTGGGAGGTCTTGGCGGGACTCTACGACAAGGAGGAAATCTTCCGGGACCGCATCGTCATTATCGGCGGCACGGTGGAGGGTGTCGGCTACGTGATTTCCACCGGCATGCCCGACCCGGAAATATCGGTCGTCGACGCGCACGCGACCATGCTCTCGGCAATGCTTAAAGGCGACTTCATCGACAGCGGCTTCCAGGACGATTACTCCTGGCAGCAATTGGCTATTCTTGCCAGCGGCCTGGCGGTGACGGTGGCCATTATCTTCGGCGATCTCGTCGGCGGCATGTTGGTCTCCGGCCTCGCCCTCCTCTGCATTGTCCTCGGCAACTATTTCTTCTTTTTCAAGCGCGGCATGGACGTCGGCATCACCCTGCCCATCCTCTCGACCCTGGCGGTGCTGGCCGCCCTGATGATCTCCAATTACCTGATCGTCGGGCGGGAGCGGCGCTTTATCAGAAAAGCGTTCCAACTGAACGTCAGCCCGTCGATCCTCGGCTATCTTGAAAACCACCCCGATCGGCTCGGTTCGCTGCAGGGCGACTATCGACACATGACCGTGCTGTTCTCCGATATCCGCTCGTTCACGACCATGTCGGAACAGATGTCGGCCCCGGACGTGGCCCGCTTCCTGAACGAATATTTCACTCCCATGTCGGACATCGTTATGGAAAACAGCGGCACGGTGGATAAGTTTATCGGCGACGGCATGATGGCGTTCTGGAACGCCCCGGCCGACAACCCGAACCACGCCCGCGACGCGGCCCGCTCGGCCCTGGACATGCTGGCGCGGCTGGAAAACCTGCAGGCCGGCTGGACCGCCCGGGGCCTGCCCCGCATCGCCATCGGCTGCGGCATTAACACCGGCCCCATGTTCGCCGGCTATATGGGTTCGGAACAGCGCAAGAACTATACCGTCATGGGCGACAACGTCAATATCGCCAGCCGCCTCGAAAACCTGAACAAAGTCTATACTTCTTCCATCCTCATCACCGAGAGTACCAAGGCCGAACTGGGCAACGACTTTATCTGCCGGGTGGTGGACAAGGTCCGGGTCAGCGGCAAGGCCGAGGCGGTCGTCATCCACGAACTGCTCGGCGCGGGACCGGCCACGGAGGAACGCTACGAGGAAATGGCGACCTTCGCTCGCGTGTTCGAACTCTACCAGGAGCGCGAATTCGCAACCGCTGAATCGCTGTTAAAAGAACTGGTCTTCATCAGGCCAGCGCCGCTGTATAAGATGTACCTGGACCGGCTGGCGATCTACAAGGCCCTGCCACCGCCGGACGATTGGGACGGGACGTTCTCGATGACGCACAAGTAGTGACTCGCGCACAGGACGGTGTGGGGGGCATATTGCTATTCGGTAAAGGACTCCATGGGTTTTTATTTCGAACTGTTTATGGTGTTTTTCCGCATCGGCATCTTCACCCTTGGCGGCGGCTATGCGATGTTGCCGCTGATTGAGCGGGAAGTGGTGGAAAAAAAGAAGTGGATTGGCGGTGAGGATTTCCTTAACGTCCTGGCCATTGCCCAATCCCTCCCCGGACCCATTGCCGTCAACACCGCCGTGTTTGTCGGCTACAAGACGCGAGGGCTGCGGGGCTCGCTGGTCGGGCTGCTGGGCACGGTGCTGCCTTCGTTTATCTGCATGATAATTATCGCCGCATTCTTCGTGACCATGCGGGAAAACCCCCATGTCGCTGCCGTCTTCACCGGCATCCGCCCCGCTGTCGCGGCCCTGATTCTCGCCTCGGTTTACAGCCTTGCCAAAAAAGCACGGCTCAACTGGAAGACAGGACTCCTCGCCCTCGCCGCCGCCGTGCTGGTGTGGCTGGGCGGTGTGTCGCCGGCGTGGATTGTCCTCGCCCTCGCCTGCATCGGCGCAATGTTCCCGGTCTCCAAACCGCCCGAACCGACAAAACCGGATATACCGGCAGCCGATGGCGAACAGCCCGCCCTGGCGGAGGACTAACATGTACGGCCACCTTATGCAACTCGTCCTCTCGTTTCTGAAAATCGGCCTGTTCGGCTTCGGCGGCGGCTACGCCATTCTGCCCCTCATCAGCCACGAAGTGGTTGGCGTGCGCGGCTGGGCGACAGCGAGCGAATTCGCCGACATGGTCGCGTTATCGCAGATGACCCCCGGGCCGGTCGCCCTCAACGCGGCAACCTATGTGGGCTTTACCGCCGCCGGCGTCCTCGGTTCCGCCGTTGCCACCCTCGCGTTCTGCCTGCCGCCGTTCGTCATCATGTATACGGTATGCCGCTTTTTCCTCTCCATGAGCGGTAATCCCCGGGTCGAAGGCGCGATGCGGCTGCTGCGGCCGGCCGTGGTCGGGCTGGTGCTGGCGGCAGGGCTGTTTCTGATGAATCCGGAATCGTTTGTGGACTGGAAGAGCGTGGTCATCTTCGTCGCCGCCTTTGTCCTCACCGCATTCGTTCGCCTCCACCCCATCCCGCTCCTTATTGGCGCGGGGGTGGTAGGGTGGGTGTTGTATTAACGCCAGAGTTACTATATACTGTCCTTCGGCGAAAAACGCCCATATCCCAGGGGAGACAACCATGGCCCAGCCGAACCTTACCATTGCCCTGTCGCAAATCAATCCGCTGATGGGGGACGTGGTCGGAAATGTCCTGAAGATCCGCGAAGAGTATTACGAGGCCGACGGGAGGGGGGTCGATCTGGCGGTTTTTCCTGAATTGTGCCTGACCGGCTCGCCATTGGAAGGGCTGGCCGATGACGGCGACCTGCCGGGCGTGGTCGAGGAAGGCCTCCAGGTGCTGCGGGCAGCCACCAAGGGACGGCGGGCCGCTCTCGTGGTCGGCGCGCCGCAACGGGATGCCGACCGCTTTTTCAGCGCCGCTTTGGTATTTGAGGATGGCGAGGTAAGCGGCTGTTTCCGTAAACGCGGCCTGCCCGGAGACGGAGCGGTCGAGACCGTCCTCGACTCTACCCGCAACCCCATGAAGGCGCGGGTGACGCGCATTTTCGAATTCTTCGACAAGCAGGCCAGAGACGCAGCCGACGAGGCAGAAGCCAGCATCGCTGACGCCGACCCGATACGCAACCACGGCGACATGGTGGTCGTTGTCATCGGGCGTGATATTTGGCGTCCCGATACGGCGGCCCGCTTCAAGGCCGCGGGGGCCGAACTCCTCGTCTCCATCAACGCCTGCCCCTTCCGCCCGCGCATCCTCCAGACCCGCATCCGCGACATCACCGCCCTGCGGGTATCCGAGACCGGCCTGCCCCTCGTGTACGTCAATGCCGTCGGCGGCCAGGACACCACCGTCTTCGACGGCGGTTCGTTTGTACTTGATAGCCAGGGACGGTGTCTGGTGCAGATGCCGCAGTGGGAGGAATGCGCCACCGACTGCGAACTGGCGCGGCCGTTCGCCGCCGGCAACGAATTGTTCCCCGCGCCGGAAGAGGAGATTTACCGCTCGCTCGTCCTGGCACTGGGCGACTACGTGCGGAAAAGCGGCTTTTCCGACGTGGTCATCGGCATGTCTGGCGGCATGGACTCGGCCATGGTGGCGGCTTTGGCCGGCGACGCCCTCGGCCCCAGGCATGTCCACTGCGTGCGCCTGCCCTCCGAATTCACCTCCGACCTGTCCAACAGCGCCGCTGCCGACATGTGCGAGAAATGGGGCTTTTCCATGGCCACGGTCTCTATCGGCGGCCTGATCGCCACTGCCACCGACGCCCTCGTCCCGGCCACGCCGAACGGGCTCCGGAAGCTCACCCGCGAGAATATGCAGGCGCGGGCGCGAGGCTTCCTCCTCATGACCCTGTCGAACGAACACAACTGGCTGCTCCTCGCCACCGGCAACAAGTCGGAAATCGCCATGGGCTATGCCACCCTCTACGGCGACATGTGCGGGGGCTATACGCCGCTTAAGGACATCTTCAAGACAACTGTCTATTCCCTCGCGCGCTGGCGCAACGGCAACCGCCCGGACGGCCTTAAAGGCCCGGAAGGGGTGGTCATCCCCACCGAAATCATCGACCGGCCGCCGTCGGCGGAACTGGCTCCCGGCCAATTGGATACGGATTCGCTGCCGCCGTATCCCATCCTGGATGCCATCCTCTCCGAGTTGCTGGAGCATGACACGCCGGTAAGCCTTGTTCCGAGCAAGGGTTTTGAACCCGAGCTGGTGGATACGGTGTTCCGTATGCTCAAGTCGGCTGAATACAAGCGCCGCCAGGGCGCTCCCGGACCCATAATCACCGACAAGGGCTTCCGGCGGGTGCCGGTTGTCAACCGCTTCGACCCGAGCCAGCGGGAACGGTTGCGGGAAATGGCGGATGGCAAATAGAATACACAAGGGCGGCCTTCGGGCCGCCCTTTTTTTGTCTGGCCAAAGCGCCCCGTTTATCCCGCTGGTGGAGGTCCGGACGCCAGGGTTACGTGTGGGGGAAATAGACGTTTTTGGGGAGGACTATGTCCCATAACGTGAAAAAAACGTTGAAACCAACGCATGTTTTTACAAAACGCTTCAACCAGGGACAACCGTATTCGTAATTTTTGGCCAGGTTTTTGCTACCAACTTTCCACTTTTCTCGTAAAAGTGCGCGTCACAAGGGCTTCAACATCTCAGCACATCGCGTAAACCAACTCAATCTGCATATTTTCCCACCTTTTTTTATATGTCGTTGAATATTTTACCGGCCGTTCTATAATGCCTCATACCTCCAGAGGCAGGTTGCGCCTAGGGCCCTTCCTGGGGTAAACGCGCCACAATTTACCGTGGCTCTTTTACCCCAGGAATGGATCTACAGCGCCTCTCCGGATAGAGAACGCGTCCCGGCACGAAGGACTCTCCTCCTTCAAGCGGACACCGATGGTCCCCGACATCGGCCCCAACCGCTGCCCCGTACTCTATCCGGATAGGCTCTTGAGGATCAAGGAGGAGTTGTCACAACGGGAGGAGAAGTGATGAGAATGTTTTGTCTGGCAGCAATGATGCTGCTAATGGCCACCGTGTCGATACACGCGGCTGAAGAGTTCAGCGAGGTTGAATACTACGAAAAGCTCGCGGCCAAGAAACTGGCCGAAGCCGAGCCCATGCCCGCGCCGGTCTATGATACGCCCACGACGTATTACCAGCCCGTTTCCTGCTTCGAGGACGTGCCGCCGGCCAATGCCTTTATCGTCCTGAACCAGTACCACCATTCCCGCAGCAGCAGCGCCACCATGAAGATGGGGAACGATCGCCTCAAGACCGGCAAAAGCCGCGCCAACGGCGGGTCAACCACCCTTATCTACAACCGCGTCCTGAGCGACTGGGCGTCGGTGGCCCTGATGTACGAATTCGGCTTTATGCACGTCCGTGGCGGCATGGCGGTGCCGGATGCACCGGGCATCGACGGCTACGAACGAACCCGCTACCGCAGCAACGTCGTCGGCATCCTGCCTGAATTCAAGCTTGGCGCTTTCGGCAAAATCCAGCCCAGTCTTATTCTTGGCTTCGACCGCGCCACCAGCGGCAGCGAAACGTTTGTGGAAAACGGCGTCGCCAATACCCGCGACATCGACGGCTATGGCACCAATGTCATCTCGTTGATGGCGTGGTGGGAAAAAGATATCGAGCTCGGCTGCAGCAACTGGAAGCTGACCCCCTACGCTGGCTGGAGAAGCCTCCACGTCGATATCCGCAAGGCCCATGACTGGACCAGCGACCCCGGCGTGCGGAAAGACAGCAGCGTCTGGACGCACCTGATAAGCGGCGGCTTCAAGCTGGCCTACCAGCGTGACCGCCTCGGCATCAACCTCCGCGCCGGCGTCAACCACCGCACCACCTCGGACGACCTGCCCGGTTATGCCAACCGCGCTGTCGCGCCCGGCGTCGTTCACTTCTCCCACCGGGCCAATATGGACAGAACCGTCGGAGCGGTCGGAGCCGGCGTCAGTTATGCCATTAACAAACACGCCATCATCGGTCTCGGGTACGACGGCATGTTCGGCAAAGACACCAGCGCCCACACCGGCTCGCTCACATTTGCGTTCCCATTTTAGTCTGCGTCACCAGCACCACCTCTATGCAATACCCCTTCTACTGGAGCCGCGAACGATTTCCCCCGTTCGCGGCTCCTTTATATTTCCGCACAATGAATGTGGCGCACCAGATTCCCCACACGTCACTCCGGCCGAACCGCCCGCTTTTTTTGCTGGTAGAGGTCCGCACGCCGGGGTGACGATGAGGGGAGGTCTAATCCATTTCCTTCTTCCGTCGCCAGCTCATGCCGCCTGCGCTGCGGCCCTCGGGGTCTTTCCGGGTGATGAGGAAAAAGGCGGGGAGAAAAATGACCAGGGTCGATCCGAACGCCGCCCATGGATTGAGCGTATACCCGCCGACCACCACCCCTACCGACGAACAGACAGCCACAAACAAGGCGTAGGGAAACTGCGTCGTCACGTGCTCGAGGTGCGGACACCCGCCGCCGGCGCTGGAAAGAATGGTGGTGTCGGAAATCGGACTTGAGTGATCGCCAAACACCGCCCCCGATAATACCGCCGCCACGCTGATGCAGGCCGTTTGCATCACCGCTTCTGGGTCAAATCCCTGCGCCGTCGCGAGTGAAATCGCGGTCGGCAAGGTGATGGGAATCATAATGCCGAACGTTCCCCAGCTTGTTCCGGTCGAAAAGGCGATAAGGCACGAAATGATGAACACGCAAAACGGCAGCAGCCAGAGCGGGAAGGCATTGGCGCGGATGAGCTGGTCGATATAGAGCGGCAGGCCGAGGCCGCCTTCGGACAACGGCTTCGAGATGATATGGCCAATTGTCCAGGCAAGCATGAGAATGGCCAGGGCCGGAACCATCGATTTCACGCCTTCGATAATTGACTCGGACGCGACCTTTAGCTTGAGGATGCGCCGCGCCAAGAAGTACAGGTAGATGACGACAAGGGAGAAAATAATCCCATAGAACAAGGCCTTGGAAGCGTCGGCGGTGCGGAACGCATCAACAAGGTTTATCGTCTGCCCCTGCTCCAGAGCGAGAAAGCTTGTAATAGGGAACGCAACCGTACAGGCGGCCAGGAGCACCGCTACCGGCACCACCATGTCGTACCAGGCCGCGCCGTGCGCTTCCTGGTGGACGTCCAACTCGCCCGGCGCGGGGCCATAGCGTTCGGCGTTGTAGAGCATGACGCCCTCCCCTGCCAATCGTTCCGATGCCGCCATGGGGCCGAAGTCGCGGTTGGTGGCCGAGATCAGCAGCACCATAAAGAGAGTGAACAAGGCGTAGAGATTGTACGGGATAAGTTTGACGAAAAAACTCATCTCGCCTATGCCCAGTTCCGCAAACCCGGACGACTGGCGAATCTGCGAAATGACAGTCACCACCCAACTGGAAATGGGGGCGATAATGCAGATCGGCGCGGCGGTGGAGTCGAGAATATAGGCGAGTTTGGCTCGTGACACCTGGCGGCGGTCGGTTATCGGGCGCATGACCGAACCCACCGCGAGGGAGTTGAAATAATCATCAATAAAGA
>JAJPXZ010000057.1 GCA_021205245.1 Planctomycetaceae bacterium
GGCGACGCGCCAAACCTCCGAATTAAACACCTCACTTTGGGTCTCGGCGATGTTGTCACCATAGACGATGAGTATGGGCATTTTCGTCAGGTTTTTGAAGGCTTCAACCGGAACCGGTTGGGGCGCCTGGAAAATATCCACCAGATGATGTCCCGCCGGTATCGCCGCAGGCAGTTCGTTTTCCGGGAAAGCGCACGCCCCCGGCTCATACGCGATGATTGCCTTGACGAGGTCAGGATGCTCCATGGCGGTCGCCCAACCATATTGACCGCTATTCGAGTGAGTGATTAAAATGCCGGGACCGATTTTTTTGAACAGATCGCCAACTGCTTCAGCCATGAAGTGGCGATGCTCGGCGGTTTTCGGTTCTTCGCCTGTGTCGGGAGTTTGTTGGCGCCAAAACTGGTCTACTGAGAATTCGTCTTTGGGGAACTGGACATTGGGGAAGAAGGGACGCGCCGCCGGCGGTACCCAAACGCCTAGCCGGAACGCATTCCAGGCGGAACTTTCCCGCATCGTGGTAGGGACGTCATTTTCCTCCATTTTGGCGGCTGTTCTCCCCGCCCTGCCGCGGCGGGGTTGGTCGATAATATAGACCGACCAGTCTCGCCTGGGCATTATCTGCATGTAGCCGTCACGCCCGTCCGGCGTCGATTCAAAGGTTTTGCCATGCTGACCAATTCCATGCCACATGACCATAGGCAACGTCCGCGAATTTTGCGGAACGAAAAATTGCGCATAGCCGTGATCTCCGTGGAATGTGTCTCCATCCTCTTGCGTTATCACCGATCCGCCAAAGAGGATGCTGCCCATTGTTTTCAGAATGAGCGGCTCCTCCGACGCAATCGCCTGTGCAGGCCCAATTAAGAGGTATGCGAGGAGTAGTAGAACGGACAGTGACCTGTGTTTTCGAATTGCGCTTTGCATTTATTTCTCCTTATAAAACGTTTTTGATTTCGAAGACTTTCTGTCACTCAGTGCGAATAACCTATAAGAAGTATAGCTGGTGCCAGCCTAGGTAACCAGATACGTTCCTGCCTAATATTTGCCCATTCCTCTCGATTGACGCATTTTCTTGAACTATTTCTGCCTTTCCTACTGGATTCGGCGGTATACTGGTGGAACAAACGGTTAGTACGAGAGGAGCGACAATGCGGGAACTTGAAATCGCCAAGAAGGAACTTCGGACGCGGTTATGGCGGCGTATGCCCCAACAAGGTAGTTATGAAACTGCCATTCCGGGAGTGGGTATACATCGACGCGATACGGTGAATGATCCGGGAAGATGCCTCTACACTCCACGAATCGTCTATATATTCCAGGGACGTAAGCATACGACTGTCGGCAGGGAGGAGTATTTCTACGGGGAGGATGATCTGTTCATTGCCGGTGTGGATCTTCCCAATACCAGCAACCTTATCGAGGCATCACCGAAGAAACCAGCGATGTCACTGACTATCGATTTGGACAATAATCTTATCGCTCAGCTAGCCTTGGAAATGCCGCCAAGCATTTCCATCGATATTACGTGCGACAAATCGGCGGTGGTACAGCCAATCGACAGTAAGATAGTCGACGCCTTTCTGCGGCTTGAATCCCTCCTTGACGCACCGGAGGAAGTTCCTGTACTCGGCCCCATGATTCTCAAGGAAATCCACTTCCGTCTTCTCATCGGGCCAAACGGCAACCTTTTGCGTTCATTCCATACATTTGGCACGCAAAGAAACCAGGTCGCGCAAGCCATCAGTTGGGTGCGGCAACACTTCAGAGAGGCATTTCAGGTAGAAGACTTGGCCGAACGAGTGCATATGGCTCCGTCCACGTTCCCTCGCCATTTCAAGGAAATCACCTCGCTTAGCCCTTTGCAGTTTCAAAAACGGCTCAGACTCCACGAAGCACAACGGCTCATGCTGGGCGATGACTTGGACATATCCAATGCGTGCGATGCTGTGGGGTATGAAAGCCTCACTCAGTTCAACCGGGAGTACAAGCGCCTCTTCGGGGAACCGCCGCGAAGAAACATTACCCGCTGGCAAAGCGATCATCTGCATATGCCCGCGTTGGTCGCTGCGGAGTAGATACAATCAGAATATCCCGAAAGTGGCCATTGCTTGGCGGATTTAACTTTTGATGTGGCTCGCTGGTCATATTGTCCCCGGAGAATATTGCAAAGCACGGTCTTTGGGTTTTATGAAAGCTGGCAATGGAATGACAATTCCCGAGAATGCAGAATTTCAATCGTGGAGGAAATTGCGGACACATCGTCAACGCATGAATTACAAACCGATATCATTTGACAGTAACGGATTCTACAATGGATGACGATCTTTACCAAATGAGTAGGGATCAGTTAATAGAGGAAGTGAAACGGCTGCGAAAAAGGCATCGAGGGGCACCGCGACAGCTCAGGGCACAACCTTTGCTGGCACCATCCCGAATTGTGGGGCCTGCTACCGGAGCCGATTCCATCCGAGATCGCTGTCCCGCCGTGGCCTAAGTTCATGGCTGGGTGCGTTGCCTATAGGCGATCACTTGATAAGGAACTGCCAGACGGGCCTGTATATGATGGAGATTACCGCCCTCCAGAATGAAGAGCCGATTTTACCACCCACTCGGCCATACTTTTATCGTCGCCGCCCACCACTGCCGAGTAAGGTCAACCATGCTTCAGCGCGACTCAACTCGTCATAGCTGAAGATGAGGCATGATGTATTCGGATCTGTCACTATTTTTGCGTCGAGAACGTATTGGATATACCGCTCAAGCGCGGCTGAATATTCCGCATCCTTGATAGCGTGCGAAGGCCCGTGAAATGCCCATAACAGTCCTTCCGGTGTGCCATCATGGCCAACTTCCTCGAGGTACGTCGCCACATGCGGGAGGTTTTCACTCGGTGACGTCAGGTTGGCGATAATAATATCCTGCGCGTCGGCATCAGTGGAGGCGTCTCGCACCATTGCCGTGATCTTGCCCATTGCCGCCTGCTGTTCAACCAAAACGCTGCGCGCCAACCGGCTGTGCTTGCGGTATATTGGGTGAGCCGAAGGAAGGTTGTGTGCATAACAATAACTCGCGGTCTTTCGATAGAGACCTGAATTGTGCGCCACCCTTCTCCAGCAGTGCTTGCAGGTGGCATAGCTCCATTCCTGCCTCGGCCGCCCGGCAGGCTGGTGGAGCAAGCTTGCATCTGAAGACGGTCCATGTTTCGGCAAAGCTGCGATAACATACCGCATGCGCGCCCAAAATTCCTTGTACGCTCCCCCATCCGCAGACTCTGCCAACCGCGAAACCGCATCATGCAAATTCTTCCAGTCGGATATCGTCCACGGAAAAACTATCGTGGCACCGTTGTTGGATACGGATGGGTGACGTCGGGCAAATTCGTCAACCACTCTATCTCGCACGTGAGTGGGAGATTTACCGATTAATTGCAGGAGGAAGAAAAACTCGCTCTTTGCCGGCGTCTTCAAAAGCCCGGCAATCTCCGCCTTTTCGGCACGATTCAAATCAGCCAATGCGGGAGCGTCTAGAAAACTATCGAATTCGGTGTTGTTCACAATGACCTCACTTAATCTTTCGGATATCAGGCTCTGTTCCAACCGTTTATTGGTTCGTCGCTTTTTGAAGTTGAATGGGCTAGGACGAGTGCATCTTTTATAGCGCTATCCCATGTACAGGTCACGCACATCGGGTAAAGAGAGTCTCATATCCAAAATCTTATCGAACTGACCATGCATTACGAAAACTTAAATGAATGATGGAAAAAAAACCGCAGCCAAACGGCTGCGGGTGATGTAATAATACCCTATTTGACACTACATTTTCAAGCCATCGTGCCTCGACACTCCGCCATCACCTCCCGAAGACGGCGAACGTAGTAGCGGTAGTTCTCCAGCGGCGTATGCGGCGCGGCCTGGTGATCGGTGCAAATAATGCAGCCGCCTTGGCGTATTACCGGCATAAGCCGACGGAACTCCGCCTCTATGGCGGCGGTGTCCGATACCAGTGCCAGCTTATCGAAGCCGCCCCAGAACTTCAAACTGGGATATGCCTCCCGCACCTTGATAATATCCACCCCGGCGTTGACATCCACAGGGAGAACGCCATCGATGCCGCAGGCCATCATTTCGGGTATCATTAGGGTAAAATCGCCGTCAGTGTCGAGGAATACCTGCCCCACCCCGCGCTCCTTAAGGAATGGAATAATCTCGCGGTAACATGGCGATATAAACTCGGCAAAGGTCTCGGGTGAAATCATCGGCCCGTTCGCGCCGGAATAATCCTCCTCGAAGAAAAGTGTCGACGGCTTGATGATATCGAGAATGCCGGCCAATTGCTCCTTGTATATGTCGAGCTGGAAACGGTTGATGTCCTTGATCAAGTCAGGCTCAAGCATGTAATTGACAAGGTGCTCTTCAACACCCATAAGGTCGCGGATAAGCCAAAAGAACCCGGAGAGACGAAAGCGTATCGAAAAGTGTTCGTCCCCTTCGCGATATTTTCCATAAGCCTTTTCCATGTTCTCTGGCGTGCAATTGAGAACGAGTTGCTCGCGCGTATGCTGTTTGTGCGCCTCCCAGCTCTTCCAATCTTCGACAACCGGTTTCATCTCCTGCACCAGATCGCGTCCCTTGACATACCGGCGCACCCAGCCGTCCCGGTCGTAACGAACCATATATTCGGGCGTGTCCTCTATGATTGCAGCATCGTAGGAGATGAAGGGAATGCGGAACGATACCCGCTTCAGGGGGTCCCAGCCGAAGCTGGTCTCGTAGTCGCACACAACATCGGTCTTCATGGTATTGTAGTAGCGTTGGTATTCCTCGTAGGGCCCGGTAGTATAAAACAGGTTTTCGGTAGGAAGTTCCGGGCTGCAGAGGCGCTCGGTAAAATCGCTGTTGAGGCCTTGGTCGGTAAATTCCCGCACCGTCTTGATCCATGGCCCCATGCTTTCCAGCACCGCGCCACGGTCCAGCCCGTCGTGCGTTATCTAAAGTGTACCCATTTCTGTTTGCCGTTAGTACATCGTTTTCTACCTGGAATCGCTTCCCGGGGCGGCGATGCCGCGCCGGGTGCGGGGACGTTACCGATTAATGAAGGCGTCGACATTGTCTTTGGTGATAAGGTTGACGGTGAGGACCGCTTCCTGCGGCACCTTCTCCCCTTTGGCGACGCGCACGGCGAATGCCACCGCACCAGCGCCCTGCTCTTCCGGATCCTGGTAGACGGTGGCGGCGAGACGGCCCAGCTTGATGGATTCAAGGCCTTCAGGTACACCGTCGACTCCAGTGACGATAATACCCTGATTGGATCGTTCGAGATTATCGATAGCCAGCAGTGCGCCCAGGGCCATTTCGTCGTTGTTGCACAGGAAGGCGCTGATCTCGTCGCCGTGGGTGGTGAGGATGTTCTCGGCCACGCGCAGGCCGGGTTCCCGGAACCATTCGCCCGAGTCTTCGGCGACCACCCGCATTCCCGGATACTGGGCGACGATGCGTTTGGCGCCATCGGTGCGGTTCACCGCCGCCTCGTGGTTGCCACCGCGGATAATGGCGACACCGCCCTTGCCGCCCAAAGCATCGCACGCGAATTTGGCCGGGTATTCGCCCTCCAGGCGGGTATCAGGGGCGAAGATATAGACGCCTTCGGGAATCTCCCGCCCACGGAAAGGATTGCGGTTAACGAAAACTAGCGGCACACCGGCTTCGCGGCAGGCATCGACCATGGGCATGACCGACGTCGTCTCGACCGCTATAGCGAGCAACGCATCCGGCTTACCCATCAGTGAGGTGGTCGCCTGATCGTTTTGGCGGATGACGTCATCCTGGGCATCGAACAGCTCCACCTCTACCGTGTTTGAATTGGCGGAACGGGCTGATTCGGCAATCTTGGAAAGAAAATTGTCGTTAAAATTGCTCACCAAATAACAGACTTTGATCTTTTCACCCGCATGAGCGGCGGTGATGCACAGAAGAACCGCAAGAACCATTACCAATTTTCTCATACCAATCCTCCAGCCGATAAAGTGACCATGATAGGACGCAACGGACCGCCCCGGCGGACCGAGATGTGCGGGGTCGAAGCACGTGGTGATTTGCAGGGAACAGAGCGACGCTAGCCTGCGCGCGTGGCTGATTTTTGTCGAGTTTATGCTGTATTTGCTAGCGTTTCCTTTATGGAGTATACTTGACGAAAGCGGCTTCGCAAGGCAGCATTTAACGCATTTCGATATCAATTTTGCGCAGAGGTTATAAAAATGTCATACAGCGTCGCCCTTTACCTAAGCCTCAATCAGATGCACCATCAGGGTATTGCCAACGGCGCCTTGCGATATGCCGCGAGCAAGAGGTGGCGTATCTACGGAGCTTATTGGCCGATGTATGAAATGGGCGAAATCACCTCCTGGCGCGGCGACGGTATCGTCGCCGCAGTGGAAAGTTTGGATGAGTTGGCAGAACTACGCAAACCGGGCGTACCGGTAGTGGACATTTCGGGAGCGGTTGCGCATCCTAAATTGACACGCGTTTCGAACGACAACAAGGCTGTTGGCCGCCGTGGTGGCGAGCACCTATCTGCCCTTGGTTATAGGCATTATTGCTTTGCGGCAGCGGAGGGATCGCTGTGGTCTGACGAGCGGATGCGTGGTTTTGAAGAGGCTTCGGCCAATTACAGAGATACGGAAGTGGCTGTGTTTGCCAAAAAAATTGCGTGGTGGTCGCGACCCGAATTCAAACGCGATTTGGCACAATTCCTTTCAAAGCAGCCGCGTCCATTTTGCATCATGGCTGCCAACGACATTATCGGTATGAACGTCGTTGGCGCGTCTCGGATGGCCGGGTTGTCCATACCGGGCGACGTGGCTCTGGTGAGCGTGGACAACGAAGAGCTCTTGTGCGAACTCTCAACGCCACCGATGTCGAGCATTCCTTTTGATAGGCACGAAATCGGCTTTCGAGCTGCCGAACGGTTGGATGCCCTTATGCAAGGTCTTATCGACTATATGCCGCCGCTCCTTATCGAGCCAATGCCTGTGGTGGAGCGTGCGTCGTCCATCCTTGTGTCGTCCGGTGACGCCACCGTAAACGAAGCGCTGGCGTATATCCGTCGGAACGCGGCATCCGGCATTATCGCTGTGGATGTGGCAAGGCAGGCATCGTGTTCCCGGAGGACACTGGAAGCGAGGTTTAAAAAGGAAGTGGGGTGTTCCATCCTCACCGAAATCCACCGGGTACGCGTGGCGCGGGCGCGTCATTTATTGATGGAAACGTCGTTACCGGTGAACCGAATCTCGACAGAGAGCGGATTCAACTCGGTCACTCGCTTTAATGCGATCTTCGCGGCCATGGTTGGTGAGTCACCCAAACGGTATCGTGAGAGGAAGGGTACCATGAAGAACCGTGACTAAAGGGATTATCTTGATATTCCGTATCGAACCCCTCTTTTAAAAGTGGTTTCAATATGAATATAGAATTCCGAATATGGCTATTCCTACCAAATTGGCTCGGAATGGGCATCAATTTACAATTAAAAGCTTATTTTATTATCTCTTTAATATCAATAGTTTTATATTCTTGCACATGCGTTCTCTGCGAATTATTTAACTTTATTTACTTAAAAGAATTTGACTAATCAAATCCATGGCGTATTCTACGATCAACTCAGCTACCGGCGCACCTGCTGTCTCACTATCGACACCCCGTCAATCACTGCGCGCCGATTAATACCCCGACCCGACCAAAACTCCATTTCACCCGCGCTCCTCGGCCATATTGTGCGGAGCCGGTCAGCTATTAGTTCGCTAGGGAGACCCTATGACCACCAGCAGCGGTGAATCCTATGTCCTGGAAATGGACAAAATCACGAAAAGCTTTCCCGGCGTCAAAGCGCTCGACGGCATGACACTCAAGGTGCGTCCCGGCACGGTCCATTGCCTGGTGGGAGAAAACGGCGCAGGCAAGTCTACCCTGATGAAAGTCCTCTCGGGCGCGTATACCATCGATGAGGGACGCATTTTATTTAAGGGCAACGACCTCCACGGTCAAAAAACCGCCGACACCCTGGAACTCGGCATCTCTATGATTCACCAGGAGTTGAGTCCTGTCAGAGAAATGACCCTTGCCGAAAACGTCTTCCTCGGCCGCGAGCCATCGCCACCCGGACGTTCAGGACGCTTCTTTGTCCATTTCCGCAAGATGTACCATGATACCAAGGAACTGTTCGACCGGATCGGCCTGCCCTACGACCCGAAAGCCAAGATGTCTACCCTATCAGTCGCAGGAATGCAGCAGGTTGAAATTGCCAAAGCGATCTCCCGTAACGCCTCACTTATCCTTATGGACGAACCCACCTCCGCCTTGACGGACAAGGAGGTGGACATGTTATTCAAGCAGATTCGCGAGCTCAGGGCGGCCGGTGTCGCCATTGTCTACATCACCCACAAAATGGATGAAATCTTCACCATCGCGGACGACATCACGGTCATGCGGGACGGCAAGTGGATAGCATCCGGGCCAGCCTCTGATTTCGACCAGGAGAAAATTATCTCCCTTATGGTCGGCCGCACCATCACCGAGGTATTCCCCAAGATCGAGGTGTCGATAGGGTCCGATATTCTGGCTGTCAAAAACCTGTGCGGCAAAGGCTTCCGCGATGTTTCGTTCTCGGTCCGTGAGGGCGAGATTCTTGGCCTCGCCGGCCTCGTCGGCGCAGGTCGTACCGAAGTCGCCCGCGCCTTGTTCGGTCTCGACCCCTACACAGCGGGCGAGGTATTTATAGACAGCAAACCTGTCACCATCCGCACCGTCCGAGACGCCATCGCCAAGGGAATCGCCATGGTCTCCGAGGATCGCAAGCAGGAAGGGCTGGTTTTAATGCGATCGGTGCGCGAAAACACCTCCCTCGCCAACCTGCGCCAGTTCGCGCCCGGCTTTTTTCTGGACGGCAAACGAGAATCCGAAGTCGTCGCCGACATGATCGACCTGCTCCGCGTCAAAACCACCAACATGAACACCCCGGTCCAAAATCTATCCGGCGGCAACCAGCAAAAGGTGGTCATTTCCAAATGGATTATGGGAGATCTCAAAGTCCTTATCCTCGACGAACCTACCCGTGGCGTGGACGTCGGGTCAAAATCGGAAATCCATAAGCTAATGTGCGAGCTGGCGTCGCGAAAGCTTGCCATCATTATGATTTCCTCGGAGTTGCCAGAGATCCTCGGTATGTCGGACCGCATTATCGTCATGCACGAGGGCAAAATGCGGGGCATCCTGCCCAGAGGTGAAGCAACGCAGGAAAGCATCATGAATATCGCAACCGGCGCGTCACAACGGATCGCCTGAACCGCGCGCCGTCCGAACCAATCCGTCAACCATTCAGGGGAGCACGCATGAGCGCAACCACGCAAGCGGCACGAAAGCAGTTCTCATTCGCGGAATTCCACGCCAAATACGGCACAATCGCCATTTTTGCGGTGATCTTTATTGTATCCCTCCTGTTTGTTCCCAATTTCAGCCGCGCCACCAACCAGATGAACGTCATCCGTCAGATGGTGGTGGTCACCCTCCTCGCGTTCGGAGTTACCTTCGTTATCATCCTCGGTCATATCGACGTATCACTCGGCTCGGTGCTTGCCCTGTGCGGATGCGTCGCCGCCGCAGCGATGAAGGCGACTGGCAGCGTTCCGTTGGCGGTGGGAGCGGGACTGGGGGTTGGACTCATTTCCGGTACGATAAACGGGGCTATCATTACAAAATTCGGCATCCCAGCCTTTATTATGACCCTAGCCATGACCACAGTGGCTCGCGGCTCGGTTCTTATATTTACCGGCGGCAGGCCAATCACCAACCTCGGCAACTTCGAAGAGATCGGTAACGGCAATATCGCCGGCACGCCGATTCCCTATTCAATTCTTATTCTCGCCCTGTTCATGGTCGTGTCGTGGATTCTCCTGAACCGCACCAAGTACGGTCGTTACGTCTATGCCGTGGGAGGCAACCAACAAGCCGCCATCGCTTCCGGCATTGATGCCAATGCCGTCGTTCGCCGCTCCTTTCTTTACAATGGCCTCCTGTGCGGCCTGGCAGGCGTGGTGCTGATGTCGCGGATGGACTCGGGCCAGCCCGCGGCAGGCATCGGCTACGAATTCGACGCTATCACCGCTGTGGTGGTGGGTGGGACATCGCTGTCGGGCGGACGCGGCACCATCGTCGGCACCCTTATCGGCTCGATGATTATCGCCGTTATCAACAACGACTTGAACCTCCTCAATGTCCACTCCTATTGGCAACAAATTGCCAAAGGCCTCATCATCCTCGTCGCAGTAACTCTCGACGTCTATACAAAGCGCGCCAGAACCTAAGCTCAACACCCACCACACTACACGGCTCATCTATAAGGAATGGTCATGAACCCCAGAGAACGTATCCTTGCCTCGCTCAACCACACCCAGCCCGACAAGATGGCGGTGGACTTCGGCGGCATGTGCAATACGTCGATGCACGTTAGCTGCCTCGACGGACTTGTCAAACATTACCATCTGCCGCCGCGACGGATCAGGACAATGGATCCGTTCACGATGGTGGGAATTGTCGATCACGATCTCGGTGACGCTATCGGCACCGACGCGGTCGGCGTCCTCCCTCCCGGAACCGTCTTTGGGATACCGCGACGCGATTGGAAGCCGTGGACGACTTTCCAGGGCCTTGAGGTGCTGGTCCCTGGTGGGTTTGAGGTCACTCCCGACGGCCAGGGCGGTTGGTTTGCCCATCCCCAGGGCGACGTTACCCAACCGCCGTCCGGACACATGCCGGCAGACAGTTATTATTTCGACGCGGTAATTCGTGCCGAGGAAGTGGATGAGGATTCACTGAATCCGGCCGACAACGTGGAGGAGTATCGCGTCGTCAGTGACGACGATCTCGCCTATTACATTGAGGAGACACAGGCAGCCCGGGCTACAGGGAAGGCAGTCGTCCTCGGCATGCCGGGTATGGGACTGGGCGACGTCGCCGAAATTCCGGGGTGCAGCCTCAAGTGCCCGAAAGGCATCCGGGACATTGAAGAGTGGTATATGGCCCCCCTGCTCTACCGTGATTATGTGTATGAGATGTTCAAGCTGCAAACCGATGTGGCGATGCAAAACCTCCAGAAAATACACGCCGCCTGCGGCGATAGCATCGACGTGGTGCTGACCTGCGCCGCCGACTACTCACACCAGACAGACACCTTCTTCTCAAAAGAAATCTTCCGCGATCTGTACATGCCCCATTTCAAGCGGGCCAACGAGTGGATTCACCAGAATACTGATTGGAAAATTGCCAAACACAATTGCGGCGCGGTCGAACCATTTATCCCACTCCTTATCGAGTCCGGCTTTGACATCCTGAATCCGGTACAATGCTCCGCCGTCGGCATGGATCCAACCCACTTGAAAAAGGAATTCGGCAAGGATATCACGTTTTGGGGCGGAGGCGTCGACACGCAGAAAACACTGCCATTCGGTACCCCTCGCGAGGTCCGGACCGAGGTTCTCGAACGCTGCGAAATATTTGCAAAGGATGGCGGCTTCGTTTTCAACGCGATCCACAATATTCAGGCAGGTACGCCCCTGGAAAACATCGTCGCCATGCTAGACGCGGTGCATGAGTTCAACGGTGGGGAATAAGCCACCGAACGTCCACAGCCATGCCGGCCGCACGGTGCGGAGCGGCTTTCAACGCAATCCAAGGAGATAACCATGAGACAGACGTTCCTGTGCCTGTTTGCCGCCGCGTTCCTCTTCGCCTCTACCGCCATGGGCGGGGAAAAGGTCATCGGTTACGCCAATATGGCCGATACCGACGTCTTTGTGATGAAACGGAAAGAATCGTTCCAGGCGGAGGCCGACAAGGACGGTGCCGCTCTACGCATCATCTACTCCGATGCAAACAACGACAACAATCGCCAGCTTGACCAGATCGATAATTTCATCATGCAGGAGGTCGACTGCCTGTTGGTTGTCCCGGTGGATTACGCTGGCGTCTCGGTCGGTATCCGCAAAGCCAACCGTGCCGGCATCCCCGTCCTGTGCCTGGGCATTGAAGCCGAAGGCGGCGAGTCCACCTTTATCGGCTCCCCCAACCTGGAAGCGGGCCGCCTGCAAGGCGAGTTTATGCGCGAAGCATTGCCGAAGAATGCCAAGGTACTTTACCTCGAGGGCTCGGCCGGTTACTCACACACCACTGAACGGAAACAGGGCTTTATGGAGGCCTGCATCGACCAGCGCCCCGACATCACCCTCCTCGCCTCTCAATCCGGCGACTACGAACGCGACCGCGGCATGAAGGTGACCGAAGACTGGATTCAGTCGTTCCCCGAATTCGACGCTATCATCGCCGCCAACGATCAGATGGCTCTGGGGGCGATTCAGGCCCTGAAGACCGCCGGCCGCAAGGGTGTCCTCATCAGCGGTGTCGATGGTGTTGACGACGCGCTTCGCGCCATCAAGTCGGGAGACATGGCGCAGTCCATTCTCCAGAACGCCCCCGCCCAGGCCAAGGCCGCCTATAACGCGATGAAAAAGCTTCTCGCCGGTGAAGCGCTGCCGAAGCGTATCATTGTCCCCTTCGAATCCATTACCGCTGACAACATCAGCGAATATTTCTCCGAATAATTTCGAACAAGAGAGCCGTATCCATAGGGATGCGGCTCACAAAGTCACGCGCTCTGTGAAAGGAACGCACGCATGAACGCCACACAGCAATTCGCCGGACGCACCGCCGTCGTCACCGGAGCCGCCAGAGGCATGGGTGCCGCCCTCGCCCGCAAATACGCCGAGAACGGCGCGGACGTCGTCCTACTCGACCTGAATGGGGACGGCGTCGCAGCCACCGCCGCCGAAATCGCCACACTCGGCGTCAAGACATTTCCCATCGCGGTCAACATCGCCGACTATGCCGCCGCCGAAGCCGCGATGAAAAAGGTCGACGCCGAGTGCGGCGCTGTCCATTTTCTTGCCAACTGCGCCGGGATTTCCACCGCCGGGAAAATCATCGACGTTGCCGAAAAGGATTGGGATCGGGTCTTGGACGTCAACCTCAAGGCGGCTTGGACCATGTCGAAGCTCGTCGCTCACAACATGATCGCCCACAAAGTGGAGAAGGGTAAAATTGTCTCCATCTCCTCCCAGGCGTCAAAAATTGGCGAAGACGGCAACGGCGTTTACTCGGTCAGCAAAGCAGGTATGAATATGCTCACGCAAGTGCTTGGCCTCGAACTCGCTCCCCACGGCATCTCCGTCACCGCCGTCTGTCCCGGCTACGTCCGCACCGACATGGTGGTGCAGGTGTTTAAAGAGCGCGGCCCGCTGATGGGCATGACCCCGGAAGCGTATGAGAAGACCCTAACCGACAGCGTCCCCATGGGCCGGATGGCCACGCCGGAGGAAATTGCGGATCTCATGATCTTCCTGTCCTCCGACGCCGCCAGTTACATCACCGGCGTTACTATCACCTCAGCCGGCGGCAAGACCCTGATTTAAGAAAGGACAGAGTATGCAACTCTGCTTCAACACTGACGGTCTCGGCGGATATCCCCGCGACGAGATGCTCGACATCATTGCCGCCAACGGCTACGAGGCGGCAGAGTTCGCCTGCGGCAACTGGTCGCAAGCTCCCCACATTGATTTGGACTGTCTTCTGGACGACAAAAAGGCCCGCAGCGCCTTTACCGATTCGCTGGAGAAACGGAACATTACCATCGCCGCCCTCAACTGCTCCGGCAACCAACTCGCTCCCAACGACGAGGGCCGCGCCCATCAGGCGGTGGTTGAAAAGACGTTCCGCCTCGCTGAAATGCTCGGCGTCACCACCATCGTCATGATGTCTGGTTGCCCTGGCGGCGCACCCGACGATACCACTCCCAACTGGATCTGCGCCAGTTGGCCGCCCATCACGACACAGATACTCGAGTGGCAGTGGAACGAAGTGCTTATTCCCTATTGGCATAAGACGGTGGAACTGGCAAAACGTCATGGCATTCAAAAAATCGCTCTTGAAAATCACGGTTGTCAGATGGTCTATTCAGCCGAAACGCTGTTCCGGCTCCGCGATGCGGTCGGTGACCACATCGGCCTCAACTTCGACCCCAGCCACCTTATGTGGATGGGCGGCGATCCCATCCGCGCCATTCGCACCCTTGGAAAAGCCATCTACTACGTCCACGCCAAGGATGTGAGGCTGGAGCGTGGTGCGTGCGACGTCAATGGCGTTCTCGATACCAAAACCATCGACCGTTTCGCCGACCGTGCCTGGAATTTCGTCGCCCTCGGTCACGGTCACGACGTCATGTGGTGGAAGGAATTCTTTTCAGTCCTGAGCATGTGCGGGTACGACGGCACGGTCAGTCTGGAGATGGAAGACCTGACCATGGACCCGCTCGCCGTGTTGCAAAAATCCACCCAGGTTCTCAAGGAGGCCCTGCCCCGTGCGTTTTAGTCAAATGGCGGAACGCCCGCACTCCCTCCGAACGCTAATGCAGTCGAACCGCCTGAATGTGCTTTCGGCGGTGCGGGCGCACCCCCATGTAACCATAGCCGACCTTGCCTTCAGTACCGGCCTCAGCAAGGTGACTGTAACGAAATGCCTTGAGCATTATCTGCAAGAAGGCCTTATTAAGGACAGGGGCAAGGACGAAGCCGAAGACAGGGGAAAACCGCCGACGCGATACTCCTTTAACCCGGGTCATAAGGTTGTCTTCTGCGTCAAGATCGATGACGTCCATCTCTTTGCGGCACTGACGGATTTGGAAGGCGGCATCATCGCCAGCCACAGCGCTTACTACAACGCGGTGACGCCTCTCGACCACATTCTGGCGTGTATTCGTGACGCATTCACCATGTTGCTGGAACGAACAGGCAGGAGCGCATCGGAATGCGTCGCGGCTGTCGTCGGCTGCCACGGCGTGATCGATCCCGAACTTGGGATTTGTTTCGTCTCGCCTCACTTTTCTGACTGGGGGCTGGACATTCCGATTCGCGACATGGTTGCCCGTTTACTGCCCCCGAATATGCCTGTCTATGTCAACAATTGGATTCATTACCACGCGTATGGCGAACTCCGCGCCATGCATTCAACAGTGAGCCGGTTCTTTCTGATCGGCACCGAAATGGAGGGTGTGGCTGGGGGACTTGTTATCGACGGCCGCATTTACCGGGGCTCCGGCTCGCTTTCGGGTGAGATAGCCCACATGGTGATCGATACGCGGCCACAGGCTGAACTGTGCGAGTGCGGCGGCAAAGGTTGTTTCGAAGCCAGCATATCGCCGAAACGCATGGTGGCCAGAGCCAAAGCTTTCACCGGGTCGGATGAGGAGATCACCTTCCCGACCATTCTCCAGGCAGCCAACGATGGCGAAGGGTGGGCGCGGCAACTGGTCGACGAAGCGATTAGCCATTGGGCAATCGGTATCACCAATATCGTGCAGATTAGCGACCCCGAACTGATTATTATTCAGGGCGAATACGCGAACGCCGGGCCGTATTTCCTCTCAAACCTTTTAGAAAAAATCCAAACCGTCTCCCTTGTGCGGATGCGGAAGACAGTGGAAATCGCCTACTCGACCGTTGGCGACCAAGGAACTATTTTGGGCGCTGGCGCGTTTGCGGCGGAGAAATATTTGGCCCAACAAGGATAGGTCAGGCGTTTTCGAAGAAAATATCGGCCGCATAGTTTGCCGCACCGACAATCGCCCCATACGGCCCAAGCTTCGAGTACTCCACCCTCGGGCATTTCCCCAGCCCCAAAAGGGAAGTCTGCGGAATGCGCGAGCGGAGTTCCTCGAGGAAAAACCGTCCTGCCACCGCATATTCTCCCTGGATAAGCACCAATTCCGGATCGAACGACTGCATCAGGTTGCGGATGCCAATGGCGAAAAAGCGCGCGCTCTCACGCAGTGCTTCCCTGGCCATTTCGTCTCCGGCGTCGGCAGCGTCCGCGATGGCCTGAAAGCTTACCGGCGCGTCGCCGCCATA
>JAJPXZ010000138.1 GCA_021205245.1 Planctomycetaceae bacterium
CGTTCAAACTATCAGGAGGGTTTATAAAAGGTGTCGCTAATCTCAAGCCCACGAACAACCCTTACACCTCCGCAATATGCTTGCCATTACTTTAACCCATTATTTGTAGAGGGCAATAGTCATTTTGCATAATTTACGGGAAACGTTGTGTACAGTCCTTTGTGTCTCGGTGGAATCTGTATAATTATAAGGAGATCCACAAGGATGTTTCAATTTCAGTCGGATTGATGAAATCTGTAATTATACCCTCTATAATCCGTTACATCGTCGGCAAAGAAAACCCGTGGTAGGGGACGGTCTCGATTCATCGGGCAGGGCGCGGAAGTTCGCTGTCGGTGAACTTTTTTGCAAATATTCGATAAAAAGGCCGACCGCGTCGGCCGTGTATCGCGGCTGTCGCCTGTTCGGCCGGATTCACGTTACCGTTCCCGGCGTGTTTTACTGATTGATTCTCCACCGTTGTTGCGTATCCTTGACGGTCTCGTAAGCGCAGCCACACCTGAAGAGGAAGACATCATGGCACTCGACATCAAGGCGCTGGTGGGCGAACTCGTCACCACCTGTGCCGACAACCAAGCGGTCAACCATATTGAAGGCCACGACCTGCCTGATAAAGGCTCGGTCGAACACGTTCTCGACATGCTTCTGGCCATTCTGTTCCCCGGCTATACCCACGGCAAGGCGGTGTCGCCGACGTCGCTCCCGTATTATTTCGGCGATCTCATCACCAGGGTCCAAAGTGAACTGACCAGCCAGACCGAACGCGCCCTCGCCTATGATTGCCGCATCCGCAAAACCGAAGGCGAATGCCATTCGTGCAGCCGCGCCACCGAAGCGGTCGAACGGTTGCTGGAGGAGCTGCCCGCCCTCAGGCAAATGCTGAAGGACGACATGCGCGCCGCCTTCGACAGGGATCCCGCCGCCGAATCGCTGGACGTGATTCTTTTCTGCTATCCAGGCATCGAAGCCATCGCCACCCAGCGGTTGGCCCATGTGCTTTATCACCACGGCATCCCGATTATTCCCCGCATGTGGACAGAACGCGCCCATTCGCGCACCGGCATCGATATCCACCCCGGCGCTCACCTCGGCCGGTCGTTCTTTATCGATCACGGCACCGGCATCGTCGTCGGCGAATCCACCACCATCGGCGACAACGTCAGCCTCTACCAGGGCGTGACCCTGGGCGCGCTCAGCCCGTCCAAAGGCCAGGTGCTCCGATCGGTCAAGCGCCACCCGACTATCGAGGACGACGTCATTATCTACGCAGGCGCGACCATACTCGGCGGCGAGACGGTCATCGGCAAAGGGTCGGTCATCGGCGGCTCGGTCTGGCTGACAGAATCGGTGCCGCCCGGCAGCCGTATCATGATGGCGATGGAAGACCTGGTCATCAGGCGCATGGCCGGCTCGTCCGACCGCCGCGTCCCTGCCCGGAGCCGCTAATGAATATAGGGTTTACCTACGATCTCAAGGACCAGTATCTGGCCGAAGGCTATAGCAAGGTGCAAGCGGCCGAATTCGACAGCATCGAAACGATTGAGGGGGTCGAGCGGGCGATTCAGCGGCTCGGCCACCGCGTCGACCGGATTGGCAAGCTGGACTCCCTGGTCAGGCGACTCGCTCGGGGAGACCGTTGGGATCTGGTCTTCAACATCGCCGAAGGGCTGCGCGGCGCGACGCGCGAATCGCAGGTGCCGGCCCTGCTCGAAGCCTACGACATCCCGACCACCTTCGGCGACTCGCTCTGCCTCGCGCTGTGCCTGCACAAGGGCCACAGCAAGCAGGTCGTCAAGAGCCACCGCATCCCCACCAGCCGCTTTGTCGTCGTCGACGACAAGGGATTCGACTTCAATGCCGTCACCCTGACCTACCCCCTTTTCGCCAAGCCGGTCGGCGAAGGCACCGGCAAAGGCGTCATGCCCCGGGGCAAGGTGGACAGCCCCGACAAGCTGCGCGAGGTTTGTTTTGAATTGCTGGACCGCTTTGCCCAGCCGGTATTGGTCGAGGAGTTTCTTCCCGGGCGCGAATTTACCGTCGGCGTCGTCGGCACCGGGCGGGACGCCCGGGTGCTCGGGGTGATGGAAGTGGTGCTGCTGGTCACGGCGGAACCGGAGGTCTATACCTTCGACAACAAGGACAAGTACGAGGACCGCGTCACCTACCGCCTTGTCAACAACGACGGCCAGGCGCGCATGGCTGCGGAAATCGCCCTCGAGAGCTACCGTGTCCTGAATTGCCGCGACGCGGGCCGGGTCGACATCCGTTCCGACCAATACGGCATGCCGCAATTTATGGAAATCAACCCCCTGGCCGGTCTCAACCCGCTCCACTCCGACCTGCCGATTCTCTGCCGGTTGCTGGGCGTGAGCTACGAACAATTGATTTCCGACATCCTCGCCTCGGCCTTGAGACGGGTGCGGCATGTCTCCTGACCGCCCCGACCTCACCGCCCTCGGGCCAATCGTCCTCGCCTACGACAATGATGCGTTGGCTGGCGACGCAGCCAGCCGCGACGTCCTCGATCAGTTGGACGCGGTCGAGGCGGCGGTTGCCGTCCTCGGCGGCACATCGGTGCGGGTGGGGATGGACCTTGATCTCGGGAGGGCGCGCGAGTCGCTTCGCCGTCTGCGGCCAGTCCTTGTGGTCAATCTGGTGGAGTCGCTTGGCGGCTCCGACCGGTTGCAGACTGTCGCGGCCATGCTGTTCGAGGATATGGGGCTGGCTTTTACCGGCACCGGTTCCCTCGCCATGGCCTTGTCGAACCACAAGCTGGCGTCGAAGCGGCGCCTTGCCGATGCCGGCGTGCCTGTTCCGGCCGGGATACAATTGGATGCATCAGGCGAACCTGTACTGGTCGGAAGCGAAAACGTAAGGCGGGGGGACTGGATCGTCAAGACGCTCGAATCGCACGCGTCGTTATTCATGGACGACGGGATGGTGTTGCGTGACGCCGACATCGGCGACGCGGTCGCAGCCGTGCGCGCTGCGGCAGCGCAGCATGGCCAGCCATTTTTCGCCGAGCAATTCATCGACGGCCGCGAATTCAATCTGAGCGTGGTGGACGGGCCGAATGGCCCCGAGGTGCTCCCGCCGGCGGAGATTCGCTTTATACATTGGGAGCCGTCCCGGCCGCGCATAGTCGGCTATGCGGCGAAGTGGGAAGAGGAATCGGAACTCTATCAGCGTTCGGTCCGCCATTTCGACTTCACGCCGGAAGATGCAGGTTTGTTGTCACGGTTGCGGGACGTGTCGCTCGCGGTATGGAAATCACTCGATTTGGCAGGTTACGGCAGGGTGGATTTCCGCGTCGACGCAGACGGCGCACCGTTTGTTCTCGAAGCCAACGCCAACCCCTGCATCACGCCCGGAGCCGGTTTTGCCGCCGCCGCCGAACAGGCGGGGATATCCTACACCGACCTCATCGGTCGTATTGCCAGCGCGGCGTTGCGCCGCTCCCATGGGTAAGACAGCAAACAAATTTGCCCCACTCGTTCCTAAAACCCCGTCATCCCCGCGAACGCGGGGACCCAGTGGGCAGATCAAAAAAGGAACGGTGGTACATACCCGTCAACCCAAAACCGCTGCGGAATAGCAAAAAACAGCTAACCCTCCCCCATACGTCACCCCGGCGTGCGGACATCCACCAGCGCGCAAACGGGCGGTTCGGCCGGGGTCCACGGGGCTAGACAGTAAAGGCACCGAACTCAAACAGCTCATCACGAATGCTTCCGCATTGATTGTTCAAGGCATGGACCCCGGCCATACCGTCCGCTTTTTTCGCTTATGGACGGAGAGGCGCCGGGGTGACGTTGGGGGAGAATTACCGTCTATCGTGGACCTACCGCACCGACAAATCAGGCAACCCGCGCTTCACAAACCGCCCACGCCCGACCTCCCCCACAAACGCCCCACCTTCGGCCACCACCTCGCCACGCGAAATGGTCACCACCGGCGCGCCGCGTACTTCCATTCCTTCGTACGGCGTGTAATCGACGCGTTCGTGCAGGTGGTCGTGGTTGATGGTTCGGGTGATATTCGGGTCGAACAACACAAGGTCGGCATCGCTGCCTGGCTGGATGACGCCTTTCTTGGGATAAAGGCCGAAGATCCGCGCCGGATTGGTGGCGCATAGCCGCGCCACGTCCGGCAGAGGCAACCTGCCACGCATAAACCCTTCCGAAAAGAGCAGAGACAGCCGCGCTTCAACGCCTGGGATGCCGCCGGGACAACGGGTAAAGTCGTCGCGGCCGCGTTGTTTTTCCTTCGAGAAAAAGAACGGGCAGTGGTCGGTGGCGACGGCGTCGATATCGCCTTCGCGCAGACCCTGCCAGAGCATCTCGTTGTCCATCCGCTTGCGAAGCGGTGGGGCCATGATGAACTTGAGGCCTTCGACCGGATCGTCGTAGCGGCTGTCGTCCAGAAACAGGTATTGCGGGCAGGTCTCGGCAAAGAGGCGGCGCTGGCCGTGGCGGCGCGCCGCTTGCACGACTTCAAGCCCGAGGGCCGAGGACAGGTGAACGATATAAAGCGGCGCGTCGCCGGTCGCGGCGGCGAACGACGCCATCCGATACACCGCTTCGGCCTCGCTCGCAGGCGGACGGCTGAGAGGGTGGCCGTGGGGCTCACGCACCCCGGCGGCCAGCAGCCGTTGGGTCAGGTGCGCGATCATCGCATCGTTTTCGCAATGGGCGCAGATGATAAGGCCGAGTTGCCGCGCGCGTTCCAGCACGCGGAGAAGATCGCTGTCGCCCAGCTTGCCGCCATAGGTCAGGTAAACCTTATAGCTGGTGATGCCGTCGGCGATGAGTTTTTCCATATCCTCCAGCACGGTGTCGTCGACATGGCCGATGACGCCGTGGAAGGAATAATCGACAACCGCGTTGGCGGCAAGGCGGTGGTAAACGTCGATCTGGTGGCCGAGGCGGCAGCCGGGCGGGCCAAAGGCGATATGGTCGACAATCGTGGTGGTGCCGCCGCAGGCGGCGGCAATCGTGCCGGTCTGGAAATCGTCTGTCGCCCGGACCGCGCCCAGGTCGAGGTCGAAATGGGTATGGACATCTACGCCGCCGGGGAGAAGATAGTTGCCGTCGGCGTCGATGACCCGCGCGTCCCCGGCCGGGATGTCCCGGTCGACCCGGACAATCACGCCGTCTTCGCACAGCACGTCGGCGGCGATGACGTCGGGACCGACGACGGCGCGGGCGTTTTTCACCAACAGGCGCATGGTTATTATCCTTTGCAAAATACCTTCATCACTTCGCCTTGCGATAGGCGGTGTTATCCATGGGCAGCTTGGTGCGGAAGACGCCGTCCATGCGGTAATAGGCGGCGGCGGCGGCCGGAGCGGTAGGGATGGTGGCCAGTTCGCCCACGCCCTTTGCTCCATAGGCATATTCGCCGTCTTCGTTGCCCTTGACGAGAATCACATCGATGGGCGGCGCTTGATCGGCCCGCAGCAGCCCGAGGGTGCCGTACTTCACCTGCGGCACGCTGTCCTGTAAAGGATAGTCTTCCGTCAACGCATAGCCAAGCCCCATGACGACGCCGCCCTCGATTTGTCCGGCAGCGGCTTTCGGGTTTACGACCCGGCCGACGTCGTAGGCGGCGACGACCCGTTCCACCTTGCCCGCTTCGTCAAGCAAAACCACCTGCGCCGCATAGCCATAGGCGACGTGGGAGACTGGGTTCGGCTTGTCCGATCCCAACGGGTCGGTCTTGGCCAGGTACTCGCCGTAGAATTCCCGCCCTTCAAGATCCGACAGGCTCTTCCCGGCATCGAGTTCATCCTTCAGGAGCCGCGCGGCGCGGAGGGTGGCCTCGCCCGTCAGCACGGTTTGCCGCGACGCGGTGGTGGTGCCGGCGTTCGGGGTGCGGTGGGTATCGGGACGTTCGGCTATGACCATGTCGGGACCAACGCCCAGCAGCTCGCACACCATCTGCGTGGTGATGGTCGCCATGCCTTGGCCGATGCAGGCGGCGCTGGTGCGGACATGGATCTTGCCCCCTTCCACCGAGATGATGCAGCGGCTGGTATCAGGCACGCCGACGCCGAGGCCGCTGTTCTTGAAAGCGCTGGCCAATCCGGCGCGGGGGTGGCTGTCGTAGATGTCCTTGACCGCCTCGAGGCAATTCGTCAGGGCGGTGGTGCCGTCGGCGATTTGCCCGTTCGGCAGCGCCTGGCCGGGACGGATGGCATTGCGGTAGCGGATTTCCCACGGCGATATCCCGACCGCTTCCGCCAGCAGGTTCAGGTTCATCTCGGTGGCGAAACACGACTGGGTCACGCCGAAGCCCCGGAACGCCCCGGCAGGCGGGTTGTTGGTATAGACCGCCGTCCCGTCGATGTCGACGTTCTGGTAATTGTACGGTCCGGCGGCGTGGGTGCAGGCCCGTTGCAGCACCGGCCCGCCGAGCGAGGCGTACGCGCCGGTATCGGAAACGATGATCGCCTTCATGCCGGTGAGCATGCCGTTTTCGTCGCAAGCGGTGGTGAAGTCCATCTCCATCGCGTGGCGCTTCGGGTGGACCAGCAAACTTTCCTGCCGCGACAGCTTAACCTTCACCGGCCGCTTGACCACATACGCGGCGAGTGCGGCATGGTGCTGAACGCTCATGTCTTCCTTGCCGCCAAAGCCGCCGCCGACCAGGGTCGAGGTAACGTGGACGAGATCCTTGTCGAGGCCAAGCATTTCCGACACTTCGCGCTGTTCGTCATAGATGCTCTGGCCAGCGGTATAGAGGTGAACGCCGCCCCCTTCAGGCATGCCGACAGCGCATTCCGGCTCCATGCAGGCGTGTTCGGTAAAGGGGACGCTATAATGCCGCGTCACGACGTGCGCCGAAGCGGCGATGGCGGCGTCGGCGTCGCCCCGGACGAGGTGCTCGTGGCTGAGGATGTTCCGCGGCTTGTCGTGCAGGAGCGGCGCGCCCTCGGCCATGGCGGCGGCCGGACTGGAGAGGGGCGGGAGTTCTTCGTACACGACCTCGACCAATTCTTTCAGCCGGGGCAAATCCTCTTCCCGCTCCGCCACCACCAGCGCAACCGAATCGCCCACGTAGCGCGTACAGTCGCCCACGCGGATCATGACATCCCAATCCTTGGCGAGGTGGCCGATCTTGATATTGCCCGGCACGTCGTCGGCGGTGAGGACGGCGATGCAGGCCGGGTCGGCTGTTGCCTTCGAGCTATCGATTGATACGACCTTCGCCCGAGGGTATTTACTCCGCACCGCCGAAGCGTGGACCATGCCGTCAAAACGGAGGTCATCCGCGTACTGGCCGGTGCCGAGGGTTTTCTCGCGCGCATCGACGCGGTGGAAGTCTTCGCCCAAGACGGCGGTGAAATCACGGTGGGGGATGGGTTCATTGTCTCGAAGCATCCGCGCGGCGGTGAGGACGGCGTCCTCGATTTTCACATAGCCGGTGCAGCGGCAGATATTGCCCCGGAGCGCTTTTTTGACGGCGGCACGGTCGGGGTCGGCGTTGACGTCGAGGAGCGCCTTGGCGCTGATGACCATGCCGGGGATGCAGAAGCCGCACTGCACCGCGCCCGCCTCGGCAAAGGCAAAGGCATAGACGTCTTTTTCGCGCGGGCTGAGGCCTTCCACCGTCACGACCGACTTGCCGGCCAGCTTCTCCAGTTTGGGCAAACAGGCTCGGGTGGCTTTGCCGTCCACCAGCACGGTGCAGGTGCCGCACGCGCCGGCCGAGCAGCCGTCCTTGGCCGAGGTAATGCCGAGGACATCGCGGAGAAAATCGAGCAGCCGCAGGTTTTTATCGCAGTGGACCGGGTTGCCGTTGACCGTGAGCGTATACATGAACATCTCTCCCTTTTAGCTGAGGGCCATCACCTTTTCGCCAGCCTGGTAGGTGGCGGACAACTCGGCATAGCGCGCCGCGACGGTTTCGATACGTTGCTTGGCCAACTCGGCGTCGTCCAATTGCGGGATGAGCGAAGCGAGGGAACGCATGGTGTAATAGGAATTATTCGGGTTGGGTTCAGTCGCGCCGAAGAGGTCGCGGATCATTTTCTGGTCGTGGGGGATGTTGAAGTCCGCTCCGGTCTGCTCGTAGCCGAACAGATACCACACTTCGGGGAAACCGCCCCAGGCGATGGCGGAAGCGCACATGCAGCAGGGCTGGTGGGTGGCCAGCATCATGCAGTCGCCCGGTTTCGGGTGGTGCTGGAGCTCGTAGAATTCCTTAATCGCATACACTTCGCCATGCCAGAGCGGCGACGACGACTCGTGGTTGGTGGAGGCAACGACCAGTCCGAGGTCGTCGCGGCGCAACAGGGCGGCGCCAAAGACTTTTGACCCCATCTTCACTCCGCGCCGGGTCTGCGGCACGATATCGTCTTCAATCAGGTCGAGCATGTGGTGGAAAAACGCGTCGTCGTAAGGCATGTGGTCTCCGTTATAGCGAATTGGGAAAAGTGCGCGGTGGTTACGGAGGAAGCCCGGGGGACTCCGCGCGACAAGGAAAAGAATCCTTATACCTATACAATACCCCATCGAAGGACGGTTCAGAAGTGAAAATCATAAAAAATTTTTAGTTACGATAAATAATTTGCAGAATCCCCCATGCTCTTTCCCGCGCCCACGGCTCGTGTCCACCGTTCAACCCCCACCGGAAAGATTGCAATCCTCTTCAGCCCCTCGCCTCCTCGTGTCGATAGTAGAAGAACGAAACGCTAATCCCACATGAATGCGGGACTTGCGACCGATAATAAGGAGACGGCAGTGCGCACAGTTATCGTCATCATTCTCAGCCTGACCATACCCGCGTCCGCATATGTCGCCGGGTGCCGCCAGGACAACACCAGCGCCCGCACCGCCGCGTTCCCGAAAGCCAGCGAGATTGACAACATCGCCCGAGCGCCGCAGAGCGATCCGGGCAAGCCGCCGGTCATCCCGCCCGCGCCCATCGACCGGTCGATCATGAACCTACCCGACCAGCCGGGGCGGACGACGATGGCGCGCATCAATGCTGTCGAGGATCAGTCGCGGCAGATAGCCGGGTCGCAGCCGCCGGCCGGTTTGTTTACCCTGCCTTCGAACGACACGCGTTTGGCCCAGGCCCCGTCGCCCCAGGATTTCCGGTCCGCGCCCGCCGCGCTGGCCCCCATTCCTTCGGCGCGCGAGTTCTGGTCCAAGCCGCTCGCTTCCGGCCGTCCGGTCCAGCCTGTCGCCGTGCCGTCGGATGTCTCCGCCATGATGCCGTCGCAGCCGCAGCCGGTTCTGGCGCCGCCGTCGATGCCGGCGAGTGCTGCATCGCAGTTCATGCCTCCCCCGGGTACCCGACTGTTGCCGCCCGAGGACGTGCCTGGCGTTTTCGACGCCACCCATACCTCGTTCCGAACCGGAAGCCCTCCGGAACGGATGACGACCGCAACCCGGTTCCCGGCACCCGGAGGCGACGCGCTTGGCGCGCCGCTTCCGTCGTCGCAGCATGGAGCAGGACCGGTGCGCCTCGATCTCTCCGGCCTGGTCGGACGGGGCAGGGTGAGCGAGACTCTCTCGGGTCCGAGCCAGGCCAA
The DNA here is from genome assembly GCA_021205245.1 of Planctomycetaceae bacterium. Taxonomy (GTDB): domain Bacteria; phylum Planctomycetota; class SZUA-567; order SZUA-567; family SZUA-567; genus JAJBSZ01. The sequence goes on from JAJPXZ010000138.1 coordinate 9,542, forward strand.
TGCGGCGATGGGCGCACCGCGCCACGCGGCCGAGACGATGATCGGCGCGCCGCAGCCGGTCATGATACCGATCGCCCAGTCCATCCCCGGCTCGCCGGTGTATGAACCGTTGCCCGAACCCATGTCCCTGAACGACTACAATACCCTTATGGAACACGAGCAGCGCCTGATGGCGGGAGCGCCGCTGGAGGCGCGTGCGGCCAGCTTTATTCCAGACGCACCCGCTGCCAAACCGACAACCATGCCTGCGCCGTTGCCTCTTCCGGATGCGACGACCGAGCCGTCCAAGAAATCGGCTATCCCGTTCCTGCCGATCCCGGACTTCAAGGCCACAGCGGCCACGAACTCGCCGCCGCCCCTGCCGACTCCGCTTGATCCGCCGGCGGCGGTCAATCCCCGCCTCGCGACCCTGCTGGACAGCAGCGCCGTCCGCGAAGCGCTCGCGCCGCTTCCCGATCTCTCGGGTGCGGGCAGCAAAGCTGCGGTCATGGATAAGCCCGAATCAATGCCGATGATACCGCCTCCCCCAAGCGCGCCGCAGAGTGCGGCCAAGCCGGAGCCGATAGCGGAAGCGTTGCCAAGCCCCGAATTGACCGCCGCCAAGACGGCTCTATTGCAACCGATGCCGAGCCTGGACGAACCGGCCAAGACGGCCGAGGTATCGAACCGCGATCTGTTCCGCATGGATTTCTGGGATCAGAAGCCGGGCGCACCGGTGACGCTGGACGATGCCGAGCCGCACCAACCAGCCGAAGCCAAGCGCGAAGCCGAGGCACAGCCGCAGGCAAAACCGGCGGAAACGGTGGACGCTCCGAAGCCTGCCGCGCCGCAAAAGGTCAAGCTCACGCCCATCCGCTCGCGAGCCCGCAGCGAGGAATTGGGAAAAATCGACGCCGCCACCGAGGTGCCGCCGCTCCGATTCTAAAAAACGGCCCCATGCGGCTCTCGCGACTGGTCGGAAAAGTGGTTGATTTCGAAAAAAAGCGTTAACTTTCGGACCAGCCAGCAATGAGTGATATCCTAAGTGTCGAATTAGGCCACGGATCGCGGTACGAAAAATCAGATAATATGGACGTATAAATGGCTTTATCTGTTCCATTGCGGTGGTTTTTCGATAATTTTTAGCTTCAAAAAATTCAAGAATAAAACATGGCTACAAAGGAGGCCCGGAGCAATCGCTCCGGGCCTCTCTTTTGCCCCCTCCGCCCTCCCCTCCAGAAATAGTTTCCGAATTCTTCGGGTTTCAGCTTGAATGGGCCAGTGATGAGGGTATATTAAAGAAAGAATAAGGAAATATTTCCTAAACAGGCAGATTCTCTCCCCCGTACCATCCCTAGAATCGACTATGACGAGCGATAACTGGAACTGGAAAAACAAGGACGGCAGCAAACCGGGCTTGCTTTACGAATCCGGCAACTGGGGCGATATCCTTAAACTCCTCTGGTTAATCGAGACCATCAGGTGGAAGACGGAAACAAACGCCCACATACCCTACTTCGACCCGTTTGCAGGCGATGTGTCCTACCCGCTTGGGCGACGCACCCGCTTCCGTCTCGACTGCTGCCGCCTCGACCGGCTCGACCCGGTCGCACAAAGCTTTATCGATCAAGGACTATGGCCATCCGCCGCCTCGGCGGCGCTCGGCATCCTCGGCAAGGTCGAGGTCTATGACGCCGATCCGGGACGCCGTGCCAATTGGCTCAACCAGCCCGGCGCGGCCGTTCAGGACGGCGACGACGGCTATGCCATCCTGCGGGAGCGCCAGCCGGACGAAGGCGTGTGGGTGGTCGACCCCTATGACCTCCTGGCGGATTGGCGCGACGCGCTCCCTCTCATTGTCGACAAGGCGCGCACCGCGACGGTGCTGGTCTATCTCTACAACCGATCGGGCAGGGGAGACGTGCAATTTCGCAGCTATCGCGCTTTCCGCAACGCCCTCGAAGACGCGCGCGGCGATCGCCCGAAGCGGATCGGCAGGGTGGCGGCGGACGCATTTCTGCCGCAATGTTACCACGAAACGATTTTTCTCCCCTCTGACAGCGACTGCTGCTCCGGCGGGGTCGAACAGCTTATGGAAAGGCTCTCGGTCCTCGCCGAAGCGGTCAACCTGGGCTTATGGCGGTCGGGGGTGTGCGATTCGTAGCAATACTGCGGTATTTTCTATAAGGGGAGCAACCAGGCGGCGGCACGTAAAGGAGACGAACATGAGTCCTTCAGCATCGGTACGCATTAACAAGGAAGCGGAAAAGGCAGGCACCGAGCCGGATGTGGTGGCTGCTGTCCGTAAGTGGAAATCAAAGCGTGGATCGCTCATTATGGTCCTGCATGAGATCCAGAACGCCCGAGGCTATGTCCCGCGTGACGTTGCCATCTACCTCTCGCGGGAATTGAACGTCCCGCTCGCCCGCATCTACGAAGCCCTCACCTTCTACCATTACTTCAAACTGGAACCACCCGGCAAAGCGGTGATCTCCGTCTGCACCGGCACCGCTTGCTATCTCAAGGGTTCGCAGGCACTGGTCGACGAATTCGCCCGCGAAACCGGCGCTCCCGTCGGCGGTTCCACCGAAGACAAACTGTTCCACCTCCAATGCGTGCGGTGCGTCGGCTGCTGCGGTCTCGCCCCGGTCGCCATCGTCAACGGCAAAACCTACGGCAAGCTTACGCCGCCCGACGTGAAGAAGATCGTGCACGAGTGGCGGGAGCACTTTGCCGAAAAGCCCGAATAGGCTTTGAGGGAAAAGCGTGAGGTGGAATTTTTTGTCAGTAAACCTGTTCATTCCTGATTGGAGAATTGAACATGCCCAAGGTTGACCTCAAAGAAATACGGGAACGCGAACTTGCCAAACAGCAAGGATTCAAGGCCCGCCTGTTTGTCTGCGCCTCGACCGGTTGCATCGCCTCCGGCTGCAAGGCGGTCATGAGCGCTGTCACGGCGGGGCTTAAGGCTCACGGCCTCGACAAGGAAGTACAAATCGTCCCCACCGGCTGTATGGGTCTGTGCAGCCATGGCCCGCTGATTCGCGTCGAAGTCCAGGGCCAGGCTCCCGTCCTGTATACAGAAATGGACGATATGCTGGCCAGGCTCATGGTCGCCGAACACCTGGAACCGGCGGTCAAGCGGACCGAAGCCTTTACCGGCGTCCCCGATTTCCTCATGAATCACACCCTTTCCCTCGACACGCCGTTCTTCACCGACCAGGTCAAGGTGGTGCTGGCGAACTCCGGCCACATTGTTCCCGAATCCATCGACGACTATATCGCCGACGGCGGCTATACCGCCTGGGAGAAGGTGGTCACCACCATGACTCCGCAGGACGTCATCAAGGAGATCCTCGACTCCGGCCTGCGCGGCAGGGGCGGCGGCGGTTTCCCCACCGGGCGGAAATGGGAGTTGACCAGCAAAATTGAAGGCGACGAAAAGTTCATCATCTGTAACGGCGACGAGGGCGACCCGGGCGCATACATGGACCGCTCCATCCTCGAAGGCAATCCCCACGCCGTTATCGAAGGCATGCTCATCGCCGGCTACGCCACCGGCGCGACCAGCGGCTGGTTCTATGTCCGGGCCGAATATCCCCTCGCGGTCGAACGGTTGGACAAGGCCCTGAAGGCGGCCCGTCGCTACAACCTGCTTGGCAAAGACATCATGGGCACGGGACGGGATCTCGATTTGGAAATCCGCCTCGGCGCCGGCGCGTTTGTCTGCGGCGAAGAGACCGCCCTTATAGCCTCAATCGAAGGTAAGCGCGGATCGCCGACGCCGCGCCCGCCCTATCCTTCGGTGAAGGGTTTGTGGGGCATGCCGAGTTGCGTCAACAATGTCGAGACCCTCGCCAACGTGCCGACCATTATCAACCGGGGCGGCGCATGGTTCGCCTCCATGGGGACCGCGACGTCGAAGGGGACGAAGGTGTTCGCCCTTACCGGCAAGGTCAACCACTCCGGCCTGATTGAAGTGCCGATGGGTATCAGTTTGAAGCGGATTGTCGAATCCATCGGCGGCGGCACCTCCACCGGCAAGCGGGTCAAGGCGGTGCAGACCGGCGGGCCGTCCGGCGGCGTTATTCCCGAACGGGAGATGGATCTGCCGGTGTGTTACGACGAACTGAAGAAAATCGGCTCCATCATGGGGTCCGGCGGCATGATCGTCATGGACGAAGACGACGATATGGTGGATATCGCCAAGTTCTACCTCGGCTTTACCGTCGACGAAAGCTGCGGCAAATGCGCTCCCTGCCGCATCGGCGGCAAACAGCTCCTGCTCCTGCTCGAGAAAATTGCCGACGGGCGCGCCAACCAGCAGGATCTGGAGGATCTCCGCCGCCTGGCATTGTCGATGAAAAAGGCGTCCTTGTGCGGCCTTGGACAAACCGCCCCCAACCCGGTGCTCTCCACTCTGCAATTCTTCATGGATGAGTACCAGGCACGCCTCGCGCAAAACGTCGAGAATAAGGAAGACGTTGCGAGCAAGGGGTAGGGAAGGATCGTCAACCAATCAACCACAAGGATTCCATACTATGATAACCGCTACCATAAACGGCATCGAGGTGAAGGTTGAACCGGGAACCAGCATCTACAAAGCCGCGCACCAGGCCCAGGTGCGGATTCCGACCCTGTGCTACCACCCGGATCTCTCGCCCACAGCCGCGTGCGGCATTTGCGTCGTCAAGGTCAAGGGAGCGCCCAACATGGTGCGCGCCTGCACCACGCCGGTCGCCCAGGGGATGGAAATCAACACCCAGGACGCCGAAATTGTCCAGGTCCGCCGCACCGTCCTGGAAATGATCCTCTCAAACCACCCGAACGAATGCCTGACCTGCCTCCGCTCGGGCGAATGCGAACTGCAAGAATTGGCCGAGGACTTCGGCATCTACAATTCCAACCTGCCGAAAATCGTCAGCGACAGGCCGAAAGACGTATCGACCAAGTCCATCGTGCTTGATTCGCGGAAATGCATCCGCTGCGGCCGATGCACCCAGGTCTGCCAGGACATGCAAAACGTGTGGGCCTTGTCAATCGAGCACCGTGGCCTGGACGCTGTCATCGCGCCGGCCGGCGATATCGAATTGGCCGAGTCGCCGTGTGTCCGCTGCGGCCAGTGCTCAGCCCACTGCCCGGTTGGGGCCATTTACGAATACAACCAGACCGACGAGGTCTGGAACGCGCTGATGGATCCGGAGATGCACTGTATTGTGCAAATAGCCCCGGCGGTGCGCGTCTCCATCGGCGAATCCTACGGCTTCAAGCCCGGCACCAACCTGACCGGCAAGCTCTACGCCGCCCTGCGGCGGATGGGGTTTGATCAGGTGTTCGACACCAACTTCGGCGCTGACGTCACCATTATGGAAGAAGCGTCGGAACTGGTGGAACGGTTGAAGTCGGGGAAAACCCTCCCTCTCATTACCACCTGCTGCCCGGCGTGGGTCGACTTTATGGAAAAATTCGACGCCGACATGATTGACCATTTCTCGTCGTGCAAATCGCCCCAGGCCATCGTCGGCGCGTTGACGAAGAGTTACTATGCCGAAAAGACCGGCATCCCGGCTGACAAGATCTTCATGGTTTCGATTATGCCCTGCACAGCGAAAAAATTCGAAATCGTCCGCGCCAAGGAGATGTTCTCCTCCGGCCATCAGGATATCGACGTCTCCATCACCACCCGCGAACTGGCACGGATGATCAACCAGGCCGGTATTGAATTCGCGTCCCTGCCGGACGAGCAGGCGGACTCGCCCCTTGGCCGCTACACCGGCGCAGCCACCATTTTTGGCGAAACCGGCGGCGTCATGGAAGCGGAGCTCCGCTCCGCCAATTACCTGTGGACAGGCGAAAATGGCGAGGCGATGGAGTTCGAGGAAATCCGCACCCTCGAGGGTATCAAGGAGCTGACGGTGGATGTCGGCGGGACAAAGCTCCGTATCGCCGTCGCCCACGGCCTCAGGCATGTCGAGAAGGTGGTGGACCGGGTCCGCGACGCGCTCGAAAAGGGCGAGGAAGTGCCGTGGCACTTTATCGAAGTCATGGCGTGTCCGGGCGGCTGCGTCGGCGGCGGCGGCCAGTTCTGGGGCGTCAACGACGGCATCCGCAGACTGCGTGCCAAGGGTCTGGAATCGGACGACCGTGGCTCCGAGTTCCGCCGCAGCCACGAAAACCCGGATGTGAAAAAGCTCTACGACGAGTACATCGGCGCGCCCCTCAGTGAAAAAGCGCACAAGCTTTTCCACACCCACTACACCCCGCGCAGCCAATATCGCCGCTAGCTGCAAGACAAACTAATCCTCATAAGCCCCCGCCTCGCGGGGGCTTATTTTATGGGTCGTGCGCGCGAAGTGCCACCCCAGCTACGCAGTTACCAAACTCGTCGCACCATCCCCCACGCGCCACACAAACCCCGTCACCCCCGCGAACGCGGGGGCCCAGAGGGCCTTTCACGTAAGGAACGG
>JAJPXZ010000046.1 GCA_021205245.1 Planctomycetaceae bacterium
CTCCCAAAGGAAATCGGACAAGAGCACCCGCATCGGCCTCGCCCCCGCCGTCGATGGCGGACGTGACGCAGCGCCACATTTGTCGAAACGGCACCCGACCAAGGCGGTCAACAAGGCACCGCCGCTGTGGCGTTTCCCCTCGGCGCAGAGGACCGGACGTCCTTCAGCCGCCAGGGTCACTTCGGCAAGAAACGCGGCGGCAAAAACAGCGGCAGCCGCCTTTCCGGGATACGCTCCCATGCTGGCGGACGTATCAAGGTGCAGCTCGACCAGCGGTGATACCTCCTCACGAAAGAGCCGCAGGTGCATCTGCTTGCTGCGGGCATAGGCGCGCCAGTCAACGCGGCGAAGATCGTCGCCTGGATGGTATTGGCGATAATCGTGAAAGTCGATGGAGCCGCCTTCACGCCGTCCCAAAAAGGAACCGGCGACGCCGCCCAGACCCGTTGTTGGCGGGACAAGCCGGTAAGGCCGAGCCAGTCGGCGGGCCGCGTCGATGCAGCCGTCAGATTCCATCGCTGCCTCGCTTCGGTCTCCCTGCTTTGCGCCAGGCCCGCCACACAGAAGGCAGGAGGAACAGGATCAGCACCACAAATACGGCCATTCCGACCCATACGGCGGCATCGGGGTCATACCGGTCCTTCGTCTGGCTCATAAGCAGCCCAATAGGCAGGAGGTAATAAATGGAGTCATAGTGGTAGGGAAGCATGCGCGTGAGGATGACCAGAAAAAAGTAGCCAGGAACGGCCAGAATCAGATTGACGATAATGATCACGTTGGCCAGCAGTCCGAAGGCGGGGATGCCTCGCTGGAAACGCCGCACCGCCACCTGGTAAACAACAAGACCATACGCGATGGCGATCAGGGGAGCGAGTAGCTGGGGAGCGTATTCGAGCCCGTCGTTGTACCACCCCATCAGGAAGCTGCCCGAGTACCCTGCCGTAATCAAGACGATGCTGATTACGATAAAGAATGCGGTAAGGGAATCCGATCCCGTTGCCCCCAACCACCTCCGCATCCGGCTTCCGGATGAAGGGAGGAGTCGCGGCTGGGCAGCATTGCCGTGGGAAATAACGTATATTCCCCAGGCGAACGGATAGGCGACGCACAGCGCCGCAATGACCATCATCTCGTCGAGGTCTATATATTTAAACGACATGTCCCATATCTTGCAAACATGCATGGTCGCCAAGGCGGCAAGAAAGCCTAAAACGGCGGCGACGGCCAGGCAACGGCGCGGCCGTACTTCCCGGTCCTCGGCTTCGGCCCGCAACCGGGACACAGTCACCGAATACAGGAACCCGAACACGAGTATGGCCGCGGCCACGCTTACGCCAAAGAAAACGCGGTATTCGTCATCCGATGATTCCAGCGCCTCGAGCAGGAGCGGCGCGTACAAAAGCATCGCCACCAGCGCGCCGATGGAGGCTATGGAGTCGACCAAACGGAACAAGCCGGTTCTCTTGCCCGACGTAGCAAGATAGAGCTGCGGGATAGGCATGACGATACCCGCAATGAGGATGCCGCCAGCCAGACCTGCCATCGTCCAGGGTGAAACGCCGCCCAGCAGGTAGGCGGTGGTGTAAATCGGCATGGCAAGGGACACGGCCATAAGGCTGAGCAGCCATGCGCCAAACAGTTTGCCCCTCACCAGCCGCGCCGGCGGCAGGCCGGAGGCAAGGGTGAGTTCAATTGCACGGCCCGACAATTCGCCCCGAAAGCGTTCACCAACCAGATTGGGGATGAGTGCGCCGCATATCACCGCCAAAAGATAGGTGGGCATGGAGAGTAGCCCTCTTCCGCCGCCATACTCCCACTGCATCGCCACTGTATAGGCGACGCCGGTCAAGACGAGTATGGCAAGGGTCAAGGCATAGCCAAGGAGCAGCGTCCTGCCGCGCATATAAAGACGCAGATCCCGGACCAGCACCGGATTCGCCCGCCAGTCGAGGGAGCGGGTCAGGCGGCGCAGCAAACCATGGTTGGGCGTGTCGACTGTGGACATGGCCTAGCCCTCCCTTTCCGGCTGGCCGGTAACGGCCATGAATGCGTCTTCGAGGGAGGATGAGGATTTGTGAAAATCACCCACGCGGAATCCCTCCTTCACTAACCCCACCAAAACGTCGGCGCGGAAGCTGTCGTCGCCGTCGTAGGTAAAAGTTGCTCCGTCCGCTTCCTCCGCCGCGCCAGTCACGCCTGGCAACCCGGCGAGGAGGAGCGCCAACCGCCGCCTTTCGGCAGGGACGTCGTCGACAAGCCGCACCGCAACCCGTCGGCCGTTGTCGACCCTGTTCCGCAGCGTTTCCATCGACCCGGACGTGACGAGCTTCCCTCCTTGAATAATACTGACCGCAGTGCACATCTCGGCCAACTCCCCCAAGATGTGGCTGGAGATGAAAATAGCCTTGCCGTGCCGGGCAAGCTCGGTCACCATCTCACGCAATTCGATGCGCGCGCGCGGGTCAAGGCCGGCGGCGGGTTCGTCGAGGATGAGGACGTCCGGATCACTCAGGAGTACCCGCGCCAGGCTGAGCCGCTGCTTCCATCCCTTCGACAATCCTTCAACCGGCATGGCGAGATGGCCCCGCAAGCCGGTGAAGTCGACGACATCCCGCCCCCGTTCCACCCGCCGCTCGGGTGGAAATCCGGCGATGCGGCTGTAGAAGTCAAGGTACTCCCACACCAGCACCCCTGGGTAGGAATCGAGGTAGTCGGGCATAAAGCCGATACGCTGCCGTCCTCCCTCCGGATGCCGCAGGACAGACGTCCCGTCCAGGAGCACGTCGCCCGCGTCGGGCGATTCGACACAGGCCATGATGCGCATCGCCGTCGTTTTGCCAGCCCCGTTCGGGCCGATAAAGCCGTGGACTTCGCCGGGAAGAAGGTCGAGCGAAACGCCGTCAAGCGCGACGACGGTGCCGAAGCGCTTGTGCAGGCCGCGCACCTGAACAATGGGGAGTTGGTTAGTCATCGCCGTCTCCCGCACTGCCGAGGCCGACGAAATAATACGATGTCAAGCCGCGTCGCATGCCGAGGCCGCCGTCGTCGAGATACGGCAGCCCGGCCGCCTTGGCGACAACCGCCTGGTAGCCGTTGAAGCGGTCATGAGCGGGAATGCTGCGGACGCCGTCGCTGATGTCCTCAGGCACACGGCTCGTTTCGAGTGTCACTGTCGCGCCGGCGGGGACGTTCCGCGCCCAACCGGTTTTGCCTTCCGACACGACCACCCATTCGAGATCATAACCAAGCGTGTTTTCCACCGTTCCCGCATCGGTGAGCGCGACCCGCATCCGCCCTTTCAGCGGCCTGGCGGTGCCGTAAACGGCGGGAAGGCGTGGCCGCAACAGCCCCTCGCGGGGATGGAGTCCGCCGGCGCGATCAATCACCAGGTCTTCCGCATTATAGCCGCCTTCCGGCATGAGGAGCGTTTCGGTCGGGAAGGCAAGGCGTGGCGGAAAGAGTCCGGGGCGGACGCCGTAGGTGCTCAGGAGCATTCCGTCGTCGCCGTACCAGAATAGAGTCGAGACTTCGTTTCCCATGCCGCCGCCCTCGCTCGCCAGCGTCCCGCCGACAATGGCGGCGGAGCCGATGACGGCGGCTAACGGTGTCAGCGCGAAAAAGATCAGCATGGAGCCCCACCGCTTTGCCAGCCAGTAGTTGACCGGTCCAAGCACCAAACCAAGTACCACCAGGCAGACGACAATGTAGACTGTCGAGATGCCACCCAAGCCGTCCGTGAGCGAAAACCCGTTGCCGGTGGATGGGTAGTGGCCGCCAAGAAGGTCGAAAAGGATGTCGTCTTCAGTCGGATACACCGAATCAATGATGTGCGTCGTGTCCGGTTCGGCGCTTATCCCAACCGTCCCCATACCCATCGTGGACAGATTCGGCAATGGAGACGGCCCCAACTGCCAGCCCCATTCCCGCACGATTTCCGAACCGTCGCCGCCCACTATCCAGACAATGCCGGCAGACCACGTCACCCAGTGTCGCAAAGCCTCCCGTTGCCCAAGCGACAGCGACCGCGCGTCCCGGTCGTCAATGACGATCACCGCCATCAACCCGGCGTAGGACTGCCACAGCCCGGGTAGCGTGTCGCCCGGATAATTGTGCACCTGGTATTCCGACGGGACGGCGGCCGACAGTTCGCGGTAGAGCGCGCCATTGACGCAAATGAAATTGCCTTCGGGTCCGGTTGTGGCGATGCTGACATAGCGGCTGTTGGAGTCGCCGCCGAAGCTCCACTCCATCCGCGCCGAACTGCGCGTAAACAGCGTCGTCTCTATGGTCTCGGACGCCCTGCCCGTCAGGGTGAAGCGGTCCCGGGTGTGGATTGGCGATCCGCGCATCTCCAGTGTCAATTCCCCCGTGCCGTCGCGCACGTCAATAAAGACGGGTGAACCGAGACGACTAACCCAGGCGGTCGGGGCGGTTCGGATAACGACCTCGCCCGCCGGAGATCGTGCGGGAAAGGTCGAAGCGATAACGGTAAATAACGCCACGACCACGAGGCGATGATTCATCGTCCACCCCCCGCGCCGCTGGCGATGCGGCTGGCTAGGGAATGCGGTTCCTCGCGGCCCAGTTCAGGCGTCGCGGCGATAATCGTCGCCAAGGCGGCGTCGGCGTCCATTCCGTCGAGGCGTGCGCCGTAGTCGAGGATGATGCGGTGACGGAGAACCGGCGTCGCCACCGCATTGATGTCCTCAAAGCCGACACTGGTCCGTCCTTCGAGGAACGCCCGCGCCCGCGCCGCGCCCGCCATGGCGATGGCGGCGCGGGGGCTCGCGCCAAAGCGCACGCACGACGACGGTCCCGACTCGCTCGGGCGCGTCGCGAGGACAAGCCGCGCGATATAATCGGCAATCGGATCGGCCAGAGGAATGGCGGCGGCGGCGGCCATGGCGGCGGCGAAGTCGTCCGCCGTCATTTCCGGCGCCAAGCCGGTCAACGGCCCGCCTACAGCGCCCGATGCGATGCGCCGCAGTTCCTCCACCCCCACTTGGCCGACGTCGAGCTTGAAGAGGAAGCGGTCGAGCTGTGCCTCCGGCAGCGGGTAGGTGCCTTCAAGTTCGATAGGATTCTGAGTGGCAAGGACGGAAAAAGGCCTGGGCAGCAAATGGCTCTCACCGAGAACCGTGACCTGCCCTTCCTGCATGGCTTCCAAAAGCGCCGATTGTGTCTTTGGGCTCGCCCGGTTAATTTCATCCGCAATAACCAGGTTGGCGAACAGCGGTCCGGGGCTGAAGACAAACCGGCTCTCGCCGCCCGTCTCCTGCAGCAACGCCGACCCGGTGATGTCCAATGGCATAAGGTCGGGGGTAAACTGCACCCGGCTCGACCGCAACCCCGACAGCATACAAAACGCCCGCACCATCTGGGTTTTGCCCATGCCGGGCAATCCTTCCAGCAGGATGTGGCCACCGGCAAGCACGCCTGCCAGGAACTGGCGTATCAATTCGGATTGGCCCACAATTATTGTGTTGAGCCGTTCTTCGGTGCGCGCCAGTGCGCGCATCAGTTCAGTCGCATCCCTCACCGTTGTTCCCCTCTTCGCAATGCATCGAAATACCGCGTTACCGCCTGTTCGCCCGATGGTCCGGGCGCGACCCTACCGCCTCCGCCCCTGACTATCGCAGGCGCATCGACAGCGCTCCGGCCTGGTAATTCGGCCTCTTCCTGCCAATCCTCATCCGGAAGAGACCGTTCGCGTCGCAGCAGCGCGCCGGGCAACGACTCGTCACCAAGCGGCAACGGACGGTAGTCGAAGCCCGCAGCCATGTCGGACGGCTTGCCAATCCATAACGGCGCACTACCTGGTCCACGGGAGATGCCGCCGCTTTCGGGACCATCACCCTCGTCGCCGCCCATCCCACCCATTTCGTTCATGCCTTCGCCCATGACGTCGCCGTCGGCTTCGCCCCAAGCGCCTGAGTTCGACATGCGCATATTGTCAAGTATTTCTCGCGCCGAGGCCAGCCGTTCCGCCGCCGCCCCCTCAGCTCCGCCCGCAGCCTCATTACCTGCAGCCGCGCCGTCTCGATTGCCTGCTCGGCTGGCGGCGGCGTTCTGTTCAGCCGTCGCGCCGTATTTCTCCAAAGCCTCGAGCATTTTGTCGAGGGCGGCGTTGTCCATGCCGCCAGGCTTTTCAGCCCCTTGCCGCAATTCTTCCGGAAGGGCTTCCCAGCCGCCAGCCGTTTCAGCCAGACGCCGCAGACTTTCGTCAAAGCCAGTTTGCCCATCTATCTCACCGCGCCGCGCCAACTCCATACGGTCGACGGCCTGCTCCAGCGCTTCGGCGACGGCATCCAATCGTTCCGCCCGCGCCGCGTCCAGCCGCTCGGGCAATATCGGCAATGCCTCCATAGCCGCCTCCGGTTGCGTCTCGGCTAGCCGCCGCACGTCGGCGATCTGTTGCCGCAGGGCCTCGGCTTCGGTCGCCGACAACGCATCCGCCTCCTCAGAAAGGGCGATTTCTTCCGTCAGCCGGTCCAAAACCGGATCCACCACCGCTCTGACGCGCCCCGCTTCCGCCTGCATGGGCGGCACGATCAGGCTCGCCAGGGCAAAAAGAACCGGCAGCGGCAGCCGCTTCAGGAGCGGCCGCACACTGGCCGCAGGAATCACCCGCGCCTCCGTCCCCGCGCCCGCCATGATCTGTCCGCCGGCGCGGTTACGCAGATCGAGCCATGCCAGCGCGTAATCGGGCGTGAAGCGCCGCTGCCGCATGAATCGCCATACCGTCGCCACGATCCATGCCGCCGCGACCGACGCGCAGCCCACTCCCACGCCAGTCCCATTCAAGACCGGCATCGCCTTCCCCGCCAATAAACACGCCCCCAGGCCATAGAGGCATAGGGGCGTGGTGACCGCCAGGCAATCCAGAAACAGTGCCCTGTTGAAGGGGGCGGTACGCATACGGGAATCCAATTCAGGTCCGAGGCACTTTAGGTTTCGAAAAGACCGCTAGAGGACCACAGGGACGCCGTTCTCCCGCAGGTATTCCTTGACCTGGCGCACGGTGAAGGTGCCGAAATGGAAGACCGAAGCGGCCAGAAGCACATCGGCCTTGCCTTCGCGTACGGCGGCCAAAAAGTGTTCCAGTTTTCCGGCTCCGCCCGAGGCGATTATGCTGATGCCGGTCGCGTCGGCCAATTGCCGCAGCCCCTCAAGATCGTAGCCTTCGCGGCTGCCGTCGGCGGTTTTGCTGGTGGCGAGGATGGCTCCGACGCCGATGTCCCGCATGGCAACGCCGAACTCCACCACGTCGGCCCCGGTATGGGTACGGCCGCCGTCCACGAGGATTTCCCGCCGCGATGGCAGGCTGTCGTTCACAACCGTATCCACCGCCACCGCGACGCGCTTGCCGCCGAACAGCTTGACCGCTTCCTTAATGAACTGCGGGTCGCGGAAGGCGGCGGATGAAATCGACACCTTCGACGCGCCGCAGTCGAACGCTTTTGCGACGTCGGCGGTGTTTCGGATGCCGCCGCCGACGGTGACAGCCACGTCGATCGCCGATGTCACAGCGGTCAACGTTTCCCAAATCGGAATGCGCTTCTCCACCGTGGCGGTAATGTCAAGAAAGGCAAGCTCGTCCGCGCCGCCCTCGGCATAGGCAACGGCGGCCTCGACCGGATCGGCGGCGTCCTTCAAGTCGACAAAGCGAACCCCCTTGACCACCCTGCCGTTCATAATGTCCAGGCAGGGCATGATGCGTACTGGTTTCATGTGTTGTCCTTTGTTATCTAATTGCGCGCCTTGAGTGTGCCGCGCAACAACGATCCCACCCGTTCGGTCTCGACCAGAAATGCGTCGTGACCATACTGACTGGGAATGTCGATGTAGGTGACCGGTTTAGCCGTTCGGCAGATAGCGTGCACCAGTTCCTGGCACCCGTCCGGCGTATAGAGCCAGTCGGACGAAAAACTCGCCACCAGCGTCTCCGCCTTGATGCGCCGCACCGCCTCGACCAAATCCCCACCGCCCCATCGCGCCGCCGCGTCATAATAATCCATGGCGCGGAGGATGTACAAATAGGAATTAGCGTCGAATCGCTCGACAAACACCTTGCCCTGGTGGTTCAGATAACTCTCGACCGCAAATTCGATTTCGAAGCCGAAGTCCGGATTCTCCTTTGACTCGTCCTGGAGACGACGGCCGAATTTGGCGTCCAGCCCTTCTTCGGAAAGATAGGTAATGTGCGCCAGCATTCGCGCAGCGGCCAGGCCGTGGTCCGGAGTTGCATCGCTGTAGTAGTGGCCGTCACGGAAATTGGGATCGTTCATAATCGAATACCGCGCCACCGCGTTGAACGCCACCCCCTGGGTCGAAAGTCTGGGCGAAGCGGCCAGGATAATTGCTTTGCGGACCCTCTCGGGATAGGCGAGCGCCCACTCAAGCGCCTGCTGTCCACCCAGCGAGCCGCCGATGACGGCATATAATTCGCCAATCCCCAACGCGTCGACGAGGAGCGCCTGCAGCCGCACCCAATCCTCAACCACCACCACCGGGAACGTCAGACCATACGGCTGTCCCGTTTCCGGGTTGAGGCTGGCCGGGCCGGTGGTGCCATAGCAACTGCCGAGAACGTTGGCACAGATGACATAAAACCGCGAAGTGTCGATGGGTTTTCCCGGCCCGATCATCGAGTCCCACCAGCCGGGCTTTTTGGTGCGGTAACCGCGAGGAGGCGTATAACCGTCCTTCATGGGGCGGAAGCGGCCGGATGCGGTACGTCGCGTCGCCGAGACGTCCCACCCGGCGGCGTGGGCGTCGCCGGAGAGGGCATGGCAGATAAGAATCGCGTTGTCACCCGCGGGCGACAGTTCGCCATAGGGCTCGTATTCGACCACAACGTCCGACAAAGACTCGCCGACCTCGAGGATAAACGGCTTTTCCGGAGTGGCGAGACGGATGCGCCCGGGCGTGACCCACCCGACCGAATGCGGACTGTCCGGCTCGTCAACCGGTTTGCTGGTGCGCTTGTTCATTGCCTGCTCCAAAAAATAACACCCGCACGCTTTGCTGGCGGGTGCTTCAGACAACCAATAATTCTAGGGAATTCCGCGCCTTGAGCAAGTAAAACCGGCCCCGCCCACTCCTTAAAAGTACTTCGCCGCCGCGCCACGGAGGCAGTTGCGGACGTCGCGCGCCGACGACAGGTTCATGACGCTGTCGGCGACCTTGCGGGCGGACTCGAGCGACGAACTGCGGATTATCTTCTTCACCTCCGGTATTTGCGGCGGACTGACGGAAAAGTTCCGGAGTCCAAGACCAAGGAGGAACAAAACGAATATCGGGTCGCCCGCCATCTCGCCGCACATACTGACCGGAACGTTCCCGGCCTGGGCTGCTTCAATAATGTACTTTAGCGTCCGCAAAACCGACGGATGCTCGGGCCGATACAGCGGCGCGACCTGTTCGTTGGTCCTGTCCACCGCCAGGAGGTATTGAATAAGGTCGTTGGTGCCGATGGAAAAGAAGTCCGAGATATCGCAGAACTGGTCGAGCGTAAGCGCGACCGAAGGCACCTCGACCATAATGCCGATTTTCATATCGGCGTCGAACGGCACGCCTTCGTCCGACAAACGCTCCTGCACCGAGCGGACAAGCCGCACCACCTTCTGCACCTCATCGCGGGAGCTGATCATCGGGATCAGCATTTTCACCTCGCCCAGGGCCGAGGCGCGGCAAATAGCGCGGATCTGGTTACGGAACAGGTCTGGATTGGCGAAACAATAGCGGATAGCGCGGCAACCCAGGCCGGGATTCCGTTCGAGCGCGAAGTTTTCGCCCTCCTGCAAATGGAAGGCCTTGTCATATCCAAGGTCGAGGGTGCGGATAGTGACGGGACGGCCAGCGCAGGCCTTAACGACTCGGGAGTAGGCGTTGAAGTGGGTCTCCTCGTCCGGCTCGCCCTTGTTGTCAATGTAAATGAACTCGGTGCGGTACAACCCGACCCCGTCGGCGGAGTTACGGATGATGGAATCCGTCTCCTGTGGGAATTCGATATTCCCCTGGACATGCACCCGGCACCCGTCCAGGGTGACGGCGGGTCGCCCCGCCTCGGACAGGAGTTCGGCGCCGAATCGGTGAAAATCGGCCCTGATTTTCTCATAGGCGGCGCGGGTGGATTCCTGCGGGGAGATAATGAGCAGGCCCCGGCTGCCGTCGAGGATAACCTCGGTGCCGGACTGGATGGTGTCTGAGATGTTGCCAAGCCCAACGACGGCGGGAATTTCCCGCGCGCGCGCGACGATTGCCGTATGGCCGGTGGTGCCGCCGATATCGGTGGCAAAACCGAGGATGTGCTCCCGGTCCATGTCGGCGGTCTGCGACGGGGTGAGGTCATGGGCGATGATGACGACCTCCCTCCCCAAGGAGTGCAGTTCTTCGTATTGGCGACCGAGAATGGCACGGAGGAGGCGGCGCTCTATATCCTGCATGTCATTGATGCGCGGGCTGAGAAAAGGCTTGCCTTTAAGACCACGTACGTACTCGCCAATGGTGCATTGCACCGCATATTCGGCAGTCATGCGGTTACGCTGAATGCGCCGTAGAACTTCAGAGTTCAGGGACGGATCCGAGAGGATAAGGATATGCGCGTCAAAGATTGGTCCAACATCTTGCCGAGCATCGGCTTGCACGGTGCTCTTAAGTTTGCTGATTTCAGCTTGGGCTTTGGCGACAGCCTGCTGGAAGCGGTCGACTTCGGCCGGGACCAGTTCTTCGTCAGACAGATATGAGGGCGGCAGCTTTGACTCAACCGATCCCAGGACATACGCTGGTCCGATGGCCACGCCTTGGGAGACTGGTATTCCTCTGATTATTGTTTCCATGCGATCAACCTGTCTACCAACCGGCCTCGTTAGGGACCCCTCATGAGTGGGCTATTTTAGTATTCGGGCGAATAAAGTCTAGTTTAATCTGGCCTAAAATAAGAGGCTTTGCCCGAAATAGCCCCGTTGAGGCAGCCAGCCACTTCGATTCCGGAGGGTATGAATCGTCATAACGACGGTCGCGGCCAATACCACCCCATAGTGATAGTGTAACTATTAATTTTACAATCAGCGAGGCGGTTTATTCACCACAAAGCCTGACCAACACTCTGACAAAGGGTATGGACACATTTCTGATATTGAGGGTTGACGGCATTTGTACATCGTGTCATCGACCAAATAGCGGACACAAATCGCCAAAAAACGAATAAAATCCCCAAATCCCCCTTGACAACGGAACCAATATCCTTATTATAAAACGCACCGCTGAGGAGCGCTCAGTCCTCCTTGGCAGGTAGATATTACCATGATCGCGGGGTGGAGCAGTCTGGTAGCTCGTCGGGCTCATAACCCGGAGGCCGCAGGTTCAAATCCTGCCCCCGCTACCAATATTATCAAGGGGTTACGAGAATGCTCTCGTAACCCCTTTTTCGTTTTCTAACCTATTTCAAACCACGTGCCGAAAAAATCTTCTGCCGTCGCGTTCCCAAAACACAACCCGGAAGCCGAAAGAACACTCCTCGATTCACAGCAATACCGTGATTTGATACAATGCTTGCGGTTGACGATCCCGTTCGCTGACGGCCTTATTCGGTTTACTCAATTATCGTCCATAAGCCTATTAAGTCAAAGGATTCCCTATGCCCGCAGCCGGCCAGCGGTCGTTGTTTCCAGAAGCGAAATCCGACGATATTATGATCGTCCAGCAAACACCCAAGGCAGGCGGTCGGGAGAATCTCCTGGCAAAGGAACCGGTCTTGGTGAGCCTTTGTTTCCTCGGAGTCCCCTGCCGCTGGCACGGTAGACGGGCGAAGCGTCGTGATGCCCTGCTCGCCAAGCTCAAAGAAAAGTACACCATCGTCCCGGTTTGCCCCGAGCAATTAGGCGGCATGCCAACGCCTCGCACCAGCGAGACGCTCCGAGGCGGCACCGGTGCGGAGGTACTGGACGAAGGCTGGAAGCTCCTGGCTCCGGAAACCGGCGAGGACGTTACAGAGTTCCACGTCAAAGGCTCCTACATCACCCTCGATATTGCTCAACAAATAGGAGCGCGGCGGGCCTACCTCAAGGGCGGCTCGCCAAGCTGCGATAAGGACGGCGTCACGGGCGAAGTATTGCGGCGCGGCGGTATCCAGGTTTTCCGTGTCGGATAGGAACAATGGCGTTTACCGCAGCTTCGCGACCAAGCCCCCGGAGCTCCGTCGCCATCGGCGTCGGTACTACCACCAAGCGTTGTAATTTTGACGTGTTTTTGACGCTGTCGTTTGCTCCGAAGCAAAACCTCCTGCTGTAGCGTATCTTTCGGTAACTGCTGTCTTTCAACCTCCATCAATAAAGCATCATCTCCTCCAGAGATTGGCATGGCAATCAAATCCCGTACGGAGGAGATGAATGCCGAAAAAAAGAGAGTCGACGGAGAAACCGTCGCGAAAAATACCAGAAGCCACCCAGAGTGAATTATGGGATAAGCTACCGGGAGATGTCAGTCCCAGGATGAAATAATTGCTTCATGTTTCTGACATTACGTAGGAACCTGTTATTCTGCCGAAAGAGCACACATTTATTCATTTGGGGAAAATGGTCCTCGTGGATACGAATGTATCGTCAGTAGGATATCAACAACATCGCTAAGCTAATGCTATTATGTGAAAAGTGCCATACGATGTTTGACAATAAAGCTGGGCAACGGTATTCATCCGTAACCTTGAAGAAATGGAAACGCGAGCATGAAACTCGCATTCGAACGGTAACCGAAATTGAGCCTGACCATAAAACCTGCATAGAAACCTATACCAATATCGGCAGTCAGAATCTACATTTAGATCCCAATGAACTTATCAGTGCGATATTCCCAGATAAATATCCGATCTCGTCAACTCTCATAAATCTTTCCACTATTCCATATGAATCATCTGGCGGGCAATTAGGTTTCACATCGTTTGCCATTGCTCCGCAACGAGGTAGTCGAACGGCAACATTCAAGGTTATCTGACGCTCCGGAAATCACAATAAAGACGGGCGGGACATCGGTCCGCCCGTCTCTTAGTATGCACGAAATGTTTGGACCGCGAAGAGGCTATTCCCCGTATCCGGTTATTTCCATAAGTGGCTGGGCCATGGCTGAGCTTTCGATCTTCACAATGCCTCCGACGGGAATCTCTTCTGACATGTACATCTTCGTGGTGATTCCCCCGGCAACGAACTCGACGAGGACGGCGTCAATTTCCTTGCCGGCCGCATTGACCTTGACGTCCGTAATTTTAACATCCGGATCGGCTTCCATGGCGGCTGCCTGCTGCGCTTTTGACTCGCGAAGCGAAGTTACCGTATCGGTCGACTGGATTACGTTATCCCCCATCATGATGTCCAACCTGACGGTGAAGACGCGGTCATCCCCTTCGCCGGTGATTTCGGTGATGGTCTGCTTCTGTGACATCCCGGCCGCAGTCGAGTAGGTGGCCCATTGTCCGACCTTGGCGTTTTTCGTGGTATCGGGGATTTTCGAAAAATCAACCGCGTACGACGCATTCAGGCAAGCCAGAGTAAAAACAACCGCCACACTTATTCTCTTCAACATCATAAACCTTTCAAAACGAAGATTAACGCGGCGTCCGGCCACGTTGCGCCACATCATGCGGCGACTAGCGCGAGTATCAGGCTTACGATGGGCTAAGTAAAGAGAAAAGACATACCATTCAGAGAAAGACAGCAAGCAGTGGAAGATACTTAAGATGGTTTATTTAAGTTTCAGCCTACCAAAACTGGATTCTGTGCTATAATAAGTGAGAGACTCTACTATAAGATGATAAACCGCCGCATGACCACCAACTCACCAATAGGAATTGCGATGATGAGAACTTCAAGCACCAAGGACATAAAAAAAGCGAATCGAAATGCGCTCTACAACGCGATATATCAAAACACCGGCATTTCCCGGCCCGAACTGGCTGTCAAGGTAAAGGCCAGCCTGCCAACGGTTATCCATAATATTAAATCGTTGCTGGACGATAACCTGATATGCGAAAGCGGCAGCCTTGAGTCAACCGGCGGCCGCAAGGCTGCGACACTCGCAATTGTCGCCAATGCTCGTACGGCTGTTGGCGTGGACATAGCCTTGGACCGCGTCGTATCCACGATGGTCAATCTCGAAGGCAACATCATTTCTCATAAGCAGAAACGCGTTCGGTTCTCACCCGAGCCAGCGTATATAGACATGCTGGGCCAGGAAATCGAAAAGCTGATAGATGAATCCGGCCAAACAAAGCAAAACATCCTGGGCATAGGGATTTCCATCCCGGGGATAATGTCGGCGGACGCAGCCGAAGTTAGTTCGCACGCCTTATCTCTTGATAGTTATCCGCTGAAACCCATCGAAGACAGAATGGGCATGCACTGTGTGTTCGAAAACGACGCAAATGCCGCAAGCATCGCTGAAGCCTGGGCTTACCCTGGAAAACGCACCTTTATATACCTCTCGCTCAAGGATGCGGTCGGTGGAGCTTTGGTATGGCACGGCAATCCCTTGCCGGGTGACAATGGACGATGTGGCGAATTTGGCCACATGACTGTTGAACACGGCGGGCTTCAATGTTATTGCGGCAAAAAGGGCTGTCTCGATTCGTATTGTTCTGCACTAAACCTTTCCGAGAAGGCCGGGGGTAGTCTCACCGGTTTTTTTGAAAAGCTGCAGGAAGGCGATCCGCGAACGCGCTTAATTTGGGATAACTACCTCGATTATTTGGCGACTTCAATAAACATACTTCGTATGGCACTGGATTACGATGTTGTTATAGGCGGCCATGTTGGCGCATTTATGGATAAACATATCGACGAGTTACGCCGACGGGTGGCCGAACTGGATACATTTGATACAACTGGTTCATACATCGAGCCTTGCCGATACAAAGTCGAGGCTTCTGCGGTTGGAGCTGCACTCATTCACGTGTCACGCTTTATTACCTCAATTTAATTTTTGAATTTCCGGTTGACAAGAGCGAATTAGGTTGTATTCTAACTATAGATCTTTTATTAAAGTCAGACTTTTTCCTTGGCGAACCATATTCTCGATCTCCGCCATTGCGACCAAGGACCACTCTCCCCGTTGCGCGCCTCATATACCGTCAAATCTCGTTGTCGCAGCCTTTTCCGGCCGCGACGGTAGGCAATGCATTATCCCGCAAAGGGTGCGGGATATCTGGTCCAATGTTGTGATGGAGGAAATTCATGGTTACGAAGTATCTTCGCTCATTTCAGTTTGGTGTGCTCGCTGTTATCCTCACTGTCTCGTCCCTATCCCAGGCCATCGCTTTGGATACGGCACCCCTTAAAGGGAAATCCCTCGCCTTTGTCATCCAGGACCTCAGTAACCCTGTCTGGGCGCAGTATGCCAAAACACTGAAAGAGGTCGGCGAAAGTTACGGTATGCGGGTCACGGCCATGGACTGCAAGTCGAACGCCGCCACGCAAATCACCCAGGTCGAAAACTTCATCCAGGAAGGGACCGACGCCATTATCCTCCATCCGGCCGAAGCCAACGCCCTTGAGACTGTCGCCAAACAGGCCAAGGAAGCGGGCATGAAGGTCATCTCCTGGGATATCCTGATGGAAAATGCCGACGTCGGGTACCTGAAGGATAATATCGTTGCCGGTAAGCTCGTCGGCGAACAGGCCGCTAAGTGGATCAACGAAAAGCTCGGCGGCGAAGCGGAAGTGGCTCTCCTCGAGTACCCCGTCTACCCCGAGCTCATCCAGCGGGCCACCGGTATTGAGGCTGGCCTTAAGGAATTCGCGCCCAATGCGAAAATCGTCGCCCGCGCTTCCGCCATCAACGCCACCGAAGGCATGAGCAAGACCGAGACTCTCCTCCTCGCCAACCCCGACA
>JAJPXZ010000074.1 GCA_021205245.1 Planctomycetaceae bacterium
TCTATATTTATTATATAAGATATTCTCGCATAGTCAAGTTATTTATTAAGAATTTTGTTATTTTTATGTACTTTTCTTAGGTTATCTCGCTTTTTGGAGCTAATCAATACCTCGCCATTGCCAATGCGCGATTTACGGCCGACGGTGTAAGTTACCTCGACCCTTTCCATTTCCCACCCCCGGTATAACTGACACGTCTGGTCGCAGTCGTTGAAGCTGACTAGTACCCTGCCCCGTGCGTCTACCAAGACGTTCCGTTACCGCCGGTGGTCGTCCATTGTGAACCGGCAGGCCTACCCGGCGGTCGCGATATATGGCGGGTCGCAATAAAACATTGTGGCCGGTGAATCATATCGTCGAACCAGATCTTCGAAATCGAGGTTTTCGATGGTGACCCCTTTCCAGCCGTTCCCGGGCCAGCGCCACCAGAGTCGTCACATCGGCGATGTGGAAGTTCGCCGGCTCCTTGGTGGCGGTCCCGAAAGTCGGCGAGGACAGACGGCTCCCGAATGCCGCCTTCACGATGAAGAGGAAACGCGCGGCCTTCTGGATATCGGTGACGCCAGGCTGTTTCAGGGCGTCGACGAACTCCTGCCGAGAATGGGTGAGGTATTGGACCTCCCGCAGCAGCTCGTCGGAATGAAAACGGAAAACACGCAGGAGCGTGATCAAGCGGTCGTCGGCATCGTTGAGGATTTCGACTTTGGATCGTGGCTTGCGGAGGAAAACCGCACATCCCCCACAAAACGGTTCGACATAGGTGGTATGTTCGGGAAGGCGCTCGATGATGGCGGCGGCAAGTTTTGATTTTCCGCCCATCCACGGGAGAAGGGTGCGACGCTTGGTTTTGGTAGTCGTCACGAAAAACTGTGCATTCTCGGTTGCTTATGGTCGATACATCCAGTGTCGGCGGCCGTGCCGGTTGACGGTTGCTTCCGGCGGGGTGTTCTAGCACCCAGGCTGCCGACACTATGCCCATGTGTGCCGACAGTCGGGAGGTGTGACCCACTCACCTTCCACCACAAAGCGCTTGTGGCGCTCAGGCTGTCGGCTTTTCATTTCCATTACCCTAGCCATTATAACCATTCGCAACTGCCCAGAATGCCGCGCCAAACAAGGCGACGACGGCAAGCTTGACCAGGTCGAAGATCGCACTAATCGCCTTTTGCTTCATATCGGTCTTAGTGGTTTGCGACTTTGCCAATGTCTCTTCACACAGTGCAAGACGCATTTCGATTTGAACAAACTTGACATCCCCATCATGAAGACGTTTGTGGAGTTCGCCAAACAGGCGGTCCAGCTTGTCGTCCATACCGTCCACTTTGGTGTAGAGCCGATTGAAACAATCGTCGTGTGAGGCGCATTTTTCCATAGGGTGGATTCCTTATGCAGGAAATAAAACATCCCGCAGGCGCGACGTTGCCGCCCACGGGATGCCGGAGAAGGAGGCGGGGTTAGGTGGCGGGACGGAAGCCGAGGACCTGGCAGAGGCGGTCGGCGACCTGTTTGGGGAGTTGACCGAGAGCGTTGGAATAGATAAATTCCAGCGTCTGGCGGCGTTCTTCCGATTCCTGCGACAGGCGCATCATGTTTGCGCGAAGGGCGTCGGCCTCATCCTGGTAGACCTTCAGGGTGGGCGTGATGGAGCCGCGCAGGAAGTTTTCGTTCAGTTGCCCGCCCGGACCAATGAGCGTGCCGCAACTGTTGTTGCCGCTGGCGATGCTGCGGACGATGGTGTCGGTGCGTTCGGCAACGACATCGTGCTGGATAGTGCTCATGATGCTTTCCTCTCTCAAAAGGTTTTCGAAAGCCACACGCCGACGTGGGGCTTGGATAGGGCCTGCCGGGCGGCGCGTGGGTTGTGCTGGATGAGGGATTCGGCCATTTCGAGGCCGACGTCGCCCAGGCGGGCGCGGGTACCGGTGTAAGGGTCGTTGATCCACAGACCCCGCCGATCCCGTCCCGCCTCGCCGACGTGCGCCCTGATATAGGTCAGGGCGCCAAATCGGGCAAAGGGGGCGGAAGGACCGCCTGCAACTTGGATTCGCTCACGTACTTTTCAATCAGACGGAGCACGGTTTCCTTGGCAAAGATTTTGAGCAGATCGACACCTCTCGTCCGGGCGATCTGAACCGCATTGCGATAGGCCATGTTTAGGGCGTTGTTTTTTTCTTCGATGGTCAATTTGCCATCCGTTCGTGCCGCTTTAATGGCCCGGACGTATTCCTGGTAGCAAGCTGCAACGGCATCCTTAATGGCGGTAATGGCGACGATATACCGGGAGTTTTTCAAGCGCTCCGAAATCTGCAGGTAGAGCCATCCGGCAATCACGGCCACTACCTCACTTGCCAACAAGGTCCAGATCCAGTGAGCCTCGGGAGAGGCGGGGGCTGCAAAATCCGCAGGAGTAATAGGTGGTACTTCAAATGCACCAGCTATGGCTCCCGATGCAATTACCGTACATGTAATAAGCAAAATCGATAATCGGCTGAATCTCATAGAATCTCCTTTGTCGAATTTGAATGCGTAATATCAACGTCAACGTGTCGGATCAAAGAATGAATAGCTTAAGAATCCCCCACTGCCTTTGCCGCCTGAGCCGCCTATGTCCCCGGTCCCACC
>JAJPXZ010000126.1 GCA_021205245.1 Planctomycetaceae bacterium
ATCCTCGACACCCCCTCGGTGCCGCCCCTGGCCGGCCAGACCACGACGACGCCATCGACCGGCATAAGCGTGCCCTCGCTCACCCCACCCGCTTCCACACCGGGCGGGACGGTTGTGCCTGTCGCCCTGAACGAGGTTCCCCGTAACGGCCGTATCGAAGGCGGACGCGTCAACGTCCGCGCCGGGCCGAATACGCAGTACGAGTCCATCGCCGTTCTCGGTTCCGGCGCGCCTGTCACCGTTCTGGCCAAGCACGGCGACTGGTATAAGATCGTTTTCCCGGCCGACCAGCTTGCCAGTATCCACAAGTCGAACGTCACCGCCGACATTACGGGCGAAATCCCCGAGTCCGGCCTGCCCGGCGTCGTCAATATGGACAATGCCAACGTGCATGCCTTCTATTGGGACAAATCCACCGTCGTCGGCCACCTGAACCAGGGCGACCCGGTCGTCATCAAGCAGGAACGCGGCCAGTGGTACCGCATCGACCCGCCCGAAAACGCCAGGGCTTATGTTTTTGCCCAATACGTCCGTGTTGACGGGCAAGTCGTCGCCGACGTCGCGCCCGCGCCGGTCAACGAATCCGTCGACCTCGCCGCCGGCACCGGCGCGCCGGGCGAAGTCAAGCTGTCCAAGGCCGACCAGCAGGTCAACGCCATCAAGGAAGCCTATTTCAAGCGGTTGCAGGAAGCGTACGAGGCTGAACGCGAAGCAGAGGAACGCGAGACCGAACAACGTATCCGCGAATTGACCGAACGTCAGAAGGCCCAGGCCAATCAGCTCGAAAACGCCCTCGCCGACCTCGACTCGCGCCTCGCCGCCATCGACGAAGAAACGACCGAACGCATCACCTATGTCACCCGCGAGTTCCAGCCCACCATCGTCACCGGCGTCGGCGGCGCGACCTGGGCTCCGCCGGATCCCATTGGCGGCGGCTATACCGGCTGGATCGAAAACATCGGCCGGGTCGGCGGCGCGCCCTCCACCTTCCGTCTGACCAAGGGCGGCGAGATCCGCTTCTTCCTCCGGAGCGAACGGATCAACCTGAACGAATACACCAACCGCCGCGTCTGGCTGAACGGTGCGGTCGAACCCGCCGGCGGCGCGTCGGCCAGCGTCCTGAACGTCGACCAGATTCGTATCCTTACGGAACTGGAGATCGCCGAAGGCATGCGCCAGACAGCAGGGCAGCCCTACCAGCCCGCGCCGACCTACGCCGATCCCTACACCGCCAGCGCGGTTCAGGCGACCACCTATATGGACCCCTATGCGGCAACTGTCACCCAGCCTGGCGGCGATTATGACCCCTATGCGCCGGGCGGCATGTACGCCGCGCCGCAATCGGTCGGCACCGCCGACCTGATCATTCCGGTCGCGGCCGGGACGGTTATCAGCAGCCAGCCCAGCGGCGTGATGACAGGCGCACCGGGGTCGGTCATCTCCAGCGTGCCGGTGTATGCGGATGGCGGCGTCTATACCGACGCAAGTTCGCTGCCGTCGCAGATAAGCCCGGCCCCGACCCCCGGCGCTCCCATGGGCATGAACCAGCCGTCCACCGGACCCACCCCGTCCGACCCGTCGCAACTGCCTGACGTTGTCGGAGCCGGCACCTACTATGTCGGCAGCGTGGGCGTCGATTCGTCGATTCAGGCGTCGCCCGGCGAGGTCGAGTCGGATACCTACGATAACCCGGTGATTCAGGAAATTGCGCCCTAGTCGGTACTTTATTCAAATAGCACAACCAGCGCGGCCGCCTTCGGGTGGCCGCGTTTTTAACAAATCTAATGGAATCCCCGCCATCGCATCGCTATAATCCACCCTGTCTCCGGTGAGGGCCGGCGCGAAAGGCGCGTTATGACGCTCTCTATTCCCCTCCTCACCGACGGGTACAAACTCACCCACCATTCCCAATACCCAGTTGGAACCGAATCGGTCTATTCCTACTTCGAATCCCGGGTCGGAGCCACCTACTCCGATACGACCTTCTTCGGTCTGCAATACATACTAAAACGTTTCTTTACAGGCGAAGTGGTGCGGGAGGAAGACATCCCCGCCGCCAAAGCCTTTACAGCCGCCTATTTTCACCATGACGGATATTTCAACGAAGCCATGTGGCGGCATATTGTCTCGAAACACGGCGGCCGCCTCCCGGTTCGCATCCGCGCCGTCCCGGAAGGGATGGCTGTTCCCACCTCCAACGTGCTGGTGACGGTGGAAAACACCGACCCCGCCTGCTTCGCCCTCACCAACCACCTGGAAACGGTTCTTTCCCACATTTGGTACCCTTGCACCGTCGCGACGCTTTCCCGAAAAATGAAATCGGTGGTGGAGCGATTCCTTATAGAAACAGCCGAACCCGAGGCCATGACCGCCCTGCCCCTCATGGTGCACGACTTCGGCTACCGGGGCGTCGAATCGGTCGACGCGGCCGGCATCGGCGGCGCGGCCCATCTTGTCAATTTCCAGGGGTCCGACACCGTCGCCGGTATCCAGTGTGCCATGCGCTATTACAACGAGTCGGCGATGATCGGCTCAGCCGTCCCGGCAACCGAGCACAGCGTCATGACCGCCCTCGGGCGGGCAGGCGAACGGGAGATGTTCGAACACGTCCTCGCTCAATACCCCACCGGCCCGCTGTCCATCGTCTCCGATTCCTACGATATCTTTGCCGCCGTGGAGACCATCGTCTGCTCTCCGTCGTTCAAGAAAAAGGTCTTGGCCCGTGACGGCGTCCTCGTTATCCGTCCCGATTCGGGCGACCCGGTCACCACCCTCCTCCGCCTGCTCGATATCCTCGCCGACGGCTATGGCGCGCGGGACAACACCAAGGGCTTCCGCCAACTGCATCCGAAGGTGCGGCTGCTATGGGGCGACGGCCTCGATTACGACAGCATCTACAATATCCTCAGTGCCCTCCGCAACGCCGGATGGAGCGCCGCCAACATGGCGTCGTTTGGATGCGGCGGCGGCTTGCTGCAGCGGCTGGACCGGGATGTGCAACGTTTTGCCTTCAAATGTTCGGCTCAGAAACGGGACGGCGTCTGGCACGACATTTTCAAAAATCCCCTCGACACCACCAAGTTGTCGAAAAAGGGCAGGCTAGCCCTTATCCATGACGCCACCGGACATGTCCGCACCATCCGCGAGGACGAACTCACCGACCCGGCCGACAATCTGCTCGAGCCTGTGTTCGAAAATGGCGAACTCCTCCGCGATATGTCGTTCCGCCAGGTGCGCGCCAACGCGGGCTGGTAGATCCTTCGCGGCAAGAAGCCAACCATAATGGAAAACATCTGCCGGAAAGGAGCCTTCCCGGGGGGTCAACATGTAGTTACAGAGGTGAACGTTGACATCCACGAGGAATCGACCCATGGCGACAACCATAGCCAAACGAAAGAACTGGTACACGAGGAGCGTGTCCGAGACTTTATCCCTCCTCGACACCGACGCCGCCAACGGCCTGACGCCCGAGGCCGCGGCCGAACGGCTGAAACAATATGGTCCAAACCAATTGCCGGAAGGCGAGAAGCGCAGCCTGGTCCGGACCTTCCTGCGCCAATTCAATAATATCCTTATCTATGTCCTGCTCGTTGCCGCCGGGATAACCTTCTTCATGGGGCATTATGTCGACACCGCCGTCATCCTGGCGGTGGTGGTTATCAACGCCATGATTGGCTTTATTCAGGAAAACCGCGCCGAGTCGGCCATGAACTCGATACGCACCTTCCTTTCGCCCGAAGCGCATGTGGTGCGGGGCGGCAAACGGATGGAAATCCCGGCCGAAGACCTCACCCTCGGCGATGTCGTCCGGTTGAAGCCGGGCGACAAGGTACCGGCCGATCTGCGGCTTATCCAGGCCGACAACCTTCGCATTGAAGAATCGCCCCTGACCGGCGAAGCCATGCCGGCGGAAAAATCCATCGCCCCATTGCCGACCGACACCCAGCTCGGCGACCGGGCGAACATCGCTTTTTCCGGCTCCAACGTCTCGGCCGGAACCGGCATCGGCCTGGTTGTGGCTGTAGGCGAAAGCACCGTACTCGGCCGTATTAATGAAATGCTGCCCGAGGTGGAGACGCCCACCACCCCTCTCATTCGCCAGATGGACAAATTGAGCACGCACGTTGCCATCGTCATTATCGTGGTGGCGGTTGGCGTCTACCTGTTCGGGACATTCTTCCGCGATTACGAACGAGGCGAGCTGGCTCTCTCCGTCATGGGCCTGGCCATCGCCGCCATCCCCGAAGGCCTTCCCGCCATTATGTCGATTATCCTCGCCGTCGGCGTCCAGGCCATGGCGAGGCGCTGCGCCATTGTCCGCAACCTGCCGTCGGTCGAGTCGCTTGGTTCGGTGACGGTTATTTGTTCGGATAAAACCGGTACCCTGACCCAAAACGAGATGACAGTCGGCGAAGTCGTGACGCGGGAGGATCGGTTCGCCTTTTCCGGTTCCGGGTATTCGCCCGAAGGTGAAGTGACCAAAGGTGGCGGCGGCATTCACCTCCAGTCCGAGCCTGAACTGTTGTCGACTCTCACCTGTTTCCGCGTTTGCAATGATTCCGAACTCGCGCAGGACGAATCGGGCGGCTGGACCGTCAAAGGCGAGCCGACCGAGGGAGCGCTCATGACCGCTTACGAAAAGGTCGACGCGCCGGATCAGGATATCGAGCGTTTACATGTCATCCCCTTCGATTCCGCCTATAAATACATGGCTGTCCTCGCCAAGGTGGGCGGCAAAAAAATCATCTACATCAAGGGCGCGCCCGACCGACTGTTTGAAATGGCGTCGGAAGAACGGAACGCCGGCGGCACCCATAGCCTCGACCTTAAGTACTGGAAAAAGGAAATGTCCCGCCTCGCCGGCGAAGGCCAGCGCACCATCGCCGCCGCCTACAAACCGGCATCCGAAGGTATGACCGCCATCGATTACGACGACATCAAGGAAGGCGTTATTCTTCTCGGTTTGGCAGGCATTACCGACCCGCCCCGTCCCGAAGCCATCAAGGCGGTGGAGGAATGCCAGGACGCGGGCATAACAGTAAAAATGATAACCGGCGACCACGCCGAGACCGCTACCGCCATTGCCGAGCAAATGGGTATCTGCTATGGCGAGGAAGCGTTGACCGGCCGGGAACTGGACGCTATGGACGAGGACGACCTCCGGATCGCCGCCCAGAATCACAACGTTTTCGCCCGCACCAGCCCGGAAAACAAGCTGCAATTGGTCAAGGCGCTGCAATCCAAGGGCGAAGTGGTGGCCATGACCGGCGACGGCGTCAACGATGCCCCTGCCCTGAAGATGGCTGATGTCGGCATCGCCATGGGGGTGAAAGGGACCGAGGTGACGAAGGAGGCGTCGGAAATCGTCCTGGCGGACGACAATTTTTCCACCATCGCCGCCGCGGTCGAGGAAGGCCGCAAGGTTTACGACAACATCAAGAAAACCATCCTCTTTATCCTTCCTACCAATGGCGCCGAATGCCTACTCATCATGGCGAGCATTATCTTCGGCACCATGTTGCCGTTGACGCCGGTGCAAATTCTCTGGGTCAATATGGTGACCTCCGTGACCGTTTCCCTCGCCCTCGCTTTCGAGCCGCTCGACCCCGAAGCGATGCAACGCGCTCCCCGCGACCCATCGGAGGGTATTTTGACCCCGTACTTTATTTGGCGCATTTTCTACGTGTCTGTCCTCATCGGTGGCGGCACGCTCTGGCTCGGGCTGGCTTTGGCCCGAAGCGGCAGCTACGACACAGACGCGATTCGCACCATAACCATGGAGACTATCGTGATCGCACAATTCTTTCATCTCTTCAACAACCGCAGCCTGCGGGGCTCGGCGTTGTCGACCGGCTTTTTCAGTAACAAAGCGGTGTTTATCGTCGGGGCGTTGATGGTGGCCTTGCAGCTCGCTGTCACCTATATCCCCTTCATGAATACCGTCTTCCACACCACGCCCCTGCCGCTGTCGGACTGGTGGTACCCGATGGTCCTCGGGTTGGTGGTGTTTGTGGTGGTGGAAATCGAGAAAGGTATCATGCGCACGCTTGACGCGCGGCGGATGCGGCGGCCGGTCCGGGCGCGGAACTACTCGAACACCACGAATATGGCTGGCTTGTAGTCGCGGCACGCGCAATCCAGCAAACAGATCAACGGGAGGCTCCCCCAGGCGAGGCGGGAGCCTCTTTTTCTTTGCCGTGTGCGGGTCTGGTCGCGACAATAGGACAGGTAACTGGATATACCCATTTTTGGAAGGAACCACCATGTCCGGGACCGAACCCTCCGCGCCGGCGCCACGCCGTGGCCGCTTGTACAAATATGTCTTTCTCATTGCCTGTGCAGCCATTGCCTGGCATGTGATGCAGGTCGAGGAACGAGCGCCCCGGCAGGCCGAAGCCTCGGCCGCCAACCCGGCTCCAAGACGAACCGTGTCCGAATCCGGCGGGGCGGTCCCGTTGGGCGCAAGCACTTTTGATCAAACCATAGCGTCCGGCATCCATGTGGTGGATTTTTGGGCCGAATGGTGCGGACCGTGCCGTACCCAGGGGCCGATCATTGACCGGTTCGCCCGCAACCAGGCGGGAAAGATTGGCGTTGGCAAGGTGGATGTGGACCAGGACGGGGAACTGGCGGATAGGTACGGTATCAGGGCGATTCCCACCATACTCATCTTCAAGAACGGAGAAGTGGCGGGGCGGTTTACCGGGGTTACGGATGAAGCGACGCTTGTGGCTGCGGTGCAGTCGCTCCGCTAACTACACAACAGCCTTGACCATGCTGGCGGCTTGCTTGCATTCCTTGTCTTGCATCGCACGCGTCAAATCATGATCGGCCTGGAGACCGCTCCAGAACTCAGGCGAGACCCTGAACGCCTTTGCAAGGAGCAAAGCCATTCGCGGGGACACGGCCCTGCGTCCATTGCAAATCTCATTGATAACACCGGGTTTCACTCCAATACGCCGTGCAAGTTCGCTTTGTGATAGCGCCAGCGGCTTGAGGAACTCTTCCAGGAGTATCTCCCCGGGATGAGTGGATATGCGATGCTTTGGGAGCATTGAATGGCCTCTTTCTAATGGTAATCGACAATCTGAACTTCATACGCCGCGCCATCGGTCCACTTGAAAATGATCCGCCATTGATCGTTGATGCGGATACTATGGAAACCGGCAAGATTGCCCTTCAAGGCTTCGAGGCGGTTCCCTGGCGGTACACGGAGGTCTTGCAGCGTAACCGACCGACGCACCATATCCAGCTTGCGACGGGCAACAGAAAGGAAATCCGAAGGAAATCCTTTGACGGTTTTCCCATGGTATAGGGATTCGGTCCTAGCGTCGCCAAACGATTCGATCATATACCCATTATACCGTATCGCGGTATAGATACAAGTCCTTCGACATAATAAGCGGGCCATCTCCAAAGAGATGGCCCGCCGTGGTTGTACCATGCCGAGGAGGCGTTATTTTCTGGGTACTAGAACTCAAAGCCGAGATTCGCATAAAGCATATTGGCGCGAATCTTTTCGATGGTGGTGCCGGATTCCTTGACCTTGACCCGCTCGTGACGCCAGCCCGCTTCCAGGACCGCGCCGACAGGGAGCTCGTAGGTCAGGCCGGTATAGGCGGCCCAGCCGGTGTACTTGGTGTCGTACTGGTCGTCCTTGGTGCGGAGATAGTCGCCCTGGGCGAAGAAGGCAAGCGAATCGGTGATGTTGATGCTGGCGCCGAGGTTGATGACGTCGGAATCCACGTCCTTCAAGTTGTCGACATTCCAGCCATGCACCCACTGCGACCAGACGGTCAGGCGGTCGAAGAAGCAGGGCGTGTAGCGGAACGCCAGGTTGACGGCGGTGTTGTTCTTCGCGAATTGGTATTCGCCGTCATTGTAGAAACCCTGGTTGTCTTCGCCCGGAACGCGGTCGGAACGGAAATTGATAACGCCGGCGGTGAAGGTCAGGTCTTCGATGGGCGAGTACTGCACCCGGAACGCACCCGAGCCGATGCCATAGTTCCGGCTGCGGTAATCAGTGCGGCCGTTCTTGGCCTTCCAGTACCAGGCATTGCCGGCAGCGGAGTTGATCAGGCCGTCGCCATTTTCGTTCCACAGGTTCTGGAAGATGGTGAGTTCCATCTTCAACGCGCCGTCCAGGCCTTCCCAGTAGGGAGTGATTTGGGTGACACCTTCGTGCTTCCACCCGTTGTGAGCAGGTGACACGGCGGTGAGTTCGTCCACAGCCCACCAGTCCATGCCGTCGCCGCCGCCGGCTGCCCAACCGTCCAGATAACCCATGGCGTTTTCGTCATCGCCGAAGGCAACCGCGTCGCGGCCGACCTTGAGGCCGAACCCGGATTCGCAGATATTTTTCCAGCGTACATAGTAGGACTTGGCGACGCCGAAACTGTCGGCCGCGTCTTCACCGACGCTGTGAAGATCTAACATGAGGAACGCGTCGAAGTGATCGTTGACGTCAACCTGGACGTAGAGCTCGGCGTCCGACAATTCCATGCTGGTGCCTTTGTAGCGGACTTCAGTGGCAGTCAAACCCGCTTCGTTTACGAACTCATGCGTGCCATGCGCGGTCCGCTTCACGCTGCCGCCATAGACCCCGGTGGTAACCAAACCGCCAATGGTTACGGTCGCGTTTTTCCGCAGGCTGGTGATGCCGTCGGCGATAACCGGTTCGCAGGCGGTCGACATCATCTTTGCTTCGATGTCCCGCAAAGCCGCTTCCTGGGCCGCGAGTTTGGCCGAAAGCGCCCTTACGTCAATATCCTCGGCAATCGCAGCCGAGGCGAACAAACCACAGGCGGCAAATGCCAGTGCCGCCACACCTATTTTCCTCTTCATGACTCTTCTCCCCCTCCTTGTCAATGAGTGATCTTGCGTGTTCTTGCGTGTACTCCGGTATTGTACCAAGCGCGGAGTTTATGGCTAATGCTAAACGGTAAAAAACATTGGGTGCTGTTTTATACATAAAACAATATCTGTCAAGGCCGAAAATCGCTTTTATTTTCCTTAACTCTCGGCAAAAAAAAGACCGGAGCGTTGTCAGCGCTCCGGTTACATCACTATTTTCTCGACCATGCTATCGGATGCGAGACCTGCATTTGCTCATGGGCATTACATATTTATCAGCGCGTCGTAAAACTCGTTAACCACCGTAATATACCGCGCCGCGCTCTGGTAGGCGCGCTGATAGGTAATCAGCTTCACCACTTCCTCGTCCTCATTGACGCCCGAGACCGATTCGCGCTGCACAAACGCCCGGTTATAGAGGTCGTAATCGAGGTTGTACTGCGCTTTGCTCCGTTGCGCCTCGGTACCCAGTCTCCCGGTAATACCATAATAGAAGTCTTCCTGCGACTGGTTGCCAAGCCGCGCCAGCGGTTCTTCCAACACCGCGATAATGTCCATAAGGCCGTCGCTGTCGCCGGCCGCGGAGGTATAGCCATGCCCGATCAGGTCGGGCGTCTTGCGAAGGTCTTCGTTAATGCCGATATCGCTCGCGTTGTGGCCGGTGAAGAACACATTCATTCCGAGAGCGGCGAGAATACCCGATTCGTCCTTGCCGAAGGCGAAGCCGTAATCGGCGCTGGTCGAGTCGATGGAGACCCTGAATTCGTTGTCGATGGAGACATTAAAAACGCCTGGCGCTTTCTTGTTCAGTTCAGACTGGAGGCGGTTGATAAACGAATTCGACGCCTCCGGGTTTTCCGGATCCCACAGAATCATGTCCGGTTCGCCCGATGGGCTGGGGCGGCCGTCAACGTCGATTTCCATCTGTATGGTTTGGATTTTGCCGGTGTTCCGGTTTTCAACCATCACCTCGAGCATGCCGTTTTTTATTGTGAACGTCCCTTCCGGGTAATCGGCCTTGTACTCGAGCTTGTCGAGGGTGACCGACGGATCGACCGGACCGTTCTTGGCTTGCAGGCTGTCGAAGCTGGCTTCGCCGCGGGTCTGGGAATAGGCGCGGTTGAATTCCCAGGTATAGACGGCGGCGAGGTCGTCGAGATCCTCGAGGTAGCTCGGGATGACTTCGTCGCGAATCTTCATATCGGCGCCAAGCTTGCCGCCGGGATTCTTGACCGGGTACTTGTCGGAGGCGAAGGCCGGCACCGAAACCATCGTGCCGTTCACCTCTTCCTTCTTGGCGGTGAGTTCGTTGACCTGATCGTGGTAGACCATGAGCCTGCCGGCGATGGAGACGACGACGGCGCCGTTCTTTTCGTCGGTGACGTCGACGTCGATATATTCGGCCAGCTCGCGCAGCTTCTCGCCCCGGGTATCCCGGAGGTCGTTGGCCTGGGACGGCGCGAGCCCGCCGCTTTCACCCGAGACGATGGCGGAATTCAGGCCGGCGATGTCGTTCAGGAGACCGTTTATCTTCGTGACCGCACCGGCGACCTCGCCGTCGTATGACTTCTGGTAGTAGGTAAGGTTCTCGTCCAGCTTGTTGAAGTGGTCGGTCAGCGCCCGCGCCTGCTCGAGGACGGTGGTGCGGATGCTCTTCGTCTCGATGGAGGTGGACATTTTGGACAAGCTTTCCCAGAAGCCGGTCATGTCGTCGGACAGCGCGACGCCGGAAAGCTCCATAAACACCGACTGGAGGTTGGTGTAGCAGCTCGCCATTTCGGACGAATTGGAGTAGGCGCTGGTGGCGTTGCGGAGCTGTTTCTCAGCCTGTGAACTATAGACCCGCGATATCGAATCGACCGACACGCCGGACCCGAGCAGGATACCGCCCACGCCATGGCCATAGGCGACGCCGGACTGAACCACCCGCTGGCGCGAGTAGCCGGCGGTGTCGACGTTGCCGAGGTTCTGGCCGGTAACCTGCAGGCCGTATTGGGCCGACCGCAGGGCCGAGGTGCCGATTGTGAGTGCGTGAAAAGCCATGGTGTTCCTCCGTGCGCCGGGTCGAAAAAATCCCGGATTCCGTTACCGCTTGAGGCTGAGAAGTTCCTGCAGCATTTCGTCGGCGGTGGTGATGACGCGGGTGTTGGCCTGGAAGCCGCGCTGCAGCGAGATCATGCGGGTGAATTCTTCCGACATCTCGACGTTCGACGATTCCAGGTTGTACTGTTTAATAGCGCCCCGGCCGCCCAGACCGGCGAAGCCGTACTGCATCTCGCCCGAAGCGGGGCTGGTCTGGAACAGGTTGCCGCCGCTCGAGGTCAGGCCGTGGGGGTTCGGGACGTTGCCGAGCACCAGCCGGCCAAGAAGCACGGTCGACCCGGTGGAGTAGACGCCGTAGATGATGCCGTTTTCGCCGACTTCGTATTTGTCCAGGGTGCCGGGGGCGGAACCGTTCTGGGTGGACGACAGGTCGCTGTCGCGGGAGTTCTGGGTCATTTCGCTGAAGTCCAGGTCCTGCCCAGACGACATCCTGTCCACGATACTGACGATGATGGGGTCGTCGACGCCCTGGTTCGCCTGGTTGATGACGATGCCGCCCGTCTCCGACGTCTCCGACCCGGCGACGAAGTTGCCGTCGGAATCGAAGCGGATAAGGCCGGTACCGACCGAGAGGTTCGAAATGAGGTTGCCGTTTTCGTCCGCCATCCAGGTGAAGTCGGTGTCGTCCTGGCTGTCGGCGTACCAGCGCCAGGTGGAGAAGTTGCTGTCCTCCGACACCAGCGCCAGCCGCAGCGTCGCCGTCTTGGCGTTGCCAAGCGAGTCGTAGACGACGACGTCGGTGGTGGCTGAGCCGCCTTCGGCCGCGGCGTATTCTTTTTCTTCCGAAAAGACCGACTTCAGGGTGGAACTGTTGTGGGTGATGGAGATATTCGACAGCGCGTTCTGCGACCCGAGGTTGGAGACGAAAGAGACATTGAACGATTCGCCCGAGGTCGCGCGGTAATCATTGGTCAAGGCGTCCCAGCGCATGTATTCGGCCTTGGACACACCCTGGCGGGTGAATGCGCCGCCGGTCTCCATGGGAGCCGTGTTGGCGTCGTTGCCCACGCTCGGCGGCAGGTCGATAAGGCCCATGACGCCGCCGTTCATCCCCAGATTTTTGCTGGAGGTGGCGAGGGAGACGTTGGCGAGAGCGTCTTCATAGGCGTTTTTGTCAAAGGCGGGGTCCTGAGGATCGCCGTCGGGGAACGCTTCGGTGACGGGCGCGCCGAACATGGCGGGGGTGATCCGCACCGCCGCCGCACCCGGCTGGTCGACGTCGCCGCCCAGGAAGGTGAGGAAATGCTCGAGCGTGTAGGACTTCTCGATGTCCAGCCGCTCCTGCGAGCCGAAAGGCGGAGGCGCACTCGGATAGTTATAGGTAAAGGTGGAGGATATGGTGCTGCCGCCCTTGTCGAAGCCGATGGTGATTTCATCGCCTTCCTTCAGGTTGTCGAACATCTTGGTCCACTGGTTGCCGTTGTAGTAGTACAAGTGTTCCAGCGGCGTATCGAGGGTGGCTGCGTAGTTTTCGGTCGGACGGGGGAGCTGGTCCAGGGTGAGGATTTCATTCGTCGGGTTGAGTTCGGATCCCTGGAAGCCGTTGGGC
Organism: Planctomycetaceae bacterium; assembly: GCA_021205245.1. Classification (GTDB taxonomy): domain Bacteria; phylum Planctomycetota; class SZUA-567; order SZUA-567; family SZUA-567; genus JAJBSZ01. The sequence continues at coordinate 12,506 of JAJPXZ010000126.1, forward strand.
CAAGCCGCGCCGGGGTTGGCTTCCATATCGGCATCGGTCATCGCGGCGGCGGTGGCGAAGTCGCCGCCGTTTGATTCGTAGAACCAGGCCGGGTAGGTGGTGCTGTTCTGCACCGTGAAGCTGCGGCCGTCTATCTGGACGGTCGAGCCCTGGCGGAGATATTCCGGCACGCGGACGCCGAGGGCGGCGGAGGTCTGCACATTGCCGCCGTTTATCATGCTGATCTGCTGGTTGGTCGGGATCATGCCCTGGGCCAGGAGATCGCCGACATTGGCAGGCACGCGGTTGTTGTTCGCGTCCAGGGTCGAGACGTCCACGGCCTGGCCGGTGGCGGGGTCGATGGCGTAATAGGAACTTTGCGACTCCGGGTCGACCGCCATACCGGACTGGTAGGTGGAGACGTTGGAGGCGAGGTTATCCGGCAGCTGCACGCCCATGGACACGGCCAGGTCGACCATTTCCTGGGAAATAACGTAGGTTTCCTGCTCGAGCGAGGTCCAGGACGAGTCGGTGTTCGCCGGGTTCTTCGGCATCCACGACTGGTGGTCGTTGACGGTGGTGCCGTTGGAGCCGTAGAGCCGCAGGCCGCTCGACACCTTCTGGTTGGAACTGATGTTGCCGGCAAAGGAAATCGCCGACGTCTTCGACATGCCGCCGGTGGCGCGCAGGGGAATGCGGAGCTTTTCGAGCCGCGCGTCCTGCGGGATTTCGATAGTGCCGTCGGAGCGTTTTACCGAGTTCGTACCCTGAACATAAAGGCCGGCGGAGTTGGTGAGATAGCCGTCCTCGTCAATCTTGAATGAGCCGTCGCGCGTATACTGATAGCCGCCCCGTGCATTCTGGAGAACAAAAAAGCCTTCGCCGGAAATGGCCATGTCGTTGAACGAACCGGTCGGCTCGAGATCGCCCTGGGTAAAGAGGCGGCTGATGGAGGCGGACAGGGTGCCCATGCCCATACCCATGGGATTGATCGACCCGCGTCCGTCGTGCGCGCCCATGCCGCCGCGCATGGTCTGCTCGAGCAGGGTGGCGAACTGGTGGACGCCCTTTTTATAGCCGGTCGTGTTGATGTTGGCCAGGTTGTGGCCGAGGTTGTCCATGGCGGTCTGGTGCGAATTTAAACCGCTGATACCGGTGGCGAGGGCTTGCATGAGTGCCATATATAAGGACTCCTTGATCGGTTGCTGTCGTGTCGGGTTACAGTGATGAAAATGAGTATCAGGCTGCGTCGGCGTCCTTGCCCTCGGTTTGGTCGCCCGCGTCTTCCGAATCGTCCGCGCCGCCCGTCTCTTCCGTGGGGGTGACCCGATCCAGTTCCTCCTGGGTCGGCTTGCGGATAACCGGGGTTGAGTCGTAATAGAGATGGCGGCCGTCGGAAAGCAGGAGGACCAGGCCGTCGTCGCGTTGTTCGGCTCCGGAAATCAGGCCTTCAATCGCCTTGCCGCTTTCGTCCAGGCCGATGGCCCAGCGATCTTTCAGATATTGCTCCGCCTCTTCGGCGGTGGGATCCTTGGCGCTGGAGGTGACGTTTTCCAGCTTGATGGCGGTGTCGTCGTGGAGGATGATATAGACGTTCCCTTCCGCGTCGAGGTCGGCGTCGGCCATGATGCCGGTGACGGTTTCGCCCGCGTCGTTCTTGCCGGTAACGACCTTTTTCAACATGCCTTCGGCTTTTTCCAGTTCCTGGCGGACAGCGTCCGGATAGACGTAGAGGCCGTCGTCGTCGGTGACGGCGCGCATGCTGTTGACCTGGTCCCACGAGACCGATTTACCGCCGTAGAGCTGAAGCATGACCTTGCCGTCCTGCATGAACACGCTCTGGACAATACCCAGGACCGGGTCTTTCTGGCCGGAGACGGAGGCGTTGACGAACATGCCGATGGCGTTGGATGAAGCGGCGAGGTCGGTGGATGCGCCGTCGCCGGAGGTGATTTCCTGAACGCTGCCGACCGGGAGGCGGGTACCGTCGTTCAGTTCGACCAGGACCGAGTCGCCGTCCATGACCACGCGGGTAACCGTGCCTTCGACCCGATTGCCGTCGGCGTCGGTGCCGATGACGTCTTTGCCAATCATGCCCGTGGCGGACTGGGTTTGGGAGTCGTTGCGGAGGCTGGTCATGGCGCGGGTGAGGGCCATCTGTTCCTCGAGCTGCTGGAGCTGGGCGAGCTGGCTGGTGAAATCCATGTTTTCCATGGGACTGAGCGGGTCCTGGTTTTGCAGTTGGACCAGAAGGAGGTTGAGAAAATCCATATTACCCATGCCGTTGGCGCTGGCGGCTTTCTGCTCCTGCGCGCGGCGCTCGGTTGTCGTGAGCGTGTGATCAGGGGGTGTTTGCTGGGTTGAATTAACGGACATGGGGGTTCTCCTTGTACACAATGGACCGGGGAAAAGCGCTGCGTGCGCGAGTCCCTGTCCACAACTGGTTTGGCCGCATTCCGGCCGGTTTTCAGGCACTATCTGACGGAGAGGCGTCGTCCATTTTCCCGGCGCGTTTCTCCGATTGGTAATACACCATGCTTCTGTGCAGGCCCAGCAGTCTTGCCTGGGTGGAGATGGACAAGCCGCCGTCCCGCTCCACCAACTCCGCCCTCTGCCTTCGGGGCATGACCGAGACGACCCGGCACAACCACTCCCGTTCGTCCCTCAGTCGCTCGATTTGCCTGGTGAGGCGGCGCGAGTCGGATTCCTTCTCTTTCGTCGTCGCGTCTTCGGACCGAAAAGCCGCGGCCATTGCGTCTATGAGCCGTTGCCGCCACGCATACACCAGAGAAATGTGAATCCCGTTGGCTTTGGCTATTTCTGCCGGATCGGCTTCTGTTCGCATCGCCTCCAGGGCGATTGCCGCCTTGAATCCCGGCGGGTGCTGGCGTTTTCCGTTCATGCGCTTCTCCGCGGTCCGTCGCGAGTCCTTTATGGGTGGAAGAGCAACGCCGTTTCCACTGCTGCGGGATGGAAGCGGAATTTTGTCCGGTCGATGGGGTGCCGGATGGGCGGAAGGTGATCGGGTTATATCACCCGACTGAGAGGTCGATCTGAAGTAAAGGTGTGGTAATGGGTGGTTAAATCGATGGTTACGGATACGGTGATAGTTGGAGGAATTGACGAATTCTATGATTTTTTCTGAAAATGAGTGAAGTTTTCGCTTCCGTATGCCGACGGCCCACGAGAAGAATTTTTTAAAAAAAGGCTAAAGTTTAGCCCGGCTACGTCCGAGGAGTGGCAACTTTTGCCTACCGATCCCGGCAGAAATACCCCGACGCACCAAC
>JAJPXZ010000005.1 GCA_021205245.1 Planctomycetaceae bacterium
CGACGGCGTCGGCAGCGTCAAGTGCGAGGCGCTGGAGGGAGATTTCCGCGCCGGCCGGGCTGAACTGGAAAGCACGGTGGCGAGCCTGCGGGAGGGGTTGTCGCGGTTCAACGTTATCGAAAGCCGCGTTGTCACCTTTGACGACGAGGGCGCAACGCCGGCCCTGTATATCGACTTTACCTGCGAGGAAGACGGGGTGGTGCTTCGCTGCAAGCAGTATGTTGTGCCGCGCCGGCAGCGGGCCTACCGTATTTCCTTCTGGGCGCCGCAAAATCGCTTTGGCCGCTATTCGGCCGATTTCGATTCGATACTCGCATCCTTCGAATTTTAACAGGGGCGTCTTTATGAAAACTGCGCTTATCATCGGCGGCACCGGCACCATCAGCCTTTCTCTCACACGCCTGATGGCAGCGCAAGGGGGCTGGAAGACGACCCTTCTCAACCGGGGCAACCGTTCCGACCTGATCCCGGCGCGAATCGAAACGCTGCAAGGGGACATCCGCGACGTCGACGCCATCCGGTCCATTATCGAACCGCGCCATTTCGACGTTGTCGCCAATTTCCTCTGCTATACCGCCGAGGATGCGGAGATGTGCGTCGACCTGTTCCGGGGCCATACGGAACAGTATATCCATATCAGCACCTGCGCCGGATACACAAAGCCCCTTTCCCGGCTCCCCCTTACCGAAGACGCGCCGTATGAAAATACCGCCTGGGATTACGCGATACAGAAGCGGGAGGCGGAAGCGGTCTTCAGGAATGCCAAGGGATTCCCCCTCACTACAGTCCGACCCAGCCATACCTATGACGACCGCAACATCCCGCTCGGCGTGCGCGGCAAAAATGCCTGGTCCAGCATCACCCGGATTGAACAAGGCAAGCCGGTCATCATCCACGGCGACGGCACCAGCCTGTGGACCATCACCCACGCCGAAGACTTTGCCGTCGGCTTTCTGGGCCTGATGGGCAACCGCGAGGCAATTGGCCAGACCGTCAACCTGGTCTCGGACGAGAGCCTGCCGTGGGAGGTCATCTACCGACGCGTCGGCGAGGCCTTGGGAAAACCGGTCCGGGCCTTGTTCCTGCCGTCGGACGAAATTGCCCGTTCGAATCCGACCTTTGTCGGCGGACTCCTGGGGGACAAAAGCCATTCCCTCATCTTCGACACCAGCCGCCTGCGCCGTCTCGTCCCCTCTTTTCGGACGCGGAAGCGGTTTGACAACAACACCCTGCAAAAAATCCTCGCCACTATGCGGGCCGACCCGGCCCTGCAAATCGCCGACCCTGAGTTCGACGCCTGGTGCGACGAATTGTGCGCGGCCAACTCCGAGCGGATAGTCGAACTAGACAACCGCTATCGGAAAACTGTGTAGATTAACCCAATTTACCCATTTTTGAGGTGCATCCTCCACGTTAACCCTACAGTAGTTTGGGAGAGGGGGTAACGAAGCGTTCGGGGAAACGCGTTTCCCCGCAGCGTTTTTGGAATAAGGAGAGATGCATGTTCTGGGCATTGATTTCCTGGCAAAGCATCCTGGCGGGCGTCATTACCGCGCTGGCCATTTCCATCATTATGGCCGTCCTGGGTGTTGCGCTGGGCTTTACCGTTATTAAACCGACCTCGCACAAACCGTTTTCCGGCCTCGGCACGGCGTTCGGCATCTGGTCGGCGATTTCCGTTCTGTTGAGCCTTGCCGCCGGCGGTTTTGTCGCCGGAATGTTCTCGGGCATCAGCGGACGTGAGCACGGCTTTATGGTGTGGGCCTCGGCCCTCATCGTCGCCGCGCTGTTCAGCTCCCTGGCATTCGGCTCGGCCGTTCGGGGCGTCAATTCCGCCATGAAGACGGTAGGCGCGGGGATGGGTTCCCTCGCTCATGGCGTCGGTTCCATCGCGCACGGCGTCGCGTCCGGCGTCGGCTCGGTCGCCCACAGCGTCGGGCCCGGCATGTCCAATATGGCCCATGACGCCTACGATCACGCCAAGGCGAGTTTGGGCGAGCGGTTCGATATCGATTTCGACCATATTGATCCGGAAAAGATGAACAATGACGTCAAGGCGGTCCTCCGTGATACCGGCATTGAAACCCTGCAGCCGGAATACCTGAAGGATCAGATGCAGGCTGCCAAGGCTGAGCTTCGCGAAGCGGTCCACCACATCCGCCTCGACACCGACAACTATGACCAAATCATCAACAAATTCCTGACCGACCAAAAGGCGCGCCTCGAAACCATCACCAGCGCGGTCGACCACGACGCCGCCGTCGCAGCGGTTGCGAAACATCGCGGCGTGTCGCAGGAAGAAGCGGCAAAGGAAGTCGACAACGCCCTGAAGGTCTACCACAAGGCGGTCAACAAGACCGAACAGGCTGTCGCCCGCGCCCAGCGCCAGTACCAGGCCACGCGCGAACATATTCAACGCATGAGCGAAAAGGCCCGCCTCCGCGCCAACGAAATGGCGTCGACCGCCGCCAAGTCGGCCCTCGCCGCCGCTGTCGCCCTGATTCTCGGCGCGGTCATCTGCGTCTACGCCGGCATGTACGGCACCCGCTTCTCCACCCGGGACGCGGTTATCATCGAGGCCAACCGTGGCATCACCCTGCCCCTGTCCCGAGCCGATACAATCCGCACCCTGCCCTAACGCGCTCTTGGCATTCGACATGTTGCGACGCGCCTCCGCTGGTCGGAGGCGCGCGTTTTGGGAATGAACCGCGTCTGTGCTTGGGGCAGGCTAAAACGGATTGACTCGAGGCTTGTTTCCACTATAGTTAATCCCCTACATTGCCGCCATGAAGGCGGTTGCCACCTGGTACATTCTGGTTTTATCCATTCCCATGAAGGGCATGATTGCGGCACGCAGACGCGTGCCAGGCCTTAATTGGGAAATCCCATGCGCCGATTTTTCGCCTTCATCGTCATCACTTGTATCGTCACCCTCGCCGCTTCCGCCCAGGAAGGCGGGGTTATCGTCTATTCGTATCCAGCCAATGCGGGACCGATTAACCCCCACATGTATTCCCCCAACCAGATGTATGCGCAGGAAATGGTCTACGAGCCGCTGGTGTCGCTCGGGGACGATGGGCGCATCCATCCCTGTTTGGCTGAAAGCTGGGAGGTGTCGGACGACGGCCTCGTCTATATATTTCACCTCCGCCGTGATGTCCGCTTTTCGGACGGGGCGGTATTCGACGCCCACGTCGCCTCCCGCAATTTCGATCACATCCTCGCCAACCGCGCCCGCCATGCCTGGCTGGAACTGGCAAACGTCATCACCGCCCACGAGGCGGTGGACGAGTTCACCTTTCGCCTCACCCTGACGACACCGTATTATCCGACGCTGGAAGACTTGTCCCTGCCCCGGCCGTTCCGGTTCCTCAGCCCGAACGCTTTCCCCGACGACGGCATCACCCGGGACGGCATCAAGACTCCGGTCGGGACCGGGCCGTGGCAGGTGGCTGCAATGCGTTTGGGCGAGTACGACCGTTTTGTCCCGAACGACCACTATTGGGGCAAAAAGCCGGTGCCTGCCGGGGTACTGGTTAAAGTAATCCCCGACCCGGTCTCGCGCGCGCTCGCCCTCCAGACCGGTGAAATCGACCTCGTCCTTGGCCAGGGGCAGATCGGTTTCGACACCTTTGCCGCCATGCGGGCCGACCCGGCCTACGCGACCGGCGTGTCCGACACGGTCGGCACGATGGCGGTGGCGATCAATTCCGCACGAGCGCCGACCGACGACCTGCGGGTACGGCAGGCGATCCAGCATATGGTCGACAAAGATGCGCTCATTGGCGGCGTCTTCCTTGGCGCGCAGCCCCGGGCCGACTTCCTGTTCGCACCGTCTGTCCCTTACGCCGACATCGGTTTGAAACCGTATGGGTACGACCTCGAGCAGGCCGGACGCCTCCTGGACGATGCGGGGTGGAGACTGGAACCAGGCCAGACCGTACGCATGCGGGACGGCGCTCCCCTGGTCATCGACTATTGTTTTGTCGGCAATGACGCCGCCCAGAAGGCTGCGGCAGAAGTGCTCCAAGGGATGGCGGCGCGGGTGGGCATGCTCCTCAACCTGGTGGGCGAAGAAGAGGATTCCTACTACCGTCGGCAAAAAGACGGCAATTTCGGCATGATTGTCAACCCGACCTGGGGGCCTCCGTTCGAGCCCCATGCCATGCTGGGTTCAATGCGTTCCGCCTCCCACGCCGATTACCAGGCGCAACTCGGTTTGCCGATGAAGGCCGACCTGGACGCGGCCATTACCCGGGTTATGCGGAGCGTCGACGAAACCGAACGGGCCGCCCTCTACCGCGACATCCTCACCACCCTGCACGATCAGGCGATCTACCTGCCGCTTCATTATGCGGCGCTTCTGTCGGTGCACCGCCCGGATCGACTGGAGGGCGTGCACTTCGGCCCGGGCAAGTCGAAATACCCGTTTGAAGATTTCCAGAAAAAGGACTGAGGCCGAATGCTCCGTTATATCCTGATCCGGTTGGCGCTCCTCATACCCATCCTGCTGGGCGTGTCTCTCGTCGTATTTATCCTGCTGCGAACAGGGGAAAACGACCCTGCCCTCAGCTACCTGCGTTTGTCGAACATCCCCCCCACCGACCACGCCCTCGCCGAGGCGCGGACAGCGTTGGGGCTGGACCTGCCGCTGCCGGAACAATACCTGAACTGGCTCGGGCGGGCCGTGCGGCTGGACTTCGGCATCTCCTACGTCACTGGCGCGCCGGTAACCAGGCACTTGTTGCACTATCTCCCCAATACCCTGTATCTGGCGGCAGTGTCGCTGGTGTTGACAGTGGTCCTCAGCCTGCCGCTGGGCATTATCGGGGCGGTATGGAAAAACCGCTGGCCGGATCACCTCACCCGCGCCCTCGCCTATATCGGCGTGTCGACGCCGTCGTTCTGGCTGGGTTTTGTCCTTATCCTTGTCTTTTCGGTCAAGCTTGGCTGGCTGCCGTCCATGGGTATCGGCGGCTGGCGGTACGTGCTCTTGCCCGCGCTCTCGGTAGCCTTAATGTCGATGTGCATCAACATGCGCCTTATCCGGGGCAGCATGCTGGAGCAAATGCATTCGCGGCCGGTCCTCTACGCGAAGATTCGCGGCGTCATGCCCGGGCGCATTCTGGGCGGTCATGTGCTCCGTAATTCGCTCATCCCCGTCGTCACCGCGCTCGGGATGCATATCGGCGAAATCCTCGGCGGCGCGGTGGTGGCGGAGGTGGTGTTCTCGTGGCCCGGCGTCGGCCGCTATGCCGTGTCGGCCATCATGAACCGTGACTTCCCGGTCATGCAGTGCTTTATCCTGATGATGACCCTCATCTTCGTCCTCTGCAATTTGCTGACAGACATCCTCTACGCCTTCATCGATCCCCGCATCCATCTGGAGACCAGCAATAATGCCTGATTCGGTTGCGACCGCCATCCCGTCCACACCGTGGCGTAGCCGGGCGGCTACGATGATGCTCGTTTTGTCACTCTGCGTGCTGGCGCTCCTCCTCGCCATGGCCGTTTTTGCACCGTGGATAGCCCCCTACCCGCCCGACCATATCGATCTGGCGGCGCGGCTGTCGGGGCCGACGGCGGATCACCTACTCGGCACCGACCACCTGGGCCGTGACATCCTTTCCCGCCTTATCTGGGGGGCGCGGGTATCGTTGGGCGCGGTGGCGCTCATTGCCGTGTGCATCCTCGTCACCGGCTTTGCGGTGGGGTCGATTGCCGGCTGGATGGGCGGCTGGGTCGACAGCGTGATAATGCGCGTGTGCGAAGTGTTTATGACCTTCCCCACCTTCATCCTCGCCATGTTCCTGGTGGGGGTGTTGGGACGGGGCATCACCAACGTCATCCTCGCCATCGTCCTCACCCATTGGGCCTGGTACGCGCGGTTGACGCGGTCGATGATCATCAGCGTCAGGAACCGCGATTATATCCTGGCGGCGCGGGTGGCCGGCGGCGGCAGGGCGAGGATCTTCTCTCGCCATATCGCCAAGCCGGTGCTGGCGCAGCTCCTTATTCTCGCCACTCTCGACCTCGGCCACATGATGCTGCATGTGTCCGGTTTGTCGTTCCTGGGCCTTGGCATCCAGGCCCCGACGCCGGAGTGGGGCGTCATGATCAACGACGCCCGCGCCCTTATCTGGACCAACCCCGGGCTGGTGGTGCTGCCAGGCTTGATGATTCTCCTCACCGTTCTCGCCTGCAACATTCCGGGCGACTACCTGCGGGACCGCCTCGATCCCGCCCTGGCGGACGAAGGACACTAAATGAGCTGTAAACGTCTCGACATCCAGGGACTCACCCTCGACCTCCATTCGCCGCGACCGCGCCACCTGGTCGACGGCCTGTCGCTGTCGCTTGAAGCGGGCAAGGCCCTGGCCCTGGTCGGTGAAAGCGGCGCGGGCAAAAGCATGACCGCCCTGGCGGTCATGGGGCTGCTGCCGCCGTCGATTCACCAAACCGGCGGCGAAATATTTGTTAATGAAACGGGCCTGTCCAGCCTTACCGACGAAGGTCGGCGACGGCTCCGCAACCGCACCGTCGCCATGATCCTGCAAAACCCCATGAGCGCCTTCGACCCCATCGTCACCGTGCTTGGGCACTTCAAGGAAACGCTCTGCTCGCATATCCCGGGCATGGACCGCGCGGCGGTCCGACAGCGAGCCGCGGCGGCGTTGGTGGAGGTGGGGTTCTCCGATCCGGAAGCGCTCCTCGGCGTCTACCCTTTCCAGATGTCGGGCGGGATGTTGCAGCGGGTGATGATCGGGCTGGCACTGTGCACCGACCCGACCTTCATCATCGCCGATGAAGCCACCACCGACCTCGACGTCGTGTTGCAGAAAAACATCCTGCACCTTCTCCGCGACCGCTGCCGCGAGCGGCACCTCGGCCTCCTGGTCATTACCCACGATCTCGGCATTGCCGCCTGGCTGGCCGACGACATCGCCGTCATGCGGCATGGCCGCGTGGTCGAATCCGGTTCCACTGCATCGGTATTTTCGGGGCCGCGTGAAGACTATACCCGCGAACTGCTCGAAGCCCACCGCGACCTCCACGGCAACCGCTTTGGCTGTCTTATGGCAGCCATCGGCACGGAGGCGACGGCATGAGCATCGTGAGCGTTTCGAACGTGTCGAAGGTATACCGGCAGGCCGGCTTGTGGCACCGTGGCCGGACGGTGCGGGCGGTGGACGGGGTGAGCCTGGACATCGCCGAAGGGCAATGCCTGGCGCTGGTGGGTGCGAGCGGTTCGGGCAAGAGCACCCTGGGCCGCATCGTCCTGGGGCTGGAACGGCCGGACGGCGGGAGCGTCTCTTACCGGGGCCGCGATCTGTGGTCGCTGTCGGGTGACGAGGCGGCGCGGGCGCGGCGCGATGTGCAGGTGGTGTTCCAGAATTCCCACGGCGCGGTCAACCCGCGCTTCAGCGCCTGCGACATCGTCGGCGAACCGCTGATGAACTTCGACTCGCTACGCGGCCGGGCGTTACGGGATCGGGTGGCGGATCTGTTGGCACAGGTCGGCGTCGACCCAAGTGAGATGGACAAGCTGCCGCACCAGTTCAGCGGCGGCGAGTTGCAACGGATTTGCCTGGCCCGCGCCCTTGCGCCCAAGCCGGGTCTGATCGTCCTGGACGAAGCGGTGAGTTCGCTCGACATGCTGAATCAGGCGCGCATCCTGCGGCTGTTGGAAACGGTGAAACGGGAGACCGGTACCGCCTACCTGTTCATCTCCCACGACCTCCGCGTCGTGTGCCGGTTGGCTGATTCGCTGGCGGTGATGGAGGCTGGAACCTTGGCGGCGCGGTTGGACGATATCGCATCGCTCCAGCCGAACGACGCCGCCAGCATTCCCGCCCTGCGAAAGCTGGCCGACGCGCTCCTGCCTGCCGAACCGGAGGCATGCAGGGACGCATCGTACCAGGATAGCCCGTTACGGCTTATTTTTCAAATTTGAAGTAATTGACCGCGTTGTTGTAGCAGACGTCCTTCACCATGTTACCGACCAGGTCGAAATCCATGGGTATCTCGCCCGAGTCCATCTCTGTCCCGAGTTTGTGGCAGAGCAGGCGGCGGAAATACTCGTGCCGTGGGTAGGACAGGAACGAGCGCGAATCCGTCAGCATGCCGACGAAGCGGCTCAGGAGACCCATGCTCGCCAGGGCGTTCATTTGCTTCAGCATGCCGTCCTTGTGATCGTTGTGCCACCAGGCGGTGCCGAACTGCATCTTGCCGGGAACATCGCCCTGGAACGACCCGATGATGGAGGCGATGAGATCATTGTCCTTAGGATTCAGGACATAAATAATCGTCTTGGTCAATTTGCCCGCCTTGTCGAGCCGGTCCAGGAGCGCGACCAGCGAGTCCGCTATGGGGAATTCACCCATGGAATCGTAACCGGTGTCGGGACCGCGCAACGCGAAGGCGGTCGAACGATTGTTCCGCTTGGCGCCGAAATGCAATTGTTGAGTCCAGCCCTGCTCCGCGTCCATGACCAGGCAGTCGTACAGGACGGCAGAGCGGAACTGCTCCAACTCAACCCCTTCGAGCGCTATCCCCGACCGCAGCTTGGCGAAGGCCACTTCGACCTTATCCATCGTGTACGGGACGGCGTAGGGCCTTTCGATGCCATAATCGGACAGGCGGCAACCCTGACGATGGAAATATTCGTGCCTGGCCCACAAGGCCTCGCGGAAGCCGGCGTAGGTGTCGACAGCTTCGTTCTCCGAAGCGTTGAGGTTTTCCAGCCATTGATTGAAAAACGCGGGATTATCGCCCGCCAACGCCTTGTCCGGCCGCCACGCCGGATAGACGCCTGTTCCCCACTTCTCGGCGGCGAGAGCGTTGTGGGCGAGGAGGTCATCGCCCGGATCGTCGGTGGTGCAGACGGTGGCGACATTGGAACGGCGGATAAGGGAGCGGACGCTAAATTCCGGCGTCTTTAATTTCCGCGCGCACTCATCGTAAATTTCCCGTGCCGTCGCGGGCGACAACAACAGGTCGATGTCGAAGTAGCGTTTTAGTTCGAGATGGGTCCAATGGTAGAGCGGATTGCCGATAGTCTGAGGGACGGTGGCGGCCCAGGCCTCGAAGCGGGCGTAATCGTCGGCCGCATCGGGAATGCCTGAAACGAGGGTCTCCGGATAGCCGCAGGCGCGCATGGCACGCCATTTATAATGATCGCCATAGAGCCACACCTGGGTCATGTTTTCAAACGACGCGTCGTCCAGGATCTGGTTGACCGGCAGGTGCGAGTGGTAGTCGCAGATCGGCATGTCTTTCGCGTACTCGTGGTAGAGCCGTTCGGCCGAGGCCGAGTTCAGCATAAAATTGTCATTGATAAAGGGCCTGGTCATGGCGATCTCCTGAGGCATGTAGTATGTAAGCGTTACTCCGACAGTAATCGGCACCGAGGTTTTGTCAAGAGAATCGTTGACAACCGCTCGGCAGAAGCCATCATCGGAGACGAGGGAGAGTAAAGTGTTTAGGAATATTCGTGACGGATTTTCTTAAACGCTTTTGGGAGGACGCATGGAATCCATCAGCGCCTTCGACGTCATTGGCCCCGTCATGATCGGGCCGTCCAGTTCCCATACCGCCGGGGCGGTACGCATCGCGCTCCTGGCGAGGAAGATTGTCCACGCCGACATTGCCCAGGCCGATATCATCCTGTACGGTTCCTTCGCCGCCACCTATGCGGGCCACGGCACCGACCGCGCCCTGGTGGCGGGGTTGCTTGGCTTCCAACCGGACGACCCGCGCATCCGCGACGCCTTTGCCTGGGCCGAAAAGGCGGGGCTGGGCTACTCCATAACGACTGGCGAAAGCTCTGGCGGGATGCACCCGAACACTGTCGACATCGCCCTGCTCCGTTCCGGCGGAACCGTCACCCGCGTGCGCGGCGTGTCCACCGGCGGCGGCGCCGCCGCCATCGTCGCCATCGACGGCGCGGCGATGGAACTGACCGGCGAGTTCCCCACCATCCTGGTGAAACAACGGGACGAGCCGGGCGTCGCCTCGCACCTCACCCGCTGCCTGGCGGAGGCCGGCATCAACATCGCCTCCATGCACATCCACCGCGAAGGACGCGGCAAAACCGCCTTTACCGTCGTCGAGACGGACCAGCGCGTCGACCCACATCTCGTGCGCCTGCTGCGGGATTATCCGTCCATCCTCGACGTCAACCTTATCGATTAAAAAGGGAACCCCGCCATGCCTGACTTTACCAACGCGGGCGAACTGTCCCGCCTCTGCCTGGAACGCGGCTGGACGCTTTCCCGAGCCATGCGCGAGCGGGAAATAGACCTGTTCGACCAGGACGAAGAGGCGGTTAACAGCCGCATGACAACGACTCTCGGCGTTATGCGCGATGCCGTGCGCGAGGGGTTGCAGCCCGGCATGGAGGGAATGGGCGGCCTTATCGGCGGCGAAGCCCGGCTGCTCCACGCCAGGGTGGATGAAGCCCTTTCAGGCAGGACCGTCGCCCGCGCCGCCGCCTATGCCCTGGGCGTTCTCGAGGTCAATGCCGCCATGGGCCGCATCGTGGCCGCTCCGACAGCCGGAGCGTCGGGGGTGCTGCCGGGTGTCCTCTTCTCGCTGGATGAGGATCGGCGCTTCGGCGACGACCGGTTGCGTGACGCCTTGTTCGCGGCTGCGGCGGTCGGGTATCTATTTATGCGTAACGCCACCGTGTCGGGCGCGCGCGGCGGCTGCCAGGCCGAGGTCGGCGTCGCTTCGGCAATGGCCGCGGCGGCGGCGGTCGAATTGATGGGCGGAACCGTTCCGCAATGCCTCGATGCCGCTTCCCTCGCCATCGTCAACATCCTTGGCCTGGTGTGCGATCCAGTCTGCGGTCTGGTGGAGGAACCGTGCCAGAAGCGGAACGCCCTCGGCGCGTCCAACGCGCTCCTCGCCGCCGACATGGCCTTGGGGGGCATCACGCCGGTGGTGGATCTCGACGGCGGCATAGCCGCCATGATGCGGGTCGCCGACGCCCTTCCGGAAGACCTGCGCGAGACCGGGCGGGGCGGCGTTGCCGCCGTCGCCGGATGCGGCTCGTGCGCGCTATGCACCACCTAACCAGTACATATACAACCTATTAATAAACGCGCACACCTCTCTTATCGTCCCTAGCGGTTGACAGCATCGATGATACACGCCAAAATAGTATTTCCCAATGCGTTACTGCGTGCTCAAGCGCAGTACATCGTTTTTTGTGCAACTGCGGGGGGCATCATCCAATGGCAGAAAGACCGGCCACATCCATCACCGGCCACCGGCCGGCATTCGGCCCTGGCCAGAGGATGTCCATCCTGGTGGCTGCCTCCATGCTCCTCCTGGCATGCCTTGTCTCCCTTCTCTCCTATAGTTGGTTCAGAAAGGAAGGCCTCGAGCACCATTACGCCACGGCTGAATCGGTGGCGAGAACCATCGCCTCATTCCTTGACGGCAATACCGCATGGGATGGCAAGCCCGAAGGCGACGATGCCCGGTATTGGGTTAGGGTCCACGACTTTCTCCGCAAAACCCAGATCAACTCCCGCGTCACCGCCCTCAATGTGTTGGGTGTGGGCGATGCGGATACGGGATATCCAGTCTATGCGGCATCGGAATACGACCGCCCCGCCGGGTGGCGAATGCCGGCCGATGACCTTCCGCCCGAACTCCCCCAAACGCTGGCGACGGGTGCATCGCGCCGTTCAGCCATCCGCGCCTCCCACGGGCCGTCGTATCACGGACGCGTCGTCAGCGCCTCCGCGCCTATCGCCGGGCCCGACGGCGAGACGGTGGGCGCGGTCGTCGTCGATGTCGCGGTGGACGGCGTCCTGAACCTGGCGCACGGATTCGGCGTGGGCATGTTTATTGTATCGGTTGTCGCCGCCGCCCTGGTTGCCTGCGGCAGCTATTTGTATGCACGCCGCCGCATCGCCGGGCCGCTGGCCACCCTGGCGTTGGCGTCGTCGTGTCTCGCCGACGGCGACGTCGATATCCCGGTTCTGGCGGACGGCGACGACGAATTCGGCACTTTGTCCCACAACCTGAGCGCCATCGCCTCGGCCGTGGATTCGCTGACCCGCAGCGTCGGCGACCTTACCGGCGACCGCCGCCACCGCCTGGACGACGGCACGCTGCCGCCGGCGCTCCGAGGCGCGTTCGGCGAAGTCGCCGACGGCATCCGCAAGGCGATGACCATCATGGATAATTTCGACTCGCTCGTCTATGTGGTCGATCCGCGCACCTTCGAATTCATTTACTTCAACCGCAAAATGGAAAACACCTTCGCCCTTGGCCTGGCCGACCAGGCGGAAATGCGCTGCTGGAAGCTGATGGGCGACAACCCGGACGGTCCCTGCACCTATTGCCGCGCGCCCCGGATGCTGCTCAGAAAGGGCGAGCTGCCCTTTGAGGAATGGGAGCGTTACGACAGCCAGAGCCGTTCGTGGCTGCTTGTCCGCGCCTCCATCATCCGCTGGTTCGACGGCAGGCTGGTTTATCTCGTCCAGTCCCGCGACATCAACCGCCTCAAGGAAGCGGAGGAAAATCAGCGCCGCCAGGAACACGCCCTGGCCGAGGCCGCCCGCACAGCCGAGGAGGCGAACCGCCTGAAAACCACCTTCCTGGCCAATGTGTCCCATGAAATCCGCACCCCGATGAACGGCATCATCGGCTTCTCCGACCTGGCGATGGACGACCAGTCCCTGCCCACACGCACGCGCGGCCATATCAGGAAAATCAAGTCGAGCGCCGAAGAACTGATGAAAATTATCAACGACATCCTGGATATTTCCAAAATCGAGTCCGGCAAGGTCGAACTCGAATCCGTCGCCTTCACCGTCCACGACATCTTCGCCGCCCTTGAGTCGATGTATGCTCCGAAAGCGCTGGAAAAAAGCGTTGCCATCCACTTCGACGCCGAACCGTTTGTGGAAGAACCGCTCCTGGGCGATCCGACCAAACTCCGTCAAGTGCTCGGCAACCTTGTCGACAACGCGGTCAAATTTACCGACCACGGCGTCGTGCGGGTGCTGTGTTCGGTCGAGGCGCGAACCGACGAAAGAACAACCCTCCGCTTCGTGGTGGCTGACAGCGGTATCGGCATAACCCAGGAGCTGATTGCGCGGGTCTTTGAACCGTTCGCCCAGGCGGACTCCGGCACCACGCGAAAATACAGCGGCACCGGCCTCGGCCTGGCCATTACCAAGAGTTTTGTCGCTCGGATGGGCGGTGAATTGCATGTCGTCTCCACCCCCGGCGTCGGCTCGAAATTCACCTTCGTCCTCACGTTCCCCCCGGCGCATCCCAACAGCCGTACGACCCGCATCGCGCGTTCGCACGACGCACCCGGGCCGCAGGCTCCCCTGAGCAAAGCCGACCGTGTGCGCGCGGCGGAATTTGTGGAGCGATTGGAAAAATTGTTGGCGGAAGACGAGCCGGCGAGCCCGGACATCCTGGACGAATGCCAATCGGTTCTCGCCGGCTGCGGCACCCTGTGCGTCACCCTGAATACCCATATCGCGGGCAAAAATTTTGACCAGGCACGAACCACCCTCGCGGAAATCCGCGCCTGGATTGACATACATAAGAGCCTGGAGGCGGAAGAATGACGGATGACGCCAGATTCAATATCCTTATCGTCGACGACGAACGGTCCAATATCGACGTGCTCACCCATATACTGAAACCGCAATACGGCGTCCGCGTCGCCAAGACCGGCGCTTCCGCCCTCAAGATGGCAAACGAACACCAGCCCGACCTTATTCTCCTCGATGTCCTGCTGGATGACATGAGCGGTTTCGAAGTGCTGGCGGCGCTGAAGGAGTCGGATCAAACCCGCCATATCCCGGTTATCTTCGTGACCGGGCTGGCACGGGTCGAGGACGAGGAACAGGGCTTCCGCTCCGGCGCGGTGGACTATATCGTCAAGCCGTTCAATAACTCCATCGTCCTGGCCAGGGTCAAAACCCACCTGATGATCGTCAAGCAGATACGCACGATCGAGCGGCTCGGCATGATTGACGCCCTAACCGACATTCCGAACCGCCGCTCCTTCGATCACCAGATCACGGTGGAATGGCGGCGCGCCGTCCGCGAGGCGCAGCCGATTTCCCTCCTCATCATCGACGCCGACCAGTTTAAGCGCTATAACGACACCTACGGCCATCCACAGGGCGACGCGCTTCTTCAATCCATCGCCAGGAACATCTCCCGATCGCTCAAGCGCCCAACCGACCTCTGCGCCCGCCTGGGCGGCGAGGAATTCGCCGTTGTGCTGCCAGGCACCGATCTCGACGGCGCACTTCTGGTGGCGGAGCAGGTTCGCCGGTCGATTGAAACGTGCAAGGTGCCAAGTCCGCACACGGATTCCATGACCTCCATCACCGTCTCCATTGGCGTCGCCACAACTGTCCCGGGCCAGGACGACAAGATCGAAGACCTTATGGCGCGGGCCGACCAGAAGCTCTACCAGGCCAAACAGGAAGGCCGCAACCGCGTCTGCACCTGAGCACTCCCCAGAACAACGACTCATTCTCCAGGCTCCCACCGCTTTCGGCCCACCGCAAGCGGGATAGGACCACCGCCCAGGACAGCATTAGATATCGGGGCGGGGAGATGGGAGGCGTACCATGCGGTGGGAAAATCTTCCGGGGAGCGACAATGTTGAGGACCGGCGCGGCCAACGCACCGGCAGGGGCGGAGGCGGGGGCGGTTTGGCAATAGGCGGCACCGGCGGCATACTCTTGGTTGTCGTCGTGCTGGTGGCGGGGTTTTACGGCGTCGATCTGTCCGGTTTGTTGGGAGGCGGCGCTATCGACGGCCCGACTACCACCCAATCGGCTCCATACAACCCCACGCCCGACGAACAGAACATGGCGCAATTCACATCGGCCGCCCTCAAGACGACCGAGGAAACGTGGGGAAGCATCTTCCAACAGATGGGCAGGCAATACCGGCCGCCCAGACTTGTCCTTTACTCCGGCGTCACCCAGACCAGTTGCGGCTATGGCCAGTCGGCCATGGGTCCGTTCTATTGCCCCGACGACCAGACTGTTTATATCGACCTTTCCTTTTATGAAGACATGAAAAAACGGATGGGCGGCGGCGGCGATTTCGCCCAGGGGTATGTCCTCGCGCACGAGGTCGGCCATCATATCCAGCATCTCTTCGGCATTGACCAACAGGTGCGCAGCCTCCAGGCCAGGGCAGACAAACGGGAATCGAATCAGCTCTCGGTCATGCTTGAACTCCAGGCCGATTGTTACGCCGGCGTTTGGGGCCAGGCGATGGAGCGGGAGGGCATTCTCGACCCAGGTGATCTCGAGCAGGCGTTGAACACTGCCGAAGCTATCGGCGACGACCGGTTGCAACGCCAGACCCAGGGCCGGGTGGTGCCTGACAGCTTTACCCACGGCACCTCGCAGCAACGGTATTATTGGTTTAAGCGCGGATTCGACAGCGGCGACCCCGGGCAATGCAATACCTTCGCTTCGTCACAGTAAGGACGGCGGCTTCAGGTCATCCCCGCGAACGCGGGGATGACCTCATGTTTGGAGATGGACGCGGCTTTCCATTGAACGGTAAGGCGGTACGGTTCGACTGATGCAGTGGACTATCCCGGCGATTCGGGTATACTGTTTTAATCATCATCAAGGCGCAGCCCATGCGTGACATTGCCGCGTTCCTCCAAG
>JAJPXZ010000128.1 GCA_021205245.1 Planctomycetaceae bacterium
GTGCGGACCTCCACCAGCGAAGTAAGCGGGCGGTTCGGCCGGGGTCCACGGGGAAAAACGGTAAAGGCGCCAAGCTCATCGCACCATACCGCTCAATGACACCAACAATCCTGAATCATTCCCGACAAAGTTGTCGGATAGTTATCCAAACGTTATGCACGCTGAACTTGAAAATTGCACTTCCATCATTTTCTTCAACCACGCAAAAACACCAATAAAACCACGCAAAATCCACTCTTCACCCAACCACCATCCATTACCCCACCAAAAATGGTCACCTCCTTGCATAGCCCCATGCGTCGCCTTTTGATAAAGGCCGACACATCATCCACCCCGAAGGAGGAGGCATCATGAAAGCACCGCGTTCCATTCTGTCCGCCCTGCTGGCCTGTGCGGTCCTGGCTGTGGCGGGACTGCCGCAGGCCGCACACGCCGCGGCCTACCGTGGCGACATTTCCATCCTGCAGACCGCGAAAGACGGCGCCGTTCCCGGACGGTACCATTTGCCGTCCTCTGTCGACACCATCATCTGGGGCCGACTCCCCAACCGAAACACGCAGCCGGTAATGACCGTCCCCTCGGGTGTGGTCGTGACCATCGATACCGTTTCGCATGAGGGCATTCTCGAGGATCAGGGCAAGGATCCCCGCGCCTACTTTGCCAAACACGGCATCGCTCCGGACCAGGTGCTCGACGAAGCGGCCGCGATAGCCGCGTCCACGCACCAGCACGACTTCGACAAGGACGGCCCGCACGTGGTGACCGGTCCCATAGCGGTCGAAGGGGCTATGCCGGGCGACGTGCTTAAGGTCGAGGTGCTGTCGCTCGAGCCGCGCGTCCCCTACGGCGTCATTTCCAACCGTCACTACAAAGGCGCGTTGGTGGGCGAGTTCCCCGAAGGGACCGAACGCAGCGACGACGCCAACCCGCTCCAGCCGGACCGTTACGGCAATGTGTCTGTTTTCACCCCGGTCAAAAAGATTGACGACAAATGGTACGGCTTCCTCGACGCCGGGAACGGCCGGGAACTCACCTTTCCTCTGAGTCCGTTCCTTGGCATCATGGGCGTCACGCCGGACACGGACGAAAACTGGAGTTCTGTCCCGCCCGCCCGCATCGGCGGCAATATCGACATCAACGAACTGGGTGTCGGCTCCACCCTTTATCTGCCGGTCGAGGTGGCGGGCGCGCTGTTCTACACCGGCGACCCGCACTTTGTCCAGGGGGACGGCGAAGTCGCGCTGACGGCGCTGGAGGGGTCGCTTCGGGGGACGCTCCGTCTGACGGTCCTGAAACAAGGCTCGGTGGAAATCCCCAAGACCAACTCGGACAACCTCGTCTCGCCCTTTGGCGAAACGGAAAAGTTCTGGATTCCGGTCGGCCTGGACGAGGATCTCGACGAAGCGATGAAAAAGTCGGTGCGTGAATCCATCAGCTTCCTCGCGAAGCAATTCGGCCTGGATCGCCGCCTGGTCTATGCCTACCTTAGTGCCGCCGTGGACTATGAGGTCTCGCAGGTGGTGGACAAGACGAAGGGCATCCACGCCCTTATTCCCAAGGCGGATTTTGCCGAGTTGATTGATGTGAAGCTCATGGCGGGAGGCGTCAATTACGATGTCGCCTTACTGAATTCCGTCTTCCATATTCCTGCGGCAGCCGTGTGCGGGTCGCTCGGGATTGCGTATACGGAATCGGGCGAAAACATCACCGTCTGCGCCCCGTCGGGAACAGTCACCATGCGTATCGATTCCAACAAATACATGGTAAACGGCGAGGCGACTTACCTGCCGGTCTCGCCTGTCGCCGGCAACGGCGGCGCGTGCATGCCGGTCATGGTCCTGTCGGAAATACTCGGCGTGGCGGTGAACTGGTCGACCATCGGCACCCTGATTCAGGGCAACGCGGTCGTTCTCTAACAGAAATGTCATAGTCAAAAACACGGGCCAGGTCTTCAAGACCCGGCCCGTTTCACTTGGTTATGGACGAAACCATCCACCTCCCCCCACACGTCACCCCGGCGTCCGGACCTCCACCAGCGAAAAAAGCGGGCGGTTCGGCCGGGGTCCACGGGGAAAGACACCGAAGGCACCTACCTCAAGCGGAACCGTCGACCACTATTCCTCCAACGGCCAATTCGACCACGCCAGCCTGAACCCGGCGTGCGGATAGCGGTTCTGGCGGTGCGTATAGGTGGCGCGATACGACATCCGGCACAGCCGCGACGAATTGATGTACGAGCCGCCCCGGCTCACGCGCACATCCACGTCCCCGTCCAAATTCACCGGATCGAGGCGGGGTGAGCGCAGGTAAAACAGAGCGTCGTAGGAATCCGCCACCAATTCCCAGGCGTTCCCAAGCATATCATGGACGCCCCAGGCGTTGGCTTCGCGTTCAGCCACCGGCTGCAACCGACCGTTCCCGTTATCCTCGTACCATGCCGCACGGGCCAGATCTTCATTCGTTTCGCCGGTGTAAAAGCGGCCGGTCGTTCCCGCCCCCACCGCCCATTCCCATTCCGCCTCGGTAGGTAGGCCGAAGTGGCCCGCCCCGCCCATCCGCGCCAAAGCGGGGCGGGATGTCGTCGTGATGT
>JAJPXZ010000177.1 GCA_021205245.1 Planctomycetaceae bacterium
GACGCCGCTCATGTTGTATGCAAGCCTTTCGTACTTCCTGACGCTCAGGCCCGTGAGGCGGGTCGCCTCCTTGTTGCCGCCGATGGAGTAGATGAAGCGCCCGGTCTGGCGATGCTTGAGAAGGTGGTAGGCAAGCAGGTAGAGTAGGAGCATGAACAGTACCTGCGCGGGAATCGCGGTACCGGGAATACGCCCGGCGCCGATAAAGCGGAAGCTGGCGGGGAAGGATGAAATGCTCCGCCCGCCGCTGACCAGCAATGCCCCGGCCCGGGCGATATTCATCATGCCGAGGGTGGCGATGAAGGGAGGCAGTTTCCCTCTGGTGATAAGGAGGCCGTTTATCAGTCCGCAGCCCGCGCCGATAGCAAGGCAGGCGGCCATCGCCGCCGGTACCGGCGTGCCAGCCTTCAGCAGCAGCGCCAGGAGCATGCCGGAAAAGCCCAGAACCGATCCGACCGAGAGATCGATGCCGCCGGTGATCAGGACGATAGTCATGCCGACGGAGACGATGGCGTTGACCGTCACCTGCGAGGCGATGTTGATAAGGTTGCCCCTGGTCAGGAAGATGCCCTTCGACATTATCGTCAGGACGACGCATAGCCCGATCAGAACGAACAGGGTGGTCAGCCTGGTCCAATCCATCTTCCGCGCCGTATTGATTTCCATGGTGGTGCCTGCCGATGGCTGGTTCATGCTCCCATCCTCCCGCTCGCCTGCGCTGTGTTGTCCACGGTTGCGTACTTGATGACATCGTCTTCGCCCAGCCCCTCCACCTTGTCGAAACAATGGGTAATGCGGCCATTACGCATAACATAGAGCCGGTCGCTGATGCCCAGGGCCTCGGGTAGTTCGGAAGAGATCATCACGATGGATTTACCCTGGGTCTTGAGGTCGTTCATGATTTTGTAGATCTCCACCTTGGCGCCGACATCGATGCCTCGGGTCGGTTCGTCGAATATCAGCACCTCCGGGTCGGCGTTGAGCCATTTGGCGATAACCACTTTCTGCTGGTTGCCGCCGGAAAGGAGCTTGACCTTCTGGTGCAGGGATGGCGTCTTGGTCCGCACCGATTCGGCCAGCGCCTTGGCGTTGCCGAGTGAACGGCGCGAACTGATGCCGCGCGCCGACGCGACCTTGTCGTAATTGACGAGAGCGATGTTTTCCAAAACCGAGAACTCGAGAATCAGCCCCTGATGTTTCCGATCCTCGGTCAGGAGGGCGATGCCGTGCTTCTTTGCGTCGACGCAGTTCCGCAGCCGCACCGACCGCCCTTCCATGCGAATTTCGCCCTTATCGAAGGGATCGGCCCCGAAGACACAGCGCATCAATTCGGTTCGGCCCGCCCCCATTAACCCGTAGAAGCCGACGATTTCGCCGCGCCGGACGTGGAAATGGATGTCCCGCAGGCCGTTTTGCGCCTGGTGGAGATTTTTCACCTCCAGGAGCACCGGGCCAGGGGTGACGGTCACCTTGGGGAATTTCTCCGAGAGATCCCGCCCCACCATCATGCTGATCAGGCTGTCGACATTCATCGACGCCACCGGAACGGTCTTGATATGGCAACCGTCGCGCAGGACCGTTACCCGGTCGCCGATGCGGAGAATCTCCTCCAGCCGGTGGGAAATATAAACAATGCCGACGCCCTTGTTCTTAAGCATGGCGATGATGGCGAAGAGGCTGGTCACCTCGGTGTCGGATAAGGCCGAAGTGGGTTCGTCCATGATGATGACATCGGAATCGAACGACAATGCCTTGGCGATCTCCACCATCTGCATTTGGCCCACCGACAGGCCGCCCACCAGGGCGTCTTCTGGAATGGGCGAATGGATGGAGTCGAGCAGGTGTCGGGCATCACTGTTCATGCGCCGCCAATCAATATTGCCGAATCGGGTTAGCGGCTGTCGGCCGAGAAAGATGTTTTCCGCGACGGTAAGGTTGCGGAGCAGGTTGGTCTCCTGAAAGATGATGCTGATGCCGCGCAGTTGTTGCTCGCGGACAGTGCTGCAGCGGATGGCCTCGCCCTTGTATTCAACCGATCCGCTATAATCGGTGTTCACGCCGGCGAGGACCTTCATGATGGTGGACTTGCCCGCTCCGTTCTCGCCCAGGAGGACGTGCACCTCGCCGGCGCAGAGGTCGAAATCCACCCGATCCAACGCCTTGACGCCGGGGAATTCAACCGTGATTTGCCGCATGGAGACAAGGCGTGATTCCATACGCGCCCTTTCTGAAGCATGCCTCGAGGTTTTTTAAGAAATAGAATGGGAACGTTCCCGGTGTTTAGTAAAGTAAATGGGAACGTTCCCGAAACACTCAAAATCTGTGTATCAGGAAAATGGAGAAAATTTCGGATTGTTTTTATAATACCCCGGTCCAGCCGCGTTGTCAAACAGACCGCACAAGAAAATTGTGCGAAAAGGTGCGCCACTGTGCATTACGCCTGGCGGGCTGGGCCATAACTACAGGTAATATTGGATGTTCTCTCGATTATGAATGCCGACCGGCATAATGCACAACGACGCGGTAGGTTTTGTTTCGGAGAATTTGCTGTGGAAAAGTATCTTGACGCTTTCGTATCCCTCGCGGAATGGGTCTTGCGAAAGGACGAAATCGACTGCTCCGTCCTCCATCAAGGCGACGGTGGTGTCGTAGATATCGTAGCCGATAAAAATGATGTCGGTCCGGCCGGCGTCCCGCACCGCCTCGGCGATGGTCGGATAACTGATGCCGGTACAGATGATGCCTGACAGTTCCGGATGGGCGGTTATCTCTTCCAGCGCCAGTTGGTAGTTTTCTGGCGCGCCTTCGTTCTGGAAAAGAGAGGTGCGGACGGTAATACCCGGCGCTTTTTCGGACAGCAGCGCGATAATGCCCTCTTCGCGCCGCGAGTAGGCTTCGAACTCGCGGTTTTCCTGAAAAATGAGCACTGTGCCGCCGGTCCCCAGGACGGTCCGCATCAAATCCCCCGCGACCCGCCCGGATTGCCAATAGTCCTGACCCACAAAACAGAAGCGCCTGGATTCGGGCAGGTCGGAGGTCAGGGCCACGACCGGTATGCCCGCTTCCTGCAAGGCGTCCACCGCCTGAACTATCGAGGGATGCCGCATCGGCTTAACGATGACGCCGGACACGCCGGAATGGCGGAGGGAGGTGAGAATGCCGTGCAGTTCCTCTACGCTGCGGCTCTTCAAGTCGTGGAATTCCAATTGGACGCCGTAATCGCGGAACTCCTGCGCGGCGGATAGCACGCCGCCGTGCATCTGTTTTTCAAAGATGCCCCAATAGAGCACCACTGCTAAACGCATGCTGGACCGTTGCATCCGCAGCGCCTGGCCGATGGAGTTCGGCTGGTAATTCACCTCCCGGGCAATGCGAAGCACCTGTTCGCGAACCGCATCCTTCACTCCCGGCCGGCCCTTCAGGGCTCGATCGGCGGTGGACTTCGATATACCGGCAAGCTCGGCAATCATTTTTATGGTGACGCGCATGCGAATTCTCTTTCTGCTCGGAACTAGGCCATACTACCCCATCCCAGCGCCCTGTCAACCAACCGGGAGGGATCGAGGGCTGCCATGGGCACGACTCAGTAAAGGCGTCGATGGGCCTGCCTAGGCATCTCGCTACCCTTTATCGTCAGCTTTTTCGGAGATTTTGAGATGATGAGCCAGTGTGGCGCACGTACAGTCTTCTCTATAGATCGGGAAGCCGTGGATAGTTTATATAGTTGCAACGACTTTACAATTGCTAGCTTAACGATTGCATAAATATCCACCGCTTAATCTTATGAGGAGAAAACCTGTGACGTACAATGAACTCGTGGACGTGGTCATAGCCGAAAACAAGACCGTCCTGGACAAAGTCGATCCTGCTGCGGTTGACGCCTTCATCGATGAAATTATGAAAGCCAAGACAATTCAGCTTTACGCGATGGGCAGGATGCAACTGTCGGTCAGGGCTTTCGCGATGCGGCTTAAACACATGGGCTTTAACTGTTACGTCTATGACACCACCGCGCCGCGCATCGGCGAAGGCGATCTGCTCATAGGGCACTGCGCCGTCACCAATGTCAAACTCAATGTTATCAAATGCGCCAAGGACGCGGGGGCGCGAATCGCCCTCCTCTCCGCGCATCCCGAAAACGAACACGGAAAACTGGCCGATCTCTGCGTGAGGGTTCCCGGGCAGATCTTCGGCGGACCGGAAGGAACGCCCTCGGTCCAACCCATGGCCTCCCTGCTGGAACAAGCGCTGTTCCTGCTGACAGACATCATTGCCATGATGCTTATCGAAAGAAAGGGCGTGTCCATGGCGGAAATGCCGCATAGCCACACGAATCTCGAGGGACTACCTCACGAATTTGCATAGATGATCCGGCAGTTTTGATAAGGAGAAAAACGATGAAGGACGGTGAGTTGGTGCAGGTGGCGCATCTGGTACGCGATTTGGATGCCGCATTGGAAAAGTATTGGCGCGATTTCGGTATGGGGCCATGGGATTTGTACACCTATGACGAAAAGAATCTCCAGGACTCCATCTACCGGGGCAACCCATCCGACCACACCTACCGCATCGCGGTATGCTGGCAGAACGGCGTGCAGATGGAAGTGATGCAACCGGTCAGCGGGTACAGCATCTACGATGAATTTCTCGAAAAGCATGGCGAGGGGCTCCACCACATCAAGCTTTTCTACAACGACTGCGACAAAGCGGTTCGTGAGTACGAAAGCAAAGGATATGCGGTGATTCAAAGCGGTCGGGTGGGCGACGATGTATTTTACTACCTCGACAGCGAAGCAAAAGTCGCTGGGGCTGTGCTCGAGCTGGGCAATGCGGGAACAATTCCGCCGCCTGAAGCCCGATATCCGAAACAATAAGAGAATACCACAGTAAGACTGTGAAAACTCCCGACTCACCCCGCCCGCACCGCATGATCGGTGCGGAATAGGCGAGGTGTGCCTACTCGATTTTTCCCGGAAGGATGGTTTTCGGCGCGGTGCCGTTGGGCTTGTTCTTCCGGTGTTGACTGAAAGGAAAATGTCATGCGCAGACTGTTACTTTTGGTTGCCGCATTGGTCGTAGCGATCACGACGGTATCCTACTCTGGTGAATACACGATGATTTCCGTCCCCAAGCTCCGTTCCACCTGGTTCAACGATTTGGAAACCGGCATCAAGAAGGCCGGAGAAGACTTCGGCGTCAACGTCTACCAGCAGGCGCCGGCCTCCGCCGACGAAGCCCAACAGGTTCGCATCATCGAAGACGCCATCACCCAGGGCGTGAACGCGCTCCTGGTCGTCCCCAACGACGCCAACGCCTGCGTCCCGGCCTTTGCCCGCGCCCGTTCCATGGGCATCCCCGTCATCACCCACGAATCGGTCGGCCAGCCCGAAGCCGACTTCAACGTGGAAATGGTCGACAACGTCGGCCACGGCGAAAATATCATGAAAGCCATGGTCGAGGACCTCGGCACCGACGAGGGCGAGTACGCCATCTTCGTCGGCTCCCTTACCGTTCCCGCCCATAACCAGTGGGCCGACGCGGCCATCGCCTATGCGAAGAAAAACCACCCGAAGCTGACGCTTGTCGCCGACCGCTTCCCCGTCGCGGAGGATCGCAACGCCGCCCGCCAGAAAACGCTTGAACTTCTCATGACCTATCCCGAGCTCTAGGGCATCCTGTCCTTTGGCAGCCAGGGCGCTCCCGGCGCCGGCCAGGCGCTCCGCGAAAAGCGCATGCAGAACAAGGTTGTCGTTATCGCCACCACCTCCCCCAAGGAAGCCGCCTCCTTTCTGAAGGACGGCACCATCAACTACACCGTCCTGTGGAGCCCGGCCGACGCGGGCCGCGCCATGGTCTATCTGGCCAAGATGCTCCTCGACGGCAAGCGTGACGACATCAAGCAGGGCCTTGAAATCCCCGGCCTCGGCGTGCCGCAAATCGACGGCGCGTCCATCCTCTTCAACAAGCCGCTACTCGTTGACGGGAGCAACTGCGACCAGTTTGACTTTTAACCTCGTGGCGGTGGTTGCCGCCCCACCAACGGCGACCACCGCCTCACAGGCCAAAACAGGTGCATGGAGCAAACAATGAACTTCATCGATGCAAAGCAAGTCGTCAAAAACTTCGGGGGCGTCCAAGCATTGAAAGGGGTGGATTTCACGGTCGAGACCGGCGAGATCATGGGGTTGATCGGCGAAAACGGCTGCGGCAAATCGACGCTAATGAAGATTATCTCCGGCGTCTACCAGCCGGACTCGGGCACCCTGGAAATTGCGGGAAAACGTATCGAGCAGAACAACCCATTCGAAGCCATCAGACTCGGCGTCAGCGTCATCTACCAGGATCTGTCGCTTTTTCCGAATCTCACCGTTATCGAGAACATTTGCCTTGGCCCCATCATCGGCGACGACAGTTTCTTTTCCCGTCAGGGGCGCTACCGGGACAAGGCGCTCGCCATCCTCCGCGATCTCGGCGTCGACATCAACCCCGAGGATCTCCTTGAGGATCTCCCCATTGCCAAACAACAGTTGGTCGCTATCGCCAGGGCGCTGGCGAACGATTCCAAACTGCTTATTCTCGACGAACCCACCACCGCCCTTACCCGCCGGGAAATCGTCCAGCTCTTCGGGCTGCTTGGCGATCTGAAGCAGCGCGGCCTTTCTTTTATTTTCATCAGCCACAAGCTGGGTGAGATCGTGGAGATCTGCGACAGACTCACCATAATGCGGGACGGCCTCGTCGTCGGGATTGAACGGGTCGCCGATCTCACTATCGACAAAATTGAATCCACCATGCTTGGCCGCTCTCTGGAATTTCGCAAAAAGACGACCAGCTATGCCAGCGGCGAGCCGGTTCTCCAGGTGGAAAACCTCAGTAAGAAAAACCATTTCAGGGATGTGTCCTTTTCATTGCGCGCGGGAGAAATCCTTGGTATTTCCGGCCTTCTCGGTTCGGGCCGTACAGAGCTTGCTTCCGCCCTTTTCGGCATCGGCCCCGCCGACTCGGGCCGTATCACCATCCGGGGCCAGGCAGCGGCGATACGCCGGGTCGGGGATTCCATCCGTCGGGGCGTCGCCTACGTGCCGGAGGACCGTTTGACCCAGGGCCTGGTACTGAATCATAGTATCGAAAACAACATTGCCGTCGCCACCCTCGACAAGTATCTGAATCCCCTCCGCCTGCTCGATTTCCGGAAGATGAAAAGCGAGGTCGGCAGATGGATTGAAAGCCTTCGCATTAAAACCGACGACGGACGCAAGGCGGCGAATACGCTCTCCGGCGGCAACCAGCAGAAAATCGTCATCGCCAAATGGCTGGCCATGAACCCCTCCGTCCTTATTCTCGACGGCCCCACCGTCGGCATCGATGTCGGCGCGAAGAGCGCCATCTACGAAACGATCGAGCAGAACGCCCGCGACGGTATGGCGGTGATTATCATATCGGACGAAATTCCGGAGCTTCTCGCCAATTGCGACCGCATTCTGGTCATGGGCGGAGGCCGGGTAACCGGCGAAGTGGCCGCCGCCGAGGCGAGCGAGGAAAAACTTCAGGAGATGATGGAGCGCTTGCCTGTCTCGCAACGGCGGTAGTGAGAGCCCATCTGACAAACAAGGATTCCATCATGCACATAACCAAATTACTCAGGCGAAGGGAAATCGTGCTGGTGGCGCTGATCGTCATCCTTTCCGTCGCCACCCATGCGCTCAACCCGAATTTTCTCTCACTGGAAAACATAACCGATCTTCTCAAGTCATTTACGGTCCTGGGCATTTTTTCCCTTGGTGTCGTCATGGTTATCGTTTCAGGCGGATTCGACGTGTCGTTCACCGCCATCGCCCAGGTGGTGCAGTACGCCGTTGTCGCCCTGTTCATTCACACGGGCGGCGGCAACATTTATTTCGCCGTGGCGGTGGCCATTGTCTTCGGTACGCTCCTCGGTCTAGCCAACGGCGCAATAATTCACTACTACAGGATGCCCGCCATTATCGTCACCATCGCCACGCAAAGCCTGTATTACGGCATCATGTACGTGATCACGCAGGGGCAGTTGATTTACGATATCCCCGGATTCTTCTGGGAATTCGCCGACGCCAGGGTGGGCAACTTCACCGGAGCGCACGGCGGCAGCTTTGGCCTCAGCCTGCCCACCTTCCTGTGGTTTATCCTCGGCGTCATTCTCTTTTTCTTTCTGTCGTATACCAAACTGGGCCGGAGTGTCTACGCCTCGGGCGGCAACCGTATTTCCGCCGAGCGTATTGGCTTCAATCTGGCGCGCACCACCTTGTTCGTCTACGGCGCGATGGGCGCCATCGCCGCCTTCGCCTCCATTGTCCACGTCTCGCTGGTGCAGGCGGTCATCCCCAATTCCATCGTGGGCAGCGAGATGCAGGTCATCGCGGCCGTGGTTCTTGGCGGCGCTTCGGTGACGGGCGGCAGGGGTACGGTGCTGGGGACATTTCTGGGTGTTCTGGTTTTCGCCATTCTGTCGAACAGCCTGACTCTTCTGAAAATCTCCTCGTACTACTACGACGTATTCACCGGCCTGATCATTCTGGTCAGCATCACCGCCAACGCCATTCAGGTGAAGCGACAGAAAAGCCAGCGTATACGTGTACAGATCGATGAGGAACACGAAGCGGCCAAGGTGGGCGCGGCGTACTAAGACGGATTATTTCGAGGATAATATCATGAACGGCATAACCAAAGTCTTTTCACGCCAGAACGCTGCCCTTTACACAACGCTCGTTCTGGTATTCCTGCTCATGACCGTGCTGAACGGCGAGAAATTTTTCGGTGTGGGCAACCTCTTTTCCATGGCTTACCAGCTACCGGTCATAGGCCTGCTGTCCGTGGGAATGATGGTGGCGATGCTGACCGGCGGCATCAATCTATCCATCATCGCCAACACCAACCTGAATGGCATCATCATCTATATGGTGCTGGGTGCCGTGGTCGGCGCTGAAAATATCCAGAACGCGGGAATCGCGCCCGTGGCGCTGGCCATTCTCGCCGGTTTCCTGGCAAGCTGCATCGTCGGCTTTATCAATGGCTTCCTCATTTCCTATTTCGACATTCCCGCGATTCTTGTGACCCTCGGCACCATGACCCTGGTGAACGGCCTCAATATCGTCCTGACCAAGGGCTACACCATCACCGGATTTCCCTCCACCCTTAATTTCCTTGGCGCGGGATCTGTGCTTGGTATTCCGGCGTCCATTATCCTTTTCGTGGCGGCGGTCCTTGTCATTTCGGTGATCCTCAACAGAACGCGCTTCGGATTTTCCTTGTACATGATGGGGGCAAACCCTGTGGCGGCGGAATACTCCAGCGTGGACATCCAGAAAACCACCATCATGCAGTATGTACTGTCCGCCTGTTTCGCTTCCCTCACATCGCTGGTGATGATCGGTCAGTTCAACTCGGTCAAGTCGAGTTATGCCGCGTCGTACTTGTTGGTAGCGGTGCTCGCCTCCTTTCTTGGCGGCGTCGACCCCAACGGAGGCTTTGGCAAAGTGGGCGGTGTGGTGGCTGCGGCTGTCGTTCTCCAGTTCATATCCAGCGGCCTGAACCTTCTTCGCATGGATCCGTTCATGATCACCGCGATGTGGGGCGGGATAATCATTCTCATCATATTTGCGCGCGCCATTGCGGGTCGGCTGAAGAGTCGCATGCAATCCACCCGATAAGGACCACACCCATGCTGCTAGGCATCGACATCGGCACTTCCGGGAGCAAGGCGGTCCTCATGGATCTCGACGGCTCGGTTATGGCGTCGCATTCCGAAGAGTACGGCATCACCACGAGGAGCCCCGGTTGGGCTGAACAGGATCCCGAGATTTGGGTGGACAAGGTACTCCACTGTATCCGGACGGTCGTTTCAACAGGAACAGGTGAAGTCCGGGGAATCGCCCTTTCCGGCCAAATGCACGGCATTGTCCTTGTGGACAAGGAGGGGAATCCGTTACGTGATGCCATCCTGTGGGCAGACAGCCGGACAGGCCGCGAGGTGGAGGAGATCCAGTCGCTGGTCGGCGAAAAAACGCTCCGCGCAACAACCATGAACCGACTTGCCGCCGGTTACGGTCTCGCTTCACTCTATTGGTTACGGAAGCATGAGCCGGCGATTGTAGATCGGGCGGCATGCGTGCTATGTCCGAAAGATTTCGTCCGGGGCAGGCTGACGGGAGTATTTTCTCAGGAAGCATCGGATGCATCAGCCACCTGTTGCTACGATGTCGGCAGCGGTGACTGGGCGTGGGATATCCTGAAAACGGTGGATATCCCGCACGGGATATTCCCGCGCGTCAGGCACTCGACTGATCAGGCGGGAACACTCAGATCCGAAATCGCGGCGATGTGCGGCTTGAGGGCAGGCATTCCGGTATTTCATGGCGGCGCTGATAGCGGCATGGCTGGAATAGGCGCGGGCGTGGTCGGCGAGGGTACAATTGGCCTCAATATCGGCTCCGGCGGTCAGGTATCCACCATTTTGGGTGAGCCGAAATGTGACCGCGAATTCCGGACATCCACCTTTTGTCATCCAATACCAGGGTACTGGATGCTACAGGGTTCAACCCTCTGCGCTGGGCTGGCGCTCAAATGGTTCAGGGACAACTTCTGCCCTGAATCAAGTTATGAATCACTCTCCGCAATGGCGGCCGAGATCCAGCCCGGGTCCGAAGGGTTGTTATTTCTGCCTTACCTGACGGGCGAACGCACGCCGTGGTATGACCCCTATGCGCGTGGGATCTTTGCCGGATTATCGCTCAAGCACGGGATCCCGCATATGGTGAGGGCCATTATGGAGGGCGTTGTGATGGCTTTGGAGCAGAGCTATTCCCTGTTCAGGGACATGGGTATCGAGGGAAAACAAATCATATCCATGGGAGGAGGAGCCCGCAGCTCCCTCTGGGCACAAATTCAGGCGGATATATTTGGTGTTCCAGTGATTCCAATTACAGATGGCGACGCCTGTATTGGCGCGGCAATGACCGCCGGAGTCGGTGCGAACCTTTTCGGCAGTTTCCAAGAGGCGTGTGACATTATGGTTCATCCAGGAAGGCGGCGCTTTGAACCCAATGCAACCACGAACGATCTCTATACGACCCTCAAAGGGCAATTTCGCAATCTTTACCTCAACACTCAGACCGTATAAAACATACAATACCAAAACAAGGTGATTCCAAACATTGGCCCGGCACTCGACCCTCAACTTGACCATGATGACCTATGTAAAACCAGTGGAAGAAAAAATTGCGGCGTGGGGTGGAAAACCTGGGCAAGATGATTCCGAAACACGCC
This sequence comes from Planctomycetaceae bacterium, assembly GCA_021205245.1. GTDB lineage: Bacteria > Planctomycetota > SZUA-567 > SZUA-567 > SZUA-567 > JAJBSZ01. Next base: position 11,302 of record JAJPXZ010000177.1, read on the forward strand.
TCCACCATAACCTCGCCAGAACGGCATGAGAAGGATAAATCGGATAAAACTATAACCCCCGTCGATGACGAGGGTTATAACGATAATAATTGGAGCCAACTGTGGGATTCGAACCCACGACCTGCGCTTTACGAAAGCGCTGCTCTACCCCTGAGCCAAGTTGGCGTAGCGGCATTTCGAGGCCAATATTGTTACGAAAAAGCCCATTGGTTGCAAGGGTTTTATTGGATTTTGTTCCTGCTGTCATTTACTTATCGCAGCGCCTCTGGTCGCGCGCCCTCGCCCACAACAGTGTACTGACCGGCTCCAACTCCCAATTTACCTTATATGTAAACTCACTCCGGCGTGGCCATTGCCCTAAAAACCTCTTTACATTTGCGTCATTTTCATACAATCGACTACGATACTGTCGGGCTGGATGAGGGTGTCCCGGCATGGGGACGCCCCGGTCTATGCACTCGGGCGGCGGTCTATGCCGCTTTTGTCCATATTCCGTCGGGCCGATCAGTATGGGATGGTTGTTATGCGCGGTTTGCTCAGTGTAAAGTGGAAATTGATTATCGCCGTGGTCGGCGTGTCCTTCATCTGCCTCTCCGGCATGATGCTTCTGAACCGCCACCAGGCGGAACAATACACCCTCGACCGCCAGCGCGCCCTGCAGATGGAAGCATCCGCCCTCAACGCCTCCCTCTACAACCAGGCGGTCGAAAACGTCTCCACCATCGTCGGCGCGATCAGCGCCAGCGTCATGTCGGAACTCGAACACGCCAGCGCGACCAACGGCACACCCGACTCCTCCCGCATCGCCACCTTCGCCCGGTCGTCCCTTGATCAGTCGAACACCTTTCTCTCCAGTGTCGGTCTCGTCACCTTGCCCGGTGTCCTGCCGGCCGGCCCGGAAAACAGCCGCTTCACCAACGCCGCCGGCGCGTCCGTCATCATTTTTGACAAAGTCACCGGCAGGGTCGCCATGCAGGAGCCCGACCGCTCGGGGCGTATTACCGAAGAGCCGTGGTGGAATCATGTCGCCCGGAATCACGTGTTCCACATCGCCGAGCCGCGGTTGAACATCCATCACGCCGTCAGCGGCAGGGATGAGGAACACGTCGAATGCCGCTTTGTCCAGCCGCTTATGATGAACGGCCGGTTCGTCGGCGCGGTGTGGGCCAACCTGTGCCTGACCGAATACCAGCGCACCCTGCAGCGCCACAATGAAAACCGGGGCAACCGCGAGTCGATGCTCATATCACCCGGCGGCGCCGTTGTCGGCAGGCCGACCGGCGTCGACATCAGCGGCCTTATCGAACCGTCAAACACCGACCTCTCGCGTCTGCGGAGCGACGTTTACCAGGACGTCATGCAGGCGGTGGAATCGGGCAGCGAATTATCCGCCATCTATCCGATGGGCGGCAGGGAGGTGCTGGTCGCCGTCGCCGCCATCAACCGGACCTATTTCGAAAAGCCGTGGGCGGTGATGCTGTTCCAGCCGGTCGACCAGGTGCTGGCCGATTCGGAATCCACCTTGTCCCGCCAGTTGTACGAAATGATCGGCATGTTGCTGGTGTCGATTTTGCTCGGGTACCTGGTCGCGCAAACGATGGGCCGGACCCTGACCGACTCGGAAAAATGGCACCGCACCATCCTCGACCGGGTGCCGATGCCGCTTGGCATACTCGACCTCCAGTCCCAATGGATATACGTCAATCCCGCCTTCGCCGACCTGATTGCCGACGGCAACCCGCAGACCCTGATCGGCCGCACCTGCCAGGAGACATTGCCCGGGACCGACGCCCAATTCATCCTCGCCACCAACAACCCGAATGCGCCTGAAATCGAGAGCATGGAGGTCCGCGTGAGCGACAACCGCATCCACCGCATTTCCTCGTGCCGGGTGTTGGACACGGACGGCAAATATCTCGGCCGCATGACCGTCGGCGTCGACGTCACGGACGCGAAGGACATATCGCGCACCCTCGCCCTCGCGTCATCCATCGCCATGAGCCTGGACACGAAGTCGGAGCGTATCCTCACGGCGGCGCAGTCGTTGTCCGACACGGCTATGGAACAGTCGGCCGCTATTGAGGAAATCACCTCCACCACCCAGAAGATCGGCGAAGCGTCCAGCGATTACGCGATATCGGCCCGCAACAGCCACGCCAAGGCCGAGTCGACCCACAGCCGCTCCGACAAGGGCGCGGACGAGGCGCTCGGTGCAGCGGCCGCCATGAACGGCGTGCGCGAATCCGGCCACAAGATTCGCACCATCATCAAGCTGATTGACGACATCGCCTTCCAGACGAACCTGCTGTCGTTGAACGCCGCTGTCGAGGCCGCCCGCGCCGGCAGGCACGGTAAGGGTTTTGCCGTCGTCGCCGACGAAGTGCGCAATCTCGCCGGCCGCAGCGCCCGCGCCGCCCGTGAGACCTCGACCATGATTGAGGAAATGACCGGCCGAATCCAGGACGCCACCGACTCCATCGAGCAACTCGGCGGCACGCTGATCGACATCAAGGAAAACGCCCAGGATCTGCGGACCGACTCGGACACGGTCGCGAAGCTGGCGGACGAGCAGTCGCAGTCCGTGCACCAGGTTCACGTCAGTCTGGAGCAGATTTCCAAATCGGTGGACCACACGATTATCGTCTCCCGCGAGACAGCCGCCGTCGCCGAATCCATTTTCCAGCAGGCGGCGTCGTTGCGGCGCATCACCCAGGACATCACCACGGACCCGAATCACCAGGGCGAGTCACGGCAAGCGCCGGTTATCGATCTCGCCCGGTATGGCGACAATCCGGAGCCGCGCCGGCAGAGAGCGTCGCTGCCGCCGCCCCGGGAGGAAAAGTGAAATGAGCGACAAAGCGACCACCAAGATCCACCGGAGGCCCATGTCACCCACCGACACGGCCGATTTCGAAGGCCATCCGCCGCCGCTGTTTCTCGAGGCGATTAACCTGGAGAGCCTCCTCAACCATCTCGAGGATGCGCGACCGTCCATCATCGCCGACATCTCGGAAGACCAGACGCCGCCGGCCCGGTACATCATCGGCCAGGAGCTGGGTTCGGGATCGGTCGGGCAGGTGATTGAGGCGCGCGACCAGCACCTCGGCCGTCAGGTCGCTATCAAGATTCTCCACGACGGCGAGGGTCTGTCGCGGGACGGCATTGCCCGCTTTGTCGCCGAGGCGCAGATAACAGCGCAGCTCGAACACCCGTCGGTCGTGCCTGTCCACGAGATCGGCATCATGCCCGGCGGCATGCCGTATTTCAGCATGAAGTTGGTCAAGGGCCGCAGCCTCGGCGACGTCATCAACCACCTGCGCATCGGCGACCGCGAATTCCGCCGCGCGTACAACTATCTCGCCCGGCTGCGGCTCTTCCAGCGCATCTGCCAGGGCATGGCCTATGCCCACGCCAAGGGCGTGGTGCACCGCGACCTCAAGCCGGGCAACATCTTTATCGGGGAATTCGGCGAAGTGCAGATTATGGACTGGGGCCTTGCCAAGACGGTGAAGTCGCCCTTGCCGGATTTCGACGAAGACCCGGTCGCGACTGTCCGTCAGGCGTCGGGGATGAACACGATGGGCGGCGCCATCGCCGGCACGCCCGCCTACATGAGCCCGGAGCAGGCGCGGGGCGATTATATCCACATCGGCCCGCAGTCCGACGTCTACGCGCTTGGCCTCATCCTGGCCGAGTTCATGAGCCTGACCCGGGTCTACCGTCAGGCCACCTTCCAGTCCACTCTGGAGGCGGCGAGAACACCGTCGGGCGAGGTCGACATCCGCACGCTCGCGCCTGGCGCGACATTCAGTCACGGCGTCGACCGGGTCATCCGCAAAGCCACCCAACCCGACATCACCCAGCGCTACAGCCACGCGGGAGAGTTGTCGACAGATATCGCCAAGCTGATTGAAGAGCAGCTGCCGCCGTCGTCCATAAAGCGTTCCATCCACACCGCCGATTACGACGAAGATCTCGACATGAGCGGCAACACGCATACAGACATCGAGGAAGAGCCGCCGTCATGGCGGCCCTATCTGATCGGAGCCGCCGCCGTGCTGGTGGTGGAGGTCGTCGCGTACCTTTTATGGCGGCTGGGGTAAGTAACTCCCTTCACTATACCGGGCATGTCCACCACTCGGTCAGTATACCCACCCGTTGTCAGGAGCCACCCAGCCACCCCCACACGTCACCCCGGCGTGCGGACCTCCACCAGCGCGAAAAGCGGGC
>JAJPXZ010000036.1 GCA_021205245.1 Planctomycetaceae bacterium
TCATCTCGTCCGCCATATCGGCGTCGCGGATGCCCGACTCGGTCTTCTGGATGTTTTCGATAGAGACCGCCAGGTTGTTCGAATTGGTTTGGAGCAGGTTCGACTGCACCGCGCCAATCTGCGCCCGCACCTCGGACACGTCGGTGATGGCTTTTTCGATAATTTCCATCGCCAGCGTCGGCCTGGAGCTGAGGGAGGCCAAGCCGCCGCCCATCACGTCCTTCATGGTGAAGACGCGTTCCGTGTAGACGGCCGACCCCGTTTCCCAATTGCCGCCCTTGGTGATGCGGCCGAGGTTTTCCGACGTCATCGACTTGATGGCGACGATGGTGCGGTTCTGGTCGCCCGAGCCTTCGCCGAGCTGGAGCTGCATGCCGTTGTCGAAGCTGTCCAGCTTTTCGTTGGTGACATGGCCGGCGTTGCAGAGATAGCCGGACATGTGCTCGTAGGTCGACCCTTCCGCCGCGTCCTCGGTCGCGCCGAGGTTGAGGGCGCCGATCTTGGTAAAGATGGACCCGTCGCCGTAGCCGACCTGGGCGATGGTGGTGGAGCCGACCTTGCCCTGGTTGAAGACGAGGCTGGCCTGGATGTCCTCGGTCGCCATCTTGAGGGTGAGGCCGTCCGTCTTCACTTCGCTGCCGCCGACGGCGAGGGTCGCGTCCTGGCCCTTCACCTCGAGGATGACCCCGTCCGAACCGGCGTCGATAAGCCGTTTCGAGTTGTTGTTGCCGGCGGTCGAGTACTCGTGAAAGATAGCGCCCTTGTCCTGGGTCAGCTTGACAAAACCCTTTGAACCATAATCGCTCGCGAACACGCGTGCGCCCAGGTTGGTGAAGGTCAGGTCGCCGGTCATGGTCGCCGACTTGTTCTGTCCCGCGAATGCGTCGCCGTCGACGGACAGGACCATGCCGAGGCCGGTGCCGGCGGTATCGTCCTTGTTGCGGATTTCGTTCAGGACGACGGTGAGGGACTGGGCCTCCTCGCCGGCCGCGTTCCTGACCTCGTAGACCGCCGACTGCGCGACCAGGTCGGAATCACGCATGTCGCGGTGCTTGTACGCCGAGACCTGGAGGGTGGCGGCACCGGTGTCCTTGTCGACGATATACTCGTTCTTCAGGTAGATGGTCCCTTCATCCGAGGTGTTCTTGCCCAGTTCGACGCCGGTGATATAGGTCTTTTCCGAGTCGAAGAGGGCGGTGCCGGTCCACGGGCCTTTGTCCGTGGAGTCCGGGTCGTTCGGATCGGCAACTTCATTCCGGGTAGGGTAGGGCGTCTTGTTGACGACCGAGCCGTTGTAGCGGACGCCGTCCATGGTGCTTGCGCCGGTGTTGGTGCTGTGGCCTTCGATGCCGGCAAAGGACATATAGACGCCGCTCTTCGAGGCGAGGCCGGTTCCCTGGAGTTCAAGGGTGATGCCGGTCAGGCCGGAGTTATTGTACTCTTTTATCTCCTCGCCGCTGATGCCGGTGGCCACCTTGGACGCTTCGGACAGGCTCGAGTCCTTGTAGAGTTCGAAGCTGTCGTCGTCCAGGAACTTGACGTAGATACGTCCCTGGCCGTCGGTGTTTTTCCCGAACTGGATGGAGTCGGCGGCGACGCTGTCCATTATCTGCGTGCCGGTGACGGGGTCCAGGACCGGATCGCCGTTATCATCAACCCTGCCTTCGACCTTCAATTCCACCGCATTGACGCCTTGGATGACGGTGCCGGAACCGTTCTTGTCGATGGTGTTGTTGAAGACGGCGACGGTGCCGAGATTGCGGGCGGCGGAAGCGTCCTTATCGAATGAGACGCCGCCGGTTTGGCCGGATGCGGACGGTATGGCCGGAGTCATGCGGAAGTCGTCGGTAACTTCGTTGCGGGCACCGGTTAGTGCGACGGTTAAGGCTGGGCTCGTACCGGTTTTCCCTGCCGTTGCTGCAGACCCCACTTGTTTGGACGCATCATAGCCAACATTGTACTTTGTCTTGTCATCGCTGAAGGTGACGGCGACTTCCGCTAGGGCACCCGTCCCTGTTGTATCCCCAACACCGGCCACAATTCCCGTCTTGCCGCCTGCAAGGGTAACGTATTTAGTGGTGGCATCGGATTTATCGACCAGAGTTATATTATACGCAAAATTAGCTTGGTCGGCTCCAGTAAAGGTATCAATTATAACTGCGATATCACCACTGTTTAACTTGTTTACAAAGTCTTGCCTTTTATCGGCATCCACGGCTGCTAAAATCTTACCCCAATCCGCGCTACCAAAGTCGACAGTCACCTTCCCGGCTTCCGCAATCCCATCTGTGTACAGCCCCTCCGCGACCACCACCGGAATTGTTGCGGTGCCAGTCCCTGATGTCCAGTCGGCTGCGGCGCTGAAAGAATCTACTACGCTAACCGCATTGTCGGCTACGAGGGATGCATCTTTAAGTGCTGATACCAATCCTGGCAATTCACCGGCACCACCAGACAAATACGTTACCGAATTTGCGTCAATAATATTGTCGGTGGCGGCTCCATTCCAATTGCCGTTGAGTAGGTACACTCGATCGTCGTTCGTTGCGGTGACGGTATAGCTTGGGGCATCCAGGCTTGAGCCTGCATTGAGCGTAACCGTGAACGTAAAATCGTTTTTACTAGAGTTTGCGTCGGTTATGCCAAATAACGTGCCGTCCATCGTCGAAAAGGTAAACGCTATTTCGCTAGTTGAATCATACTTAAGGTTATCGATAGTTTGGGAAGCAGAAAACCCCGCACCACCTGTGGCGGTAATCGCGGAGGTATTAGCGGGTTCTGTTCCGCCTGCAGCGGCTTTAATTACAACTCGGCCTATCGAGTTGCTCGCGGCTCCTGTGGCAGCGGTGCCAGTAAATGGATTGCTTGCTTGATATCCAAGACTCGCAGTGTCGATATCTTTGGCAGTAACCACCGCGCCCTTAAAGCCGACCGAATCAGCGATTGGGAAGTTAGTGGCCTTGCCATCGATAATCCCCATCTTACTGCCGGAGATGTCTTCATTATAAAGAACACCCGTTGCATCGCTCACCGATAGTGTGAAGGTCATATTGCCCTGGGTGCCGGAAACCTTGACTCCAAAAGTGAGCCCGTCAACTGTCTCTGCGGCGGCGCGGAACCTGTCCCGAAGGGCGTCGTCCTCGATGGCGTCATATACCGTCGCCAGATCGAATGTGCTTGCATCGAAATCGACTGTCACAGAGCCGTTTGTGGCGCCGCTGACGGCTTCACCGTAAAGGTTGTCGATTGTTATTGTGGGGAGATTGGCCATTCCCTTGCTGAAGGAATAGGTATTGACCATCTCGGACGCATCAATGTCAATATTACCCGACACGGAAAAGGTCAAATCCGCCAAAGCGGTTGCGACGCCGGCATCACCGGTGGTGGCGGTGACGGCAATGCTGCCGCTCAGTCCGGCCGTTGTGCCGTCCCATCCGGTGGCGATGGTGTATTCTCCGCCGTTGTTATCGACGGCGGTAAGGGAATACGTATCTGCTCCCCCCGCCACCATATTTACCTTAAAGCCCAGGCTGGTGATGGGCGGAGTTGAGTTGGCAGCTGCCATCGCGTCCGAAAGCGCTTTGCCAATATCCTTGTCGGCGGTGACGGAAAGGGAAATTTGATCGCCGGCGGTGGTTTTCAATCCGGTGAGATCGATGGCCCGGTCGCCGGTCCATGTTATGCCGTAGTCGTCGTCCGTCAGCACCGGAATTTTGCCCTCGGCCGTCTTGTCGATGCGTTGCGCGCTGTTGAAGATGAGCGCCGCGTCGACGCCGGTCGAATCGGTCGCGCCCTTGATCTTCGACACCATTTCCGTCACCGAGGTACCCTTTTTCAGGGTAAAACTCCGCGAGCCCCGGTTGCCGGTCAGGGTAAACGACTGTTCCTTGGTGAAATTGCCGTTTTCGTCGATGTTCGGCTGGGGCTGTGTGCCAGCCGCCGTGTCGACCTCGAGGTACGCCCTGGTGGCCTGCTGGGAAAAATCGACATCGCCCATGCCGGTCGCGTTGTCGGCGTTGGTCGTGCCGGTGAAGTTGATGCTGACCGCATAGCCGTCACGTTTGAAGATCTGCGAAAACGACGACTCGCGCGCATTCAGGAGCGTGTTCTGTTGCGTCCCCTTGATAAGGGTGTTCTGGTCGAAGGTAATGTCCTTGGAGCCGTTCAGCAGGTTCTGGTCCGAGAACTTGGTGGTCTGGGCTATCCTGTCCAGGGTCTGGATGGCCGAGTCCATCTCCGCCTGGTCCGCCGCCACCTGGTCCGGGCTGGTGACGCCGGTATTGTTCGAGTGGATAGCCAGGGCCTTCATCTTCTTGAGGATCGCGTTCATCTCGTTCAGCGCGCCTTCGGCGATGCCCATCACGTTGATAGCCTCTTCGGTGTTCTGCTGCGCCCGTTTCAGGCCATTGATCTGCGACCGCAACTGTTCCGAAATGACTATGCCGGACGGGTCGTCCTTGCCGGAGTTGATCTTGTAGCCGGACGACAGCTTTTCCATCGCGCCCGACATGCCCCTTGCCGAAATGGAAAACTGGCGCTTGGTATTGACCGCCTGCATGTTGTTTGCAATCACCATTGACATGGTACTTCCTCCTTGGTTGTGTTCATTCCGTGAGGGGCGGCACGGTCCGTTATGCCGCCCTAAGCCGGATTCGCATCATGCGCGGTTCGGCAAAACCGCTTCCCCGATGAGGGTTGTTTTTTGCACCGGTTCGGAACGACGCTTCGTCACGTTAAAAACCTCCTTTCCCGTTGACGGAGCGGCCTATAACAGCAGGTATGGTGCGTTCGGAAGAAAACAGACCAAGGCGATTCACTGGAGGAAATTTGTTCGGAGTGAAGGCAGTCATTGGAAATGGAGGAAATTTCATTGCAAATGGATAGCGGCATGCAAAAAAAAAGGCCGCCAAATAGGCGGCCGTATAATGGACTGAAGTAGTAATTAATCCTTCATAGAGTATCAATAATGGCTGGTGAGTGCACCATACCTGCTGCTATCGGACTATGGCGTCGGTGATAATCGCGGATCAAGTGCGCTACAATGCTTGAAGAAATATCTCGTAACATGATGATAAATTAGATATTTGTCGTCACTGCAACGTTTCTGTGTCTCAGCATTCCTCTCAACGACCGAAACGCCGTCCAAAAATCAGGATTACGCGATCTTCAATAAAAATTATCGTTTATGTAAGGATGATCTTGAGGTAAAAAATGGTAATTTCGCCATTTTAGTTTCAACGATAACGTAAAATATGAATATTGAACGCGTTATACGCGTGAGGTTGGAAATGTTTCTCCCTCTGGACGTGGATGGGACGCTCCATGTCGCGTGGGCGGTAGGGCAGGGCGATCAGGCCTTTTTTCGTGCAAAGCACGTTGCGCTCCAGAGCCGGTCTCACTATAATGCGGCGAACTCGTGCCCCGGCCATGCATGCCGGAGCGCTATAGCATATTGCACTACCGGGGCAAATGTCCCGACGGAGACATCCATGGCAATACTGGAATGGCAGGGCCTGAAGGAAAAGTTAGGCCTGCGCCCACAGACCGAGATCCGGGAAATCGGCACCGGTCCGGGCGTCAAATGCGAGCAGTGCGGCGAAATGATGATGCGGGTGGATTTTGAATCCAACCTCAATGTCTGCATCGCCTGCGACCACCACCACACCATCGGTGCGATTGACCGCATCCGCGTCACCCTCGATTACGGCACCTTCGAGCCCCAGGACGAAGACCTCGCCGCCATCGACCTCCTCAAGTTCAACGGGCTGGAAAGCTACGTCCGCAAGTTGGAAAAAGCCCGCGAAGCCACCGGCATCACCGACGCCATGGTCTCCGGCTTCGGCAAATTAAAGGGCCGCGAAGTCGCCTTCGGCGTCACTGACGCGCGTTTCATGGCCGGTTCCATGGGGTCGGTCGTGGGCGAGCGGTTTGTCCGCCTGGTTGAATCGGCGGTCGAGCGCCACGCCCCGATGATCGTCTTTTCCGGTTCCGGCGGCGGCGCGCGCATGTACGAGGGCCTCTTTTCCCTCATGCAGATGGCCAAGACCTCTGCCGCCCTCACCAAGCTTGACGAAAACGGCCTGCCGTTCCTCAGCATCTCGACCCACAGCACCATGGGCGGCGTCTGGGCCAGTTGGGCCGCCCTGGGCGATTTGAATATTGCCGAACCGCGCGCCCGCATCGGCTTCACCGGGCCTCGCGTCATCAAAACCACCATCAACGCCGAACTCCCCGACGGATTCCAGTCCGCCGAATTCCTGCTCGCCCACGGGCAGATCGACATGATTATCCACCGCCGCGACATGCGGGACAAACTTGCCGACATCCTCGACAAGTTGCTCGGTCCCGCCGGTGAGGAGAAAAAATGACCAAGCGTATCGCCGTCCTGCCCGGCAGCTACGACCCCATCACCTACGGCCACCTCGACATTATCGAACGCGGTGCCGCCCTCTATGACGAACTGGTGGTGGCGGTCTCGGAAAACCCGGCCAAGGAACCGCTCCTGCCCATTGAAGAGCGCCTCGAACTCATCACCCAGCTTACCGCCGGGCACGGCAACATCAAGGCCGTGATGTTTACCGGCATGACGGTGGAATTCGCCAAACGCATCGGCGCGCAGGTCATCCTCCGGGGCATCCGCACCTTCGCCGACTTCGAGTACGAATTCCAGCTCGCCCTCGCCAACAAGCGTATCGGCGACGTCGAAACTGTTTTCGTCATGTCCTCGGCCGAGCGGTCCTTTATCCGTTCCTCCCTTATCAAGGAGGCGATGGCGCTCGGCGGCGACGTGTCGGCGTTTGTCCCCGAGCCGGTGGTGGAAGCGCTCACCCGGCGGCTCGAGGAACTCGGCTACCTCAACCACGGCCGCTCCCGCGTCGGCCTCGACGGCGACGAAACGCCCGACATCGGCAGGGACGGCTCCGGCCTCCGGGGCGAGGCGATTGAATAATGACGCTGGTCGGCATCCTGGGCGGGTCGTTTAATCCGCCCCATCGCGGCCACCTCAAGCTGGCGCAGACCGTACTCGATCTGGGCCTGACCGATCAGGTGTGTTTGCTTCCGGCCGCCCAGCCGCCGCACAAGGCCACGCCATCCCAGGCAGACGCAAGCGTCAGGCTAACCATGACCCGGCTCCTCGCCGAAGAGGATTCCCGCCTCTGCGTCGACCCGATCGAGTTGGAGCGCGAGGGCAAGAGTTACACCATAGAAACGCTCCACCGCCTCATGAACGCCAACCCCGGCAACCAGTACCGCCTCGTCATCGGTTCCGACCTCGCCAAGACCTTCGCCACCTGGCGAGGCTACCGGGACATTCTCCGCCTCGCGCCGCCTCTCGTGGCCGAGCGCCCCGACGATCCCTTTCGCGGCGTTGGCGATTATGCGGGAATGACGGATGAGGAAGCCGACATCCTCCGCCAGGGCCGTTTCACCATGTCGCCGATGGATGTCAGTTCCACCGTGGTCCGGAATCTCCTGGCCGACGGAGCTGACGACGACGTGCTTCTTCGCTATCTCACCCACGGCGTGCTTGCCTTTATACGCGAACAAGGCCTCTATGTCGGCCCGAGCCGCGACAATGCCTGACGAGGGCGGCCATTGACACCGGCCTCATTTTAGTAGACCATTAAAAAGTGCCCCCGGCGGGAGTGCCGCCACCGGAAAGCTGAATGGCAGATAAAAAAACGACAGTCAAACGCCGCAAAAAAATCATCACCGCGCGCATGATCAAATGGTGCGTCGCGGTGTTGTTCATTATCGGGCTGGCGTGGCTCGCGACCTGGCTGTTGCAGCGGTCGCTGCGGACTCCGGCCAAAAAACGCGCCATGCAGTCGTGGCTCGACGAAAACCTCAACGCCGACGTCTCCCTCCTTGGCGACATGTCGGTGCGGGTCAACTTGGTGCGCCAGTCGCGGCTTGTCTTCCACAACACCGAGGTCGAGCACCCCAATCCGATTTTCCCCGGCAAGTTCGCCCGCATCGGCCGCATGGGCGCGTGGGCGCAGCCCTGGTCGGTCATCGGCGTCGCTCCCGGCCGCGCCAGCCTCCTGTTCAACAATACCCATTTCCTCATTGCCCAAAACGAATCGGGCGAATGGAGTCATCAGGGCCTGTTGCAGCCCCTTTCGGTCAGCGACACCGCCTTCCCGTTCCCGCTTCCCAAAGTCCGGGACTGGCGTGCCGAGATAGAGAATAGCAGCCTGACCGTCGACCGGCGCGGCTACGAGCTTATTCTCAAACTCGGCGCCCACATAGCCGGCAGGCCCAACAGCGACCTGGTCGGCGTCCACGTCGACGACATGGACTTCACCTTTGGCGCTATCGAGACGCCCACCCGCTACACCGGGTCCGCCGGCCCCATCGATCTCCAGTTGCGGCTGGGCGACGAACGGGGCGAGCGCCCGCATCCGGTTCCCGGCCGCTGCGCCATCACTGTTCACAGTTTGCCCGCCGCGATGCTGCCGTTCCTGTTGGACGGCTTCCCGATGGAAGACGCCCCCGGCGCGTTCCACGGACAGATCCGCTACGACAGCCACCCCGACGCGGACGGCATCCTCAATCTTGAAGGCGACCTGGCCGACGTCCCCCTCGCCGTCTTCGGCCTGCCACGGAACAACCCCCTCCGCCTTTCGTGGCCGGTGGGACCGAACAAGGACAACCTCCAGGCGCAGATCCACATGGGGCCGACCGGGTTCGGCGCGTTTTCGCTGACGATTCCGCTGGACGCAAACGGCCAGCCGACGCGTCTGTCCATGCGCGGCGACATCGCCGCCCTGGACGGCATCCCCGCATTTTTTACCAAATATTCCCGTTGGCCCGAATGGCTGTCGCGGACCTTCCCGACGGTGGAGTGGCGCACCGGTTCGTGGCGCGGCTTTGGCTGGAGCGGCACCAATCTGCAGTTGATCCTGACCCGGTCGACCGCCGGCCTGAACCTGACCGGCGAGGGCGAGATGCTTGGCGGCAGGGTCCGCCTCGCCATGTCGCCGGACCAGGAGCTTGGCCCCATCACAGTCGCGGCCGAGCGGTTGGGAGCGGATCAGTTGTCCGGCATGCTGACTCGTCTCGTGCCGGAGCAATTCCGCGCCCGCATCTCGGGCGCGCACGTCAACCTCACCTGGCGCGGCTTCCCTTCCGCCGACGGCGGCATAGAGGAATGGGGTACCGGCATGGTCTGGGCCAAGCCGGTCATCGACATCGCCGGCAGCGGCAGGTGGTGGCGGCTGATGCAGGACGTGTCGCGGGCTGTGGCGGCGGCGCTGCCTGAATGGGGCGGCGGCGATCCGAGCGGCCTGCTGGATCTCGCCGACATCGACGCGATAAACCTCGACCAGATGTCTATCGTGGCGGAACGCGAGGAAGACGGCGTCATGGCGGTGGAATTCCGCGCCTATGGCGGCGCGTTTGGCCAAGCCACCGGCGTTATCGAACGCCGTCGCGACGGCATGATCGAAGGCGAGTTTCTCCTCGCCGGTCCCTCCCGGCTGTTGCAGGAGGTGGAGCGGGCGAACGAGGATTTGGCTCTCGCCCTGGACCTCCTGGCCAACGATTCCCCCGGCCTCCGCGTCGCCTTCAATATACTGGAGGACGGCGATGTGGAGTTCGTCTTCCCGTTCCTCGACGACGCGCGGCGCATTCACGAAGAGATGCTGCGAAGCGGGATGATTGGCCCGTGAGTCAGACAATCTCGATGCGCCACGGGCGAATTCTCCCCTTCACTCGATTCGTGGTTCTGGCCGTGCTGGCCGCCTTTTTCGCATTGACCCTGACGGCGGGGGCAGGGGAAGCGGACTGGACGCCCCTTGCCGCCGTCCGTTTCGGCGACATCGACGCCATCGACGCCGAGGACGGCGACCTCGCCACCTTTATGAAAAGCATCCGGAACGACGGCCGCTTCATCCCGCCGCTCCATACCCTGGTCGGCCCCGAAATCCGCAACAACACCTTTTACGGACTCACCTACGAGGGCTGGCTCGAAGGCCTCGTTCTCGCACCGCCGACGCCCGGCCCGACGCAAACCCTGTGGGTCTTCCCGGTCGACAACCGCGACGAATACATGACCCAGATGGCCAACCTCGGCCTGAGCGAATACGAAGGCATGGACGGCGTGACCCGGCTGCGCGAACTCGACGCCGACGGCAACGCCCACACCTGGTTTATGGAATGGCTTCCCGGCAACGTCGCCATATTCGGCGCAAACCGCGACGCTGTCGCCGCCACCCGGCGCATCTATGCGGAAAACATCGCGGCGCGCGGGCTGCTCTATCACGCCGGCGGTCAGTATGTCGAACCCGACATCATGCTCCGCTTTTTCCCCGCCCGGGTGGCGGCGTGGCAGGACAGCGAATTCGGCCAATACTGGTGGCGGGAAAAAATCGGCAAACTCACCGACGACCTCGTCGCCTTTTGGGGACCAAACCCGGCGCGGGAGCGGTTGCTCCGTTCACTGGCGGAACGGTTTGTCCTTTGGCCACGGAATTTCGAAAGCCTCGACCTCTCCCTCTGGTTCGAGCGCGACGGTATCGAATGGCGCATGGCGGTGCGGGGCGAGACCGACTTCACCGGCAGGGGCCAGCTGGCGACGCTGCGGCAAACGCCCGAGCGGGTGGGCCTCGCCTATGCCGTGCCGTACACCCGGGCGCGCTTCGCCCAAACCGGCGAGAGGATGGGGGCGTTCCTCCTCGGTGCGGCCGGCGGGGTGGTGAGCCAGGAGGTCCGCGCCGCCGCGACGGCACTGTGGGCCACCCTTGCCGAAGGCGGCCTCCGCGAAGCCACTTCCTGCTGGGTTGCGCCGCCTCCAGGCAAACCCGAACTCGGCGCGGCCCGCCTGCTTATCAGCGACTGGACCGCCCCCGAGAGATTGGCCGAAGCGCTTCAGGCGCTAGAGGAGTTAATCCAACCCGGCACGCCGGTCGCCTATGCCCTTGGGCAAATGGGCCTGGTGGCAACGATGGAATCGTATGGCGATGACGTCGACGCCAAAGTCCTCCGCATCGACCCCACCGGCGGCGACGTCGATACGGACCCATATTATTACGGCGGCCTGATTCTCCGGCGCAGCGGTTCCCGGGTGGTGCTGGTGGCTGGGAGCGGCAGAACGGACGCCGACCAGATGCGCGCCGTGATGGAATACCGCACCGCGCTGGCCGACGACACCGTCGCCTACGACGGACCAGGCCAGGGCGATGTCCGCCTCGCCTTCAGCCGCATGGGGGAGGGCGACGCGACATTCCTCTCCATTTTCCACCCGGTGCGGTTCCTGCAACTCTGCCTGGTGGAGGCGGCGGACTGGCGGCCGCGCTCGCCCGATCAGCACGAGCCGCTCTCGACCCAGTTGGCCAGGGAAATGCTGGAGTACGGCGCGGGCCGAGCCTGGACCGCCGCCGGCGAAGCCGACCCCGGGCTCTACACCGTCACGGGCGGCATTCCGTGGCAGAGTCTGGCCAGGATATCGGCCGCGCTCGGCATAACGGAATCGATCAGTATGGACGGAAACGGAGAATAAATGCGGAAGCGCTTTGTCCTGGCCAGCCATAACGGCAAGAAAATCGCCGAAATGAAGGCGATTCTGGAACGTTTCAGTTTTGACATCATCGGCCTGGGAGAAATCCCGGGCGCGCCCGAACCGGAAGAGACAGGCGCGACTTTTGAAGAAAACGCCCGCATCAAAGCGGTATCCGCCTTGGCGTTTACCAGACTCCCCGCCATAGCCGACGACTCCGGCCTGGCTGTCGATGCCTTGGGCGGCCGTCCCGGCGTGTATTCCGCCCGCTTTGCCGGACCAGACGCGGACGATGCGGAAAATAACCGCTTGTTATTGGATACATTGAAGGACATTCCGCCGGATAGACGAACAGCGCGGTTCGTTTGCGTCATTGCCTTGGCTTTGCCGGACGGGCAGGTCCATACGTATAGGGGAGAAGCGGAAGGCGTCATTTTGCCAACGCCCACGGGGAGTGGGGGATTCGGATACGATCCCTTGTTTCTTTCCCGGGACTTGGGCGTCTCGTTTGGCGAGGCCGACCCGGCGGCGAAAAACCGCATCAGTCACCGCGCCCGCGCTTTGCAGAAGTTGTCCGCGGCGTTGGCGGCGGAAGAATAAGGGTCATTTACCGTCCGTGTAGTCGGTTTGTACGGCGTTAAGCCGGGCAGTTTTTTCTTGCGTAACAGCCCGGCGGGTCTTATAGTTGCGTCATGACGGGTGCAACGGCCACAAAGCCCGTTCCCCGCTGTTGCCCGCGTGGAAACGCGGGTTAATTCGTTATTGGATTAGAGCGGTTTTGGTCCCAACCGCTCACGAGGTGAGAAGAGGAGACACGGTGGATACTTCCTTTATCGACGGGCTGAAATATGATGCCAATGGCCTGATTCCCTGTGTGGCGCAAGACGCCGAGACAGGCGAAGTATTAATGGTCGCCTACATGAACAAGGCATCCCTGAAGGACACGGTGGAGAAAAAGCTCGCCTCCTACTGGTCCCGCAGCCGCCAGAAATATTGGGTCAAGGGCGAATCGAGCGGCAATACCCAGGAAGTGAAGGAGATCCGCTTCGACTGCGACAAGGATTGCGTGTTGATCAAAATCAAGCAGAACGGCGGGGCGGCCTGCCACACCGGCAAGCGTTCCTGCTTCTTTTTCAAGGTAACCGACGACGGCCTGGTCGAGGACGGGGTGCAGGTGTTCAATCCCGACGATGTGTACGGCAAGTAAGAGCTATTATACTGAAATTCGCCCAAAATTCGGTCAATGTGAAAAACGAAGTAGCGTATAACTCCTTTGCTGCACGGAACGAATGACGCGAATTACAGTGAGGTAAAAACCGAAATTCAAAGTGTCTTCGGTATATAAGGCGGAGCAGATGGAATATTTCAGGTACAATCAGGGACGGCTGTTTTGCGAAGGCGTCAGCGTGGACGCGTTGGCCGAGCAGTATGGCACACCGTTATATGTGTATTCGCGCACAACCCTCGAGGACAAGTTCAACGCGGTCAAAAAAGCGTTCGAATCTGTCCAGACAATTATTGCCTTCTCGGTAAAATCCTGCTCCAACATCGGCGTCCTGAATGTTCTGAACGAACTCGGGTCCGGCTTCGACATCGTCTCCGGCGGCGAACTCGCCCGTACCATGCGGGTCGGCGCCGATCCCCGCAAGACGGTCTTCGCGGGCGTCGGCAAGACCGACGCGGACATCCGCGCCGCCCTGGCGCAGGATATCCTCATGTTCAACGTCGAGTCCGAGGCCGAGCTTGACAATATCCAGAACATCGCCGCCGACATGGGTATGGTCGCGCCGGTGGCTCTGCGTATCAACCCGGACGTCGACGCCAAAACCCATGCCAAGACGACCACCGGCAAAAAGGAAAACAAGTTCGGCATCGACTTCGCGACAGCCAGCCGCATTGTCCGGAACATCGCCGTCCAGCCGAATATCCGTTTGCTTGGTCTCGACGTGCACCTTGGTTCGCCCATTTACACGACCGCACCCTACCGCGACGCGCTCGAAAAGGTCGCCGATTTTATCCGCGATCACCGTTCGCCCCGGGCGCAGTTCGAGTATCTCAACAGCGGCGGCGGCTTTGGCCTGCTGTACCGCGATCAGGCGGTCCCGTCGTTCCAGGAATACGCCGACGCTATCATTCCCTATGCGAAAAAGGCGGGCTGCAAGCTGATTGTCGAACCGGGACGTTCCATCGCCGGCAATGCCGCCGTCCTCCTGACCCGCGTCCTCTATATCAAGGACAACGGGCACAAGCTGTTTACGACTGTCGACGCCGGCATGAACGACCTTATCCGTCCCGCCATGTACGACGCCTATCATTTCTGCTGGCCCACCCGCTCCGCCACGGTGCCGCCGGCGCACCTGTTCAATTCGCCCGACGCGGTCGCGTATTTTACCCGCGAGGCATTGGAGACCCAGACCGGGACCAACACCCGGGATATTCAGGCCGACGGCCTGGTCATGACCGATGTCGTCGGGCCGATATGCGAATCGTCCGACGTCTTCGCCAAGGCGCGCCGTTTGCCGCCCATGCAGCGCGGCCAGCTCCTCGCCGTCTTTTCCGCCGGCGCGTACGGGTTTTCGATGGCCAGCACCTACAATTCGCGCCCGCGCGCGGCCGAGGTGATGGTCTCTGGCGATACGGCGCGGGTCATTCGTCAGCGCGAGACTTTGGACGATCTTATGGCTGGTGAGAGTCTTTAGAATCTTTTAGAGGAATTTTGTAGGGCATAAATACCGGTAATCGGGGTGTTGGGCAATAGTCCGCGGGTCACGGGGGATTCCGGATGAATGCGGGTACCGTGATGGATTTCAACGAAAACTCCGATCTCTTCCATGGTGTTCCGGCGTTTGACGACGCCGGGGCACGTGTAACGCAAGAGGGCGGGTCGATGCCGTTGTACACGCGGGAGGAGATCGAATCCCTGCCGCAGGATCGGCTTGTCGACCATATCCTCCAACTTCAGACCGGCTACTGCCGCCTGGACGATGACGTCAAGTTCCTGAACTGGGAGTTCAAGGACTACCAGAACAACCTGACCTATTTCTCCCGTGCCGCCAAACTTGCCCACAAGTTGAACGCCGCCACCCTCGACACTATCGCCTCTGTCGCCATCCAGGAAATACCCGGCTATTTCTCCTGCGAATATGCCGCGTTCTACCTCTATGAAGCGCTCGAAGATCGTTTCCGCCTTTACCGGTCCTCCCATCCCGAGGATGAAGCCGAACTGGATGCCGACAGTGACGCTTTCGTGCCGCGCCTTTTCAGCGATCATGTCTATCCCTACGCCATCGAGTACGACCAGAGCGGCGCGGTGGTGGAGTCGGACACATCGGCCCTGCTGGCGGAGCGAATGCCGGACGCGTGGAAGCGCGTGCTTGGGCAAAAGGCGCTGATATTTCCTCTCGGCGTCAAAAACAACGACAACCCGGTGCGCGCGCCCCTGGGCGGCATCATCATCGGCAACCCCACCGGAACCCTGGAGGCGAAGGACGTCGAGGTGTCGCTGATCTTTTGCGATCTGCTTTCGTCCAGCCTCTACAACGCGCAATTGGTGAAAAAGCTGAACGACCTCACCATCGTCGATCCGCTGACGCTTATCTACAACCGCCGCCACCTTGTCGACCAACTCACCGTCGCCATGGCCCAGGCGCGCCGTCAAGGCCATCCCCTTTCCATCATCATGGCGGACATCGATTATTTCAAACGCTTCAACGACCACTACGGCCATATCTTCGGAGACGTTGTGTTGCGGACGGTGGCGGCGGTGCTGCGGTCGGGTATCCGCGAGGGCGTCGACGTGCCGGCCCGGTATGGCGGCGAGGAATTTATCATCGTCCTGCCGTTTGTCGGTTTGGACGAATGCATGGTGGTTGCCGAGCGCATTCGCGGCTTGGTCAAATCTCACCCGATACCCTATGAAGGGGAGGTGCTGCACGTCACCTGTTCCTTCGGCGTAGCGGAATATCTGAATGGCGAGTCGATGGAACGCTTTATCGACCGTGCCGACGAAGCGCTCTAT
>JAJPXZ010000008.1 GCA_021205245.1 Planctomycetaceae bacterium
CTATAGAAAAACTAGTCGCTCTGGTAAAATATAATCAGAAAAAACACTCTGTAGTATAGTTAACAGATAAATAATATAGGCAATGTGATAATTCCCTCTACGATACAAGTTGAGAGGTTTGTCTTGGTGGGTAATGGGTTAGATTTATCGCGCCCTCCTTTGATTTGTCTGTAATCCACAATATATAGTGTCCGCCCGTATCCCTTTTACTATATTTGCTTTTTGATCTTGACGCGGTCAATCTTTTCCGTAGAATGGATTGCGTTGGGGGAACTGCGCATAACTGCGCCAAAATCCTGACAGTTTTATGCCGACGCCATGCGTCGCACCATACCTGGCCTTGGATGGAGACCCGCTTCATACCTCGGGCCAAATACATAACGAGCTGGTGAAATATCATCCTCCCGTGTCGTCAAAGTTCTTCACGGGCGGTGGATTTTTTATGTCTGGTACATATTTTTTCGGGGACTGGAGCTACTAAGAGGAGTTTGTTGCATGACCATTCACGTCTATTCAAAACCGGGTTGCGGCAAGTGCGATGCTGCCAAATCCAAGCTCAAACTGATGGGCTTGCCCTTTACCGAACACAACCTTGAGTACTATACCAACCACCACGAGGGATGGCGCAACGACGGCTCCGCAGACGTAATGGCGGCACACACCATGCTGGATACCCTGCCCATCTTCCGCCTCAACGACGAGTTCCACGACTACCCCACCGCCATGCGCAAGTTGAAGGACACGGGCGTTCAGGCCCGCGCCTAGTCACGGTGCTATTCGAGGAAAGTTGCATTTCTTTTCTTGATATATGGTAGGTCCGAGTTATAATCGAACGTGGCGGCAGGAGCCTTTCCTGCCGCCTCTTTCTATGTAGGAATTTGCCCATGTTTCTCTACATCATGCGCCATGCCGATGCAGGCAGCGGCCGCGACGATGCCGCGCGGGCCTTGGCCGCCACCGGCCGTGACGAAGCCAAACTGATGGGCGGATGGCTGGCCAAGATGGGCATTGCCCCCACCGTGGTGTCCAGCCCGTACATCCGGGCGATGGAAACGGCCGTGCTGGTTGCGGAGACGCTGGGCGGCCTTGACGTAACTCAGGACGACCGCCTCGCCAGCGGCATGCGCCCGGAAGACGGCGCTGCGCTGGTCCACGAATATGGTGGCGGCAACGGCTTGCTGCTGGTCGGGCATGTGCCGGATGTTGGCGAGCTTGCCTCCCACCTCTTGGGAGCGCGGGAACCGTGCGTTGCCATGGGCAAGGCGGCGGTGGCGTGTATTCAATTGGAGCGCTCGGGATTCGGCGGCGGCGTGTTGCGCTGGCACCTGAATCCACAGCTATATTATTAAGCGAGGGGAGTGGTATGGCACGTCTTGAAGAATCGCGCATTTCTGGTCCCGGTAACGGCAAGGTTATGTATATCCCGCCCATGGAGCCGTGGGGGGCCCGTTTTTTCGCCGCCGCGTTCCGCAGCATCGGCTATGACGCCCGGGCCTTGACCGAGGATGCAACGACCCTCGCCATGGGGTTGAAAAACACCGGCGGCGGCGAATGCGTGCCATGCCCGTCGACCACCGGGGCGCTTCTGGCCGCGATGGAACGGGACGGGGTCGACCCGGACCAGGTCATCTTCTTTATGCCTACCGCCTGCGGCCCGTGCCGCTTCGGCCAGTACGCCAAGCTGAATCGGATGATCTTCGCCCGAAAAGGTTGGGACAATGTGCAGATCATGTCGCCGTCGGCGGAAAACGCCTACGAAGGCATCGATACCGACGCCCGGATGCTTCTCTACCATGCCCTCGTCACCTCCGACATCATGCGTAAATTCGTCCATCGCGTCCGCCCCTATGAAATCGACAAGGGTTCTGTCGAAAACACGGTTGAACACTATACCGTCAAGATGGAGGAGGCGTTCTCCGCCGGCGACAAAAAGTCGGTGGAAAAGTGCGTGGCCGACTGCGCCCGCGACCTCCAGGCCCTGCCCAGATACACCGCTGCCCGTCCCTTGGTGGGTGTGGTCGGGGAGATCTATGTCCGCTGCGACCCGTTCCTCAACAACGACGTCTGCCGCCGCATTGAAGAACTGGGCGGCGAAGCCTGGCTCGCGCCGATCAGCGAATGGATATTCTACACCAATTACCTCCGTCACCTCCTGGTTAAAGAGCAGGAACGCGGCCCCAAGGCGATTATCGAGCGCGCCCGCATCTGGCTGGAGACGCGGTATTTCTTCAACCGTATCGAACACAATTACTATGACCTTGCTTCGCCGGTCCTGGACGACCGCCACGAACACCCCATCGACCTGGTGCTGGAGGAGGGCATGCGGTATCTGCCGTGGCAGTTCGAAGGAGAGGCCGTCCTGACGTTGGGGCGTGCCGCCCTGTTTGTGAAAAAGGACGGGGCCAAGGCCATTGTCAACGCCAGCCCCATGTTCTGCATGCCAGGAACCATCACCACCTCCATCTTCCCGCAAATGGAGAAGGAACTCGGCGTGCCTGTCATCTGTAATTTCTACGACGGATCGGGCGATCCCAACATGAGCCTGGTTCCGGTCATGCACTATGTCGCCGAACCGTTTCGTCGCGGCCAGGCATCGGAACGGAAGAAAAAAGCGGCTGGAACCCAGCGGATTCCCCATCGGGTGACCCGCGCCATGCTGCGGGAATCGGAGTAATCGGCTGGAGGAGGCGTCGCGGCTTGCCTTTCATCCAACGATATCTACAATACACTGAATATGGATAACGCCAGCGGACACCCTGACGCCACCTGCCGCATCCTGGCCCGCGCGCCGGTCCTGGTTGCGGGCCTGTTGGCTGGTTGCCTCCTGTCCGGTTGCGCCGACATTCCGGAGCCGGACAAGGGCGCGAACCAAAGCCTGGTGGAAATTGGCGAGCGCTCTCTCGAGGAAGGGGAAGCGCTCGAAAGCGAGGGCCGCAAGGCCGAGGCCCAGGCCGCTTACCGCCGCTCCCAATGGGCTTTCCGCTACCACGAACACCTCACCGGCGAAGAACCGTTCCTCCTCGAAGAAGCTATCGAAGGCATCAAACGCACCGAGACGCGCCGGCGTCGCTGAAAGGAATCCCCGAAATGCGATATGTGGTCGATTTGCACAGCCACAGCGGCTATGCCGGCGGCGTGGGCAATATTTCATTGGGAACGGTCGCCGATACCATGCACAAGAAAGGCATCAACGCCTTTGGCGTCGGCGATTGCCTTCAACCCGCCTGGCGGGAAAAATATGCCGCCCGGCTCCAGGAACGGGAGCCGGGCCTGTTCGCCCTGCGGGAAGCCGCTCCTCATCAACAACCGGCCCGGTTTGTCCTCCAGACGGAAATCATCATTACGTCACCGGTCGCTTCGGGCGGCCGCAAAGGCACCCATGTCGTGCTGCTGTTCCCAAGCCTGGCGGCGGTGGATGCGGCCATCGCCCTCCTGCGTAGCTGGGAGGTGAAGATCGACATGGGCCGTCCCTTTGTCAAATGCGAGGACGTCGGCGATGTTGAAGAAAAATGCCGTGCCCTCCGGCGAATCGACCCGGCGGTGATGATTATTCCCGCCCACGTCATGACGCCCCAAGGCATCTATGGTTCCGACCATCCGGTCGACAGCCTCCGGGACGTGTTTGGCGCTTTCGCGGACGAGATCACGACCGTCGAGACGGGATTGTCCGCCGATCCGCTTCTCCTCGCCCTCCTGCCCGAACTGGACGGCAAGACGCTGGTGTCAAACTCCGACTGTCACTCCGGTGCGCTGAACCGGGTGGGACGGGAATTTACCGCCCTCGACATCGACACGCCGTCTTACGAAGCCATCGTCTCCGCTCTCCGGAACCGCCGCGTCCGCTACAGTGCCGAGTTCAACCCGGCCGAGGGCCGCTACTTTCTCACCGGCCACCGTGCCGGGCTGGAGCGCCACGGCGCGGCGTACTGCTACTACTCCCCCGACCAAGCCCCTGCCGACGGCCTCTGCCCGATATGCGGCAAAAAGCTGACTGTGGGCGTCCTGGACCGGTTGCTCCACCTGTCGCGGGTCCAGTCGGCACCAGGCGAGGCACGGGAACTCGAGACGGTCAAACCATCGCAGCCATTGAAGACGTTGATTCCCTTGGTCGAGGTTATCGCCGCAGGCTTGGGAATCAAAAGTGTGTCAGGGGCAAAGGTCTGCTCGATCTATGACGCTGTCATTGGGAGGATAGGCACTGAAGCGGATCTGTGGGAACTGTCGGCGAAGGAGATCGACTCGCTCCTGACCGCCGCCGTTCCCGACCGGGTGGTGAGGGCGGTCCTGCAGGTGCATAAAGGAGATTTTTCCTTTCAGCCTGGATTCGACGGCCAATATGGTGGACTCAAACTCGGCGAACAGGTCGATTGGTTCGGCCATTGCCACGTGGCGAGCGAAGCATAAAACCCGGCCCGGAGGACGCATCCTCCGGATGAGGATTCCATAAACCCTCTACATAAGTATATCGGAATAGCCGCAAAAAGACCGCTTCGGCACCCCCAAACGTCACCCCGGCGGTGGAGCGTCGACCAGCGGGCACGCATGTGGTTGTGCCGGGGCAAGGTGCGAATGACCCTGTGCTGCAAGTCATTGGGGATACCTTGCCATCCAGGTTCTGCCCGCCTGGCCCCGGCACAACTTCCCGTCTAGGACGCAGCGGACGTTTTTCCCGCCGGGGTGACGTTTGGGGGAGACTGGAGCATAGTGGTGAAAATGCTCACGAAAGCATGTGAAAAAAGGCCAAACATAAGCGGCCCGGAGGACGCATCCTCCGGGCCTTTATTTTCTCGATACCACAAGGAATAGCTGCGGTCACTTACCCCACCATAACGCGGCCGATGGGGTGGTGGATACTGACCTTTGCCGAAGGGACGACCCAAAGGGCAATACTGAGCGGACCGAGACGGCCGACAAACATGGAAATGCTAATCCAGAGCCGGGAGGCGGTCGTCAGGCTGGGGGTAAAATCCATCGACAAGCCGACTGTGCCGAAAGCGGAAATTTGTTCGAAAATCAAAACCTCCAGCCGCACATCGGGATGGATAACGGTCATAATAAACACGCCCAACACATTCCAGATCATCGTCACCGCCATGAGGATACGGGCGCGACTGACCAGCTCGGGCGCGATGGTGTACCCGAACATGTTGACGTTTGTGTCATTACGGAGGTTGGACTTAATCCGCGCTATCCAAATCGCCAGGCTGGTCGTCTTGATGCCGCCGGCACAGGAACCAGGAGAGCCGCCGACGAACATCAGGAAAAGCATGACGATGATGGACGGTAACGGCATGAGCGATGCGCGTGAAATGCTGAACCCCGCAGTCCGGCCGCTCACGGTCGCGAATACGGCGTGCCACAGTCCGTTCCCTTCCGAACCGGATCCCAAGACCCAGATAAGAACGATGCCGACCACGATAAGCAGTACTGTCATATTGAGGACGACCCGGGTATGGAGGGATATCCAGTAGGGCTTTTTGACGTGGTTGCGGATATAGCCGGGCAGACGATAAAGCTCGTGCAGAACGCTGTGGCCAAGCCCGCCAAGGGTGACGAGGCACAGCAGCGTGACCAGGAACGGGATATTGTCAACAAGAGTGTAAAGGTCGTCGCGGTACAGGGTGAAGCCGCTGTTGCAAAAAGCGGAGACGGAATGAAACGCCGCCGACCACAGCATAAATCCGCGTTCGCCCGTGTGCCAGTGCTGCGGCACTAGTGATATTGCCATGACCACCGCGCCGATGGCCTGGACGGCGATCGTGACTTTGAGGATTTGCAGAAAGGTGCGTTTAAACTCGCTTGCCGCGTCGTTCTGGTAAATGGCGTCGGTGGTCGCGGCCTGCTGGGTGAGGGACAGGCGGCGGCCGAGGATGCGGAAGCCAAGGCTGGCGAAGGTCATGATGCCCATGCCGCCCATCTCCATCAGGAGGAAAATCACCGCCTGGCCGAAGTGGGTAAAGGTATTGTGGACGTTGACGACGCTAAGGCCGGTGACGCAGGCGGCGGAGACAGCCGTAAACAATGCGGCTGAAAAGTCCATATCGATGGCTTGGGACTGGTGTGTTATTGGCTGCCATAGATGATCTGTACACAGCATGATCACGCCGTCGAACCACATGAAAACCATGAGGCTGGGGGACATGCGGTTCCGTTTGATTTTTTTGGAGCCAGAAAAATGGGTCACAGGCAGGCCTCGAACGTGGACAGGTTACGCTTTGTCAAAGGGATCCTTGGATGCTTCCAGCGATTCGAGGCTGTCCTTTTTGCCGATGATAAGGAGCGCGTCGGAATCCTTGACCACGAAGTCGGGGCCGGGCAGGAACGCGGTGCGTTCAGGCACGTGTTCCTTGACCGCGATGACGAAGATGTCGAAGCGC
This sequence comes from Planctomycetaceae bacterium, assembly GCA_021205245.1. Lineage (GTDB taxonomy): Bacteria > Planctomycetota > SZUA-567 > SZUA-567 > SZUA-567 > JAJBSZ01. The sequence goes on from JAJPXZ010000008.1 coordinate 6,378, forward strand.
TTACGGAGATCAAGCTGCAGGAGCGTCTTGCCGAGCGCCCAATCGGGCGGGGTTATCTGCATGACCATGTAGTTTTCGGAGAGCGGGATAAAGTCCAGCAGGTTCCGGTTGATGAGCTGGGTGGCGAGCCGCGATGCGGTCTCCCGCTCCGGGAAAACGATGGAGTCGGCACCGATGGCTTTTAAAATCTCGGCGTGATCGCGGCTGGTGGCTTTGGCGTGGATATGGGGCAGCCTCAGCCGCTTCAGGTGCAGGACGGTGAGGATGGACGCCTCCATGTTCTCGGACATGCCCACAACCGCCTCGTCGAAGTCGTCGCCGACAACGGTGGAGAGGCTGGCGAAATCGCGGCTGTCGAGGCAATAGGCGCGCTGGACCAAGTCGCCGACCTCGTTGATAACCGCCTGGTTTCTGTCGATGGCGAGGACTTCGGCGTCCTTGGCCAATTCCACCGCCAAGTGGCGTCCGAACTGACCCAGGCCGATGACGCAGATGCGTTGACGCTTCGCCATGGACTAGTCCTCCACAAAGAAACGGGCGGCGCGTTCGGGATTCCCGGCATAGCGTTCAGCCAGGGCGGCGCCGAGATTTTTTCTGGTCAGGTGCACGTCGGGATTCGAGTCGAGACGTTTCAGTCCGGCAAAGGCATGCTCGAGAAAATCGAGGCGCTTGCGGCGGCGAATTGGCGATTCTGTCTTGTCGACATAATGGAGGTAGTACTTGATAACCCCCTGGATATTTTCGGCAAACAGGGCGGCACCGCCCGGCGACGCCACTTCGCTCAGGAGCAGGTCGAAGACGGCGGTCGCTTTTTCCGTCTCCTCGGCGTTATCGAGATAGGGAATCATCCTGGCCATAAGGCGGAACAGCTCGTTATTGAGGGCGGAGCGGTTGCGGATGGCTCCGATATCCATCAGCACGTCGAAGGCGTCGTTATAGCGTTCGGCGCGGACATAGTAGGTGGCAAGGTTGATGACGCCACGCGCCTTGGCGAGGCTGGCGTCATAGCCGGGGATGTCGTTCGGGACGGAGTCGTAGACGCGCCTGGCCGCGGCGAGGTTGTCGGTGCGCGACAGGCCGAGAATAAGCAGGTTGGCGGCATCGGCGCGAAGACGGTTGATGTCCTCATCCGCGCCGAATTGAGGCATACGGGCGTAGACTTCGGCGGCGCTGCCGAGGCTGTCCGATTCGCAAAAGCCTTTCAACTCGTTGAAATCGGCCCGCACCTGTTCGATATCTGGTTTGGGAAGGGTCGGTTCCATCTGCGTCGCGGGAAGCTCCGGAAGCGGCGGCGGTGGCAACGGCGTGCCAATCGGGGAGGCAGAATTGGCCGGCAACGCTGCCAAATCGCCAACGCCGGTCCCTGTGCCGGATGCGGCCGGGAAATCGACCAGCGGCGTCGTGGACGGCATCGCCGGCGGCGGCAACGGGGACGCGGGGGCAAATGCCTGGTCCGTGACGATGGCTGGATCCGACGTTGAACCGCCCGCAGGCGCTTCGGGCGGCGGTGCGTCATGGTACAGAGGGAACGCACTCTGGTTCGCGCCGGCGATATCGATCCGCATTTCCGGCAGGGTGGCGATTGCCGGATCGTCAAAGCTGACGAGGTCGTCCTGACTCGGGAGGGCCGGACTGGGCCGATAGGGAAAGGGGTTGTCTTCGCCCGCCACGGCGGTGCGGGGGAGGGCGGCAAGACCGGCGGCACCGGCCAGAATGAAGCATGCCAGCCAAAGCCTTTTCCCATGGGTGATGCGCATGAACATGATCCTTTCTCGCCGGGGCGGGTCGCTTCCGGTTACGGTTGACTACAGTGTATCCATCCCGCGACAAAACGCAAGGCCGCCCGGAGGTTTGGGGCGGGAAGGGGATGGCGGCATTCTATGTATATTGTGCGATTCCTGGGGGTTCGTTTCAATGAATATGTGAAATTGTGGTTTAGTGCAAAAGCATCCATGAAGAGAAGCAGCAACGAACGGCAAACACCTCGAAAAAAGCGCGCACCGGAGTGCGCGCCTGATGAGTACGGTATTGTCTGGCACAGTTAGAACTTGTACTGCATCCCCAACGCGCCCGCGATGGTGACCGAGCGGCCGGTCATGGGGCTGTTCTTGACTGTGGCGGAGAGGAAATTGGCGTAGACGCCGGCGACGGCGCTCCACTTCTGGGTAAAGTCGAACTTGCCCTCCAGCTTGACATAGGGGGAGAAGTTCGCTTTGGCACTGTATTCATTCAAGCCGCTCCGTTCCGACTCGTGGCGGCTGATGCCGAAGTAGTAATCGGACTGTTTGCGGCTGCTCCACAGCACGCCAACGCCCGGCATGATGGTATAGCATTCCTTGATGAACGGGACATGGAAGCCGGCATCGACGGTGTAGCCGTCGCTGTAGCCGAGGATGTCGCGGGAGACCTTGAGCCTGGCCAGGCCGAACTTGGTGATGGCTTCGTAATTCACGTCGGCCATCAGGGTCGAACGGCGATCGTCCAACTGTTTGGCAGGCTCGTAATCGGTGTCGTCGTTGTTGAAGTAGAGGCCGAAGTAGGACACGCCCACGCCAATCTTGTGCGTGTCGTTCTTGAACAAATACGCGCCGACGCTGGCATTTTTTACATAAAAATGATCGCCTTCGTACCGGGCCAAAGGAGCGGGTAGGTAGGTGGCGTCGTGCTTTTTATAGGGCGATGTACCCGCGGTCATGGCTGCGCCAAGGGAGAGATCGAGGGCATGGCCGCAGGATGCGGCGAGGGTTACGGCGATGGCCAAGAGGACGGTACGGAACATGGTATCTCCAAAAATGAGCGTGCACAACCGCACAGCGCGGTGGCTCAAGTTGTTTATCTTATCGGAACAAAGCTGATGATGCTACACTTTTTTCCATTGTCCGATTATTTCGGCCGCCGGTCGGTAACGCGCTTTGCTTTGCCCTGGAACCGCTCGAGGGTTTGCGGCGCAACCAAATCCACCTCCATACGGATGCCGGTGACGGAACTGATGGCTTTCTGGATTTTATCCCTAAGGGTCACCATTTCCTTCATTGAGGCGGAGAACATCTCGGGGAGAATCTCAACCCGCACCGTCGCCACGTCCATGGTGCCGGGGCGGTCGACATCGATCATGTAGTGCGGCGCGGCCTCGCGGACGCGGAGCAGCGCTTCCTCGATCTGGGTCGGGTAGACATTGACGCCGCGTATGACCAGCATATCGTCGGACCGGCCGGTGACGCGGCTCATGCGGACGCCGGTCCGGCCGCACGGGCAGGGCTCGTAGTGCAGGCTGGAAATGTCGCGGGTGCGGTAGCGGATGACCGGCATGCCTTCCTTCGTCAGGGTTGTGATGACTAGTTCGCCCTTCTCCCCTTCCGGCACGGGCTGGAGGGTCTCGGGGTTCAGACATTCGACGAGGAAATGGTCCTCGGAGAAGTGCTGGCCGTTTCGTTCGATGCATTCGCCGGCGGCACCGGGGCCAATAACTTCCGACAAGCCGTAGTTGTCGGTGGCGAAAATGCCCATGTCTTCCTCGATGCGGTTACGCATCTCGTCGGACCAGGGTTCGCCGCCGAAGAAGCCGAGTTTGAGGTTGAGATCCTCATGCTTGATGCCAGAGGCGCGGATGGCTTCGCCCAGGGTGAGGGCGTAACTGGGGGTGCAGACGATGGCGTCGGGCTGCAAATCCCTGAGGATGGCAATCTGGCGCTCGCTGTTGCCGCTGGCGGCTGGAACGACCGCCGCACCTGTCGCCTCGACGCCATAATGCAGGCCGAAACCGCCGGTGAACAGGCTATAACCAAAGCTTATTTGCACCAGGTTGCCGGGCTGGAGGCCGCCGGCAACCAGGAACCGCGAGACCAGGCGGGTCCAGATTTTCAAATCGTTATGGGAATAGGGGACGAAGGTCATACGCCCGGTGGTGCCGCTGGAGCCGTGGATGCGGGCGATTTGATCCTTGGGTATCGCCATGAAGCCATAGGGATAGCCGTCGCGGAGATCCTGCTTGGTGGTGAAGGGAAGGGACGACAGCTGATCGAGGCTGGTTATGTCCGAGCCGTTGATGCCGGCCAATTTTTCCGCGTAGAATGGAACGCGTTTTGCGTAATCGATGATTTTCTGCAGACGCTCCAACTGGAGTGCGGCCAATTCCTCCCGGGGCATGGATTCCTCGGCGTCAAGGATGCGATTGTGCGGCTTCACGGTTTTCATGGCTCAAGTCCTCTATCAAAACCGACGCCGCCGGGAAGGCCCGGCGGGACGGGTGCGGAAAACTGCTGTCGAGGTGCGTCGGCGCGCCTACCACGAGCCTTTCAGGATATCGATGGCCGGCAACACCTTGATGTCGTTATTCTGAAGGCAGGTGATGGCCTTGTCCGGGTTGTCGAAGCGGAAAACCATAACAGCCATATGCTCCCGGTGGTGGCTGAACGCATACATGTATTCGATGTTGATGGCGTTCTCGCCGATGATATCGAGAATGCGGAGCAGCCCGCCCGGGCTGTCGTCGACTTCGACCGCCAGCACCTCGGTGACATTGACGACAAACCCGGCGTCGGTGAGCGATTTCTGCGCCTTGGCGCTGTCGTCGGTGAGAAGGCGGAGGATGCCGTACTGCTGGGTGTCGGCGAGGGAAAGGGTGGTGATGTTGACGCCGGCGTCTGCGAGGGTGCGGCAGATGGTGCGCAGGTGGCCGGGCTTGTTTTCCATAAAGATGGCGATCTGCTGGAGTTTCATTGTCGTCTCCGGATTCGTGTCGTGTAAACGAAAAATGCCGCTCTTATGTCCCTTAAATACCCCTCTTGTCGATAACCCGCTTGGCCTTGCCTTCGCTGCGGGCGATGGATTTGGGCTCGACCAATTGCACCTTGGCATTGATGCCCACGGTGGAATAAATCGCGTGGGAGATGGTCTTCTGCAGATCCTCGAGTTCGCGGATACGGTCGCCGAGGAGCTCGGGCGTGACCTCGATTTGCACTTCCATCTGGTCGAGGCCGGATTCGCGGGTCACGATGATCTGGTAGTGCGGCGACAGGCCCTTGATGCGCATGAGGGCGGATTCGATCTGCGACGGGAAGACGTTGACGCCGCGGATAATCATCATGTCGTCGGAACGGCGGCCGATGCGGCGGATGCGGCGGAGGGTACGGCCACAGGGGCAGGGCTCGGTCATGATGGAGGTGATGTCGCGGGTGCGGTAGCGGATCATCGGCATGGCCCGCTTCACCAGGGTGGTGAGAACAAGCTCGCCCTCTTCGCCGTCGGGAAGGATTTCCCCGGTCTCGGGGTCGATGATTTCCGGATAGAAATAATCCTCGAAAACATGCAGACCGGATTGTTCGCGGCATTCGATGGCGACGCCGGGGCCGATGATTTCCGACAAGCCATAGATGTCGAAAGCACGGATGCCGGTGTCTTCCTGTATTCTGTGACGCATGGATTCGGTCCACGGTTCGGCACCGAAGACGCCGACGCGGAGCTTGGTCTTGCGAACATCGACGCCGGAATCGGCCGCTTTTTCGGCGATATGGGTGAAATAGCTGGGCGTGCAGCAAATCGCGGTGACGCCGAAGTCCTGCATGACCATGATCTGCCGCTCGGTATTGCCGCCCGAAGTCGGAACGACGGTCGCGCCAAGCGCCTCGCCACCGTAATGTGCGCCGAGGCCGCCTGTGAATAATCCGTAACCGTACGAGACCTGGATAACGTCGTGTTCGTTTAATCCGCACGCCAACATGGAACGGCGCATGGCATCGGACCAGACATCAATATCCGATTGCGTATAGCCGACGACAATCGGTTTGCCGGTCGTGCCGGACGAAGCGTGGATGCGGACGACCTCCTCCCTCGGCACGGTGAAAAGGCCGTAGGGATACGTGTCGCGAAGGTCGGTTTTGACAGTGAAGGGCAGGCGACGCAGATCTTCCAGCGATTTGACGTCGCTTGGTTTGATGCCGCGTTCGTCCATGCGCATCTTGAGGAGACCATCCTGCTGGTGGTGGTAGGCGAGCGCCACCGTCTCCTTAATGCGCATAAGCTGCAACGCTTGCAGCTGCGGAACCGGGAGGTAGTCCGTCGAGCTGGCGGGATGAAAAATGCTGGGACTGGGGATGTCGTCGCGAGTCATGATTATTCCTTGTTCACTGTCCGGTAGCACAATCGTTTGGGTCGCACAGAGTACATCACGCCCGGCTTCCGCAAAGAAACCATCCTCGCGCAATTGTTCGAAAGCGGCGAAAACCGAAGTATCCACTGTCTTTGTATCCGGGCATCCTGTCAAGGAAAAACGATTGCCGATACTCGGCTCCTTGCCGTAAACGTGAGAGAGAGCGATTGCGCTTGAAAAACGCCGGCCATGCACCTATACTACCCATTGTGGGGCCGGCAACCAGGCCGACTACACGGGAAGAGATATGTTTGGAACAAAATGGGAAAGCATGAACGCTAACAACCATAATCGTGACAGCACGCGGATAATCCTCGACCCGCCCACCTTTTCCCCGTCCCAGGAAATGCGTACGAATTACCTTGCCTCCCGTAAGGCCGAAGTCGAGGATCTGCTGGACCACGCCAGAAACGGCGAATGGAAACCGGTGATGGCTCTCGCGAACCATGTGCGTGGAACAGGCGCGATGTTCGGTTTCGAAAATATCGGCCTTGCCGCCGAGAACCTGGTCAAGGCGGTGCAAAACGGGGACGCCAAGTCCCTTGAATTTATGGAAAAATACGCCGAGGCGGTCAATGCCTCCTACGTGTAACCTTCTCTCTGACCGGCGGCGGCTGCCGCCTCGTTCCCCTTGCGAGATCCTATGCGATTAACACCTTTGGGCGCCCGGGAAGTGGGCCTGAGTGCGGCTGTCTTTTGCGTTGGCGCGATAATCTTCATCTCCCTGTTCAGGCGGTATGACTCGTACCTCTACCTGGTTCCGGTGGTGCTGCTGGCGGTGGTTTTCGCCTGGGTGCTGTGGTTCTTCCGTGATCCCGGACGTGTCGTGCCGACCGAACCCGGCGTCATCGTCAGCCCGGCCGACGGCACCGTGACCCATATCGACGAAGCCGACGAGCCGGATTACATCGGCGGACAGGCGCAGCGCTTTTCCATCTTCCTGTCCATCTTCGACGTGCACCTGAACCGTTCGCCCGCGGCAGGCAGAGTCGAGTTCCTCCGCTTTCGCCCGGGTGCGTTTTTCGACGCGCGCACCGAGGAGTCTTTGGCAAAAAACCAGAACCAGGACGTGGGCTTTGTGCCGACCGAAATGGGGATGCCCTCCAAAATGGTGGTGCGCCAATCCACCGGCGCCATCGCCAGACGGATCATCTGCCCGGTCGAAAAGGGCATGGAATTGCGCCGGGGCGAGAAATACGGCATGATCAAATTCGGTTCCAGGACGACGCTGTTCATGGCCAAGGATGCCTCGGTCGAATGGCTGGTCAAGGTGGGGGACAAGGTCAAGGCAGGTGAAACGGTCATCGCCCGAGTCCTCCCGGCGGGCAACGGGACCACTGCCGCCCAGCCCCAAAAGGACACGCAATGAGCCACCCCCGTGTCAGCCACCGCCGTTTGTTCAGGCGAGTGCACATTTTGCCGTCTCTGATAACGCTCGGGAATTTCGCGTGTGGGTTCCTGTCCATCGCGCTCTGTTTGAACGCGCTGTTTTTCTCCACCCGGGCCGTGACCCTCGAGGAAAAAAACACCGGCACCACCATGAGCGTTTCCGAGGAACACGTCCAGTACGAAGACAAGGCGACCCGCAACGCCATGGCCATTCTCTCGGTCAGGGGCAACCAGGCCCGGGCCGGATCGTTGTTCCATTGGGCGTGCGTCATTATCTTTCTGGGGATGCTGTTCGACATGCTTGACGGCAAGGTGGCACGGCACATGGGCGCGGACAGCGCCTTCGGGACAGAGCTGGATTCCCTCGCCGACGTCACCACCTTCGGGATAGCGCCAGCCATCATCGTCAACACGATTTCCCTCGCGGTCATGCCGGTCACCTATGCCTGGTGGTCTCAAGTCATTATCTTCGGCGTCATCTTCGCCGTTTGCGCCGTGCTGCGTCTGGCGCGGTATAATATCCAGTCCGGCACCGCCGACAAAAACATTTTCTCCGGACTTCCGAGTCCAGCCGCCGCCGGATGCGTCGTGTCCGCCGTGCTGCTGTCGGAGGGGGATTACGAATTTGTCGAAGCGATCTGCTCCTGGTTGGCGGGGACGCCCTTCTTCGGCGTGACCACCGTGCAGGTGAAGGCGCGGATTTTGTCCGTGTTTCTGCTCCTGCCCGGGCTGCTGATGGTGAGCACGGTCCCGTTCACCCATGTGGCCAACCGCTATCTTTCCGGCAAAAAGTCGTTTACCATACTTGTGTTGCTGGTGCTGCTGCTGGCGGTAATGTGGCAGGAGCCGCGCCTCGTTCTGTTCATCGCCTTCAACGGCTATTTAGCGTTGGGCCTCCTGGTTGCGGCGCAACGCTGGTGGGTCGGCGACAAAAGGACGGTGCCGGTGGCGCTGGTGGAAGACGAAGCAGAGATTGACGCGGTAGACGAAGAAGACGATAAAGACGAAGCAGACGAAATTATCAGGAAAGACGGCGAATAAAAACAGCGGTCGATATATCGTCCTACATCCACTTGAAGGGAGACTACGATGGAAAACATGGTTGCGGTTATCCTTGGCGGCGGTAAAGGTTCGCGGCTGTTTCCCCTGACCAAGGAACGCTCCAAACCGGCGGTCTCCATTGCCGGCAAGTACCGCCTCATCGACATCCCCATCTCCAACTGCATCAATTCAGGCATTACCCAGATGTATGTGTTGACGATGTATCAGTCCGCCTCCCTGAACAATCATATCTCGAACGCCTACCGCTTCGACCAATTCTCCAAAGGCTTTGTCCAGGTGCTGGCGGCAGAACAAACGGCTGATTCGAACGAGTGGTTCCAAGGCACCGCCGACGCGGTGCGGAAAACACTGCCGCACCTCGGGTACAAGCACGGGCATGTGGGGTTGGTCCTTATCCTTTCCGGCGACCACCTCTACCGCATGAATTACCGCCTCTTCCGTGACGCCC
>JAJPXZ010000185.1 GCA_021205245.1 Planctomycetaceae bacterium
GGGTGGGCGGCTGCCTGCCGCAGAGCAGGCGATTGTACCCGTTGGCCTTCCCCGCGCAAGAGAGAATGCGGGCGATCAATTCGGATGCTCATTCTCGTGGTCACGAGCCAGATAAGGTGAGTGGCCGGATGGCATTAAGATGGAATAGGCAGCGTTTTATTGATCATGGCCGTCGTCGCGTCTATTTCGTCACGCGACATACGGAGCGCTTGACTGGAGGAGCCGTAGCCGATCTCAGGCTTGCCCGCAGCCAGATCCGCCATGACCGCGTCGGCGAACTCGTCGAGCGGAACTCCGTAGGTGTGGCCATCGGCACCGCCGAGATCGGTGTTCACCGCCGGCGGCGCTACTTCGACAACGTCCACCCCGGCGCTGGCCAACTGGGCGCGCAGGCTGATCGTGAACGAATGCACAGCCGCTTTTGTCGCGCAATATACAGGTGTCCTCGCCGCCGGGGTAAAGGCGAGGCCGGAGGAAACGTTGATGATTGCCGGGTTGGCTTGGGATGCGAGCACCTTCCCCAAAAGAAGGCATAGATGAACCGGCGCGGCAAAGTTGGTGTCGATCTCTAATTGAAACCGGTTCCACTCCATGGTAGTGGTGAGAAGATTGACCTGCTGTTGCATACCGGCGTTGTTCAGCAGGATATTCAGATCGGGGAATTGTTTGGTGACCCGTTGGACAAGGGCTATGCGGTCGCTCTCGCGTGAGGTATCGCAGACTTCAATATGAAAACCGGGATTCCGGGATTGGGCTTCACGCAATTTATCCTCGCGCCTGCCGCAGATGATGACGGTATTTCCCAAATCCAGAAAACGTTTTGCCAGCGCGTGACCAATGCCGGAGCTGCCTCCGGTGACGAGAATCGTGTTGCCTGACATTTGCATGGTGTTCTCCCATTTGCCTTGGTGATCGGTGGACTCCACACCCTCTCGCCAGCCAAAAGGACAGCCTGGCCATGAACAACCACATACAGTAATTCATGTCTTCGGTATCTAACAAAACATCCCCCGGATTCGGGGGATGAGCATAGCTGCCATATTTCATGACGTTTCGGACCTACGACGCCTCTGCCGTTCCGGTGCCGTCGGCAAAGTCGACCGGGATATGGTTTGCCAAGGGATTGACGAATTTGCAGAATACACTGCGTGGACACTCGTTGGAGCTTTGGCAGCGAATGGGCGTCTTGGCTCCGGCTTTCGCCTTTGCCTTCTTCAACTTGACGAAGAGGATATCCACCATGCTTTCACGGATGCGGCAATGGCCGCTGACTTTATCAAACATTATCGAATCCCCCAAAAGACGACGCTGCGTAGGCAGCGTTGATGGTTGCACTACAAAGATATTTGCGCCAGACGCCACGCGGGAAAAGGCGACCGCGAAAGGACGATTATATGCACTTCTATCGACTGCCGCAATAGGTTTCTTCAGCCTAATTTGAGGAAGGATATCCTTGGCTGGACACGGTTTATGTAACCGCCCAAAGTTGGGGAGATGCGGGGACAACTATGATCGGATGAAAGTGGCGGGGCGGAATAGTTTTTGGGTTTTCCCGTAGTAATGTCCCACGGCTCATAACGTCCATCAGCGAGAAAAACGCTGGTTCGGTTCGGCGGGGCCTACTGGCTGGACGCTACTACAGTACAGTTCAGGCAAACCGCTTGAGTGGGGTGCATTCACTATATCTCCCGGGACCCCCGGCCGACCGGCCCGTCCGGCAGTTTTTTTATGGCCCCCCTCGGGGGGGCGGGGGGGGGGGGGGAGAGGTGTATGAACTGGTCCTGCGTCGTTTGAACCGCCCGCTTATTTTAAGCGGTGCTGGCCCGCGCGTCAGGGAGAACACGTGGGGAAAACGCGTGTAAGGTATGATGGCCACGACTGAGCTATCGCGATGCGGTAATTAACTCGCGACCCATGGGATCGAGGCGTTCCGCCTTTTCCTGCCATTCGGCCATGGCTTCGGAATAGACGCGGGTAAAGACGGCCCGGGCCTGGGCGGCGTCGGGTTCGATGCCCCGGTCGTGCCATTCGCCCATCTGCTTGACCACCGCCTCCATGGCGCGGGACAATGCGCCCATCTCGCCGGAACGGCGTTCGGCTCCCTCGATCAGTTCCCGGAGGGATTCGACCAACATGCCGTCGCGCTGATCGGCGGTGAGGAGATTGAACGCGCCGAGTTGGCGGCGCATCTCGCCGATGACCCGGTTGACTGCGCCCTTTTCCCGGTCGCCACGCTCGAACAATTCGCGGAGGAAATCGCGTATCGCTCCCTCGTGGCCAAAACCACGGCGGAGATACTCCACCTGCAGGGCGGTGAGGGATTGCAGCAAAACCTCGCGGTCACCCTGAACCGAGGAAAGAAGAATTTCGACCTCGTGCATAAGTTCCGCCGCCATCGCCGCCGCAGCCGAATCGACCCCGTCTTCGGCGGCGGTCTCTAGTTCCACCACGACATCGGGTTCGCCGTCGTCGCGCGCTTCCTCATAGTCGCCGTCATCGTCGGTGGTATTGTCGAAAATGGCTTCCGGCTCCTGGTAGGTGAGGACCGGGTCGTCGCCCTCGTCGCCGTCTCCGGAGTCGTCGCCGTCATCGCCGCCCGAGTCGTCGCCGTCGCCGGTTCCCGGATTCGGCGGATTCGGAGGACGTATATCGTCGTCGCCATCGCCGTCGCCTCCCGGATCGGGCAACAACCCTACTTCGCTCAGAGGCGCGTTGTCTTCCCGATAAACGCCGTTGTCGTCATCGGTGAAATGGACCAATTTGTCCGTCCCGTCGTTCCTGATTCCGTCCTCATGGAAGGCGCTTATCGTGTAGCCGGTGACTTCCGTGGGGGCTTTGCCGGCCTCTCCCTTGAAGGCAACCGAGCCAAGAACTGCGTTGATCACGCCGTTGCCGTGGGTCGTCCAGCCGTTCCCGGTGATGGTGAAGTAAAGCTGGCCGTCACTTCCCGTACGCGTCCAGCCGCCCACCGGATCAGTGGCGCTTACATCGTTCAGACTACCGCCATTTACCTGCTTGAACACCAATTCGGTGACGCCGGTGACGGGATCGGTCGCACCGGCGAAAACAACGTAATCATTGTTTGACAATCCGTGCTTGGCGATAAATCCCGCCTGGTCGCCTTGAATGTCGGCCCAATCGTAAAAGAAGAATTCACCGTCATCGGGGGGAGCAATTTCGAAGAAAAAGTCCTGGCCCTGCGCCATATTGTTGCTGCCGGTGCCGGACTGGAAGACGGCACCGTCCCGGAAGGCGAAGAAGCCGTCGTCGAGATCTTTGCCGCTTGTGGAGATGGTATCGGGGATTTCGAACTTTCCCGTGGCGGTGGCGGTCGTCCCGTCGTCTTTGGTATAGTGGATATCGAATTCGTCCTTGAACGGATCATTAATTTCATCGGACAAGGCCATGACCGCGTAGGACTCGATGTCGTCATTGTCGTTGGTCTCGTCCGCGTCGTCTGAATCCTGATCGGTGTGGGAGTCAAACGCATCGTTGTCGCCGTCTGTATCGTCAACGTCATGATCCACCGGGTCGACAGCGTCATCCGCCGTCGCTACCGCCTGGACGGCATCGACCGCTACCGCGCCGTCAAAGGCTATCCACTTTTCGAGCCGCATGGGTTTACGAAACATAATGCATCCTCCCGTCCGGTTGGGACGTTACAACTATAGTATACCGTAGGGAACCCGTCGGGGCAAGCTGTCGTTACTCGTCGTCCCGCGTTTCGAGGACGGCAAGGAAAGCTTTTTGCGGCACGGTGACGTTGCCGATGGCGCGCATACGCTTCTTGCCCTCTTTTTGTTTCTCGAGCAGCTTGCGCTTACGCGTCACGTCGCCGCCGTAACATTTGGCCAGGACGTTTTTCCGGAACGGGCTGATGTTCTCGCGGGCGACGATGCGCGCGCCGACAGCCGCCTGCAACGCCACCTGGAACATGTGCTTCGGGATCTCCTTGCGGAGGCGGGCCAGGATCTTGCGGCCGCGAATGTCCGCCTTCTCGCGCAGGCAGATGATGGACAGGGCGTCGACCGGCTGGCCGTGGATGAGGATGTCGACCTTGACGAGATCCGCCGCCCGGTAGCCGATGAACTCGTAGTCCATGGTGCCGTAGCCACGGGTGGAACTCTTCAGCTTGTCGTAGAAATCGAAGACGATTTCGGCAAAGGGAATCTCGTAGTGCAGAAGGCAGCGGCGTCCGCCGATGTATTCGAGGCCCTTGTGATCGCCACGGCGCTCTTCCGCCAGCATCATCACCGCGCCGATGAATTCCTTCGGCACCATGACCTCAAGCTTGACGATCGGCTCGCGGATTTCCTCGATAAACGACGGATCCGGCACGTCGGCGGGCGAGTGGACTTCGCTCACCGTGCCGTCGGTCCGCAGCACTTCGTAGGTGACGTTGGGGGCGGTCTTGACCAGGTCGAGATCGCTTTCGCGTTCCAGCCGTTCCTGGACGATTTCCATATGCAGGAGGCCAAGAAAACCGCAGCGGAAGCCGTGGCCCAGGGCGGTGGAACTCTCGGGCATGTAATTGAACGACGCGTCGTTCAGGGCCAGGCGGTCGAGGGCCTTCCGGAGGTTTTCGAAATTCTCGGTCGAGGACGGATAAAGGCCGCAATACACCATGCTTTTCGGCTCGACATATCCGGGCAACGCTTCGACCCCGCCGTTGACGGCGGCGAGGGTGTCGCCGACCTTGACCGAGCGGATGTCCTTCAGGTTGCCGACGACATAGCCGACCTGACCGGCGGAAAGCACTTTCCCCTGCTTCATATTGGGGGCGAAGATGCCGAGGTCGGTAATTTCGAATACCTTGCCGTTCGACAGCATCTCGACCTTGTCGCCTTTTTTGATCTGGCCGTCCACCACCCGGAGATAGGTGATGACGCCCCGGTAGTCGTCGTAGACCGAGTCGAAGATCAGGCCACGGAACGGTTTTTCCGTATCGCCGGAGGGCGAGGGAATGGTGGTGATGATGGATTCGAGAATGCCCTGGATGCCTTCGCCCGTTTTGGCGCTGGCGTAATGAACTTCCTCCGGCTTGACGCCCAGAAAAGCGACCAGTTCCTCGCACACCGCGTCGGGGATGGCGGCGGGGAGGTCAATCTTGTTGACAACCGGGATGATGACGAGGTCGTTGTTCAGCGCCAGATAGGTGTTGGCGACGGTTTGCGCCTCGATGCCCTGGGACGCATCGACCACCAGGAGGACGCCTTCGCAGGCGGCGAGGGAACGGGAGACCTCGTAGGAAAAGTCGACGTGGCCGGGGGCATCGATAAAATTGATCTGGTAGGTGGTGCCGTCTGTTGATTTAAATTCCGCCGTCACCGGGTGGGCCTTAATGGTGATGCCGCGCTCGCGCTCGAGATCCATGTCGTCCAGGAACTGGGCCCGGAATTCCCGCTCGGTGACCAGGCCGGTTTGCAGCAATATGCGGTCGGCGAGGGTGGATTTGCCGTGATCGATGTGGGCGATGATGGAGAAATTGCGGATTAGCTTGGTGTCCATGGTTGTGGCAGATCCTTTACCATAATACAAACAGGCCCGGAACGTCTCCGGGCCGGATACGGAATTCGTACCCACCCATTATACAGGCAGACAGGCATTTTGACACATTTTTTCCCGTCTCGGCTCGTGGTGGCCATATGGGCGGAGTATTCTCAACGTGTATACGGTTCTGGTTGAAAAAAATATGGTAAAACCAATTAAACCGGTATATAATGATGGGGTCATATATATTCACGTTTCATTGTTGAACCGGTTTCTTGACCAGACCGAACGACGCTTTTTCTCCAGGCCGATGTTTTGCCGTCGGACCGGAAATCGATTTTCTTCGGACAGAGGGATAGTCTGTTGCCTTTTCTCATTGTCAAATCCAAAGACGGTACCTCGACCTATCCCCTCGTCGAAGGCAAGCCCATGTATCTGGGGCGTGCCAAGGAATGCGACGTTGTCCTGCCGTCCCCTTCTGTCAGCCGCAAGCATGCGGTCATCCTCTATAAGCACGGATTGTGCGGGGTAAAGGATCTTGGCTCCTTTAACGGAACCCTCCTGAACGATAGGGCTGTCCAGACACCGCAGCACCTGACCGATCACGATATCCTCAAAATCTCCTCATTCGTCATCCGCCTCCAGTCGCGCCGGCCGGTTGAACCGGAAATTCCGGCCGCGCTCGGCCCGCCCGTCCGTGACGACGCCGACACGACCGTCATCTCCCCGGCAGCGGCCGGGCAGCTCCATCCCGACGCACCGATCTTTATGAACACCGATCTGCGCCTGCCTCGGGCAATGCGGGACACCGAGTCACGCTACCGCGATACCCAGGGCAACGCCGACGACACCCAATACTTTGAATCCGGCATCGAAACCGAGGCATTCCTCAACGAAGCGGGCGAAGCGCGCCAGGATAACGACGGACAAAGCCCCGACGTTACCGACTATTTCCGCGACAAATGGGAAGGAACGCCGGAAGGGGCTGTCGACGCGCCGCCGGTGGAGGCGGTGTCCTACGACAGTTCCGAGGCGGAGGCGATTATTCCGCTGGTCGATCCGGAAGAGATTCCCGTCCTCACCTTCGCCATCGATCCCGAGCCGGAAGCGCCGTCGCTCGAGCCGGAGGAGGCGATTGGCACTGTCGACAACGCCGCCGCCGTTGTGGCCGAGATCGCGGGGGTGCCCAGCCCGGTTCCTGTCGCCGAGGACTGCGAGGGCCTCGACGATGTACCGCTTTCGCCAGACCTGATGGCGCGGGTGGACGAGCGCCTGGCGCTTTACTCCGATCCGGAAGCGCTGGCCGCCGACGCCGATACCCTGCCGCGCGTCTTTAAGGAATGCTATACCCTGGCCGCCGACGAACCGCTGGCCAAGGAACTCATTGCCGCGCGGGTCAATCCCGGCAGATTATTCGGGAGTGGCTTGTACCTGCTCCTTCTCCGGCAAATGCTGGATGCAGGCATCGACGATCCGCAACGCGAGGATGTCGTCAGCCGCGAAATTGCGGCGCTCGAACGGGTGGCAGTGGCCGAATTCACCAAGGCGTACCGTGAGACAAGCCTCAGCTTTATCCCCGCCCATGAGACCATGCCCACGGTGGTGCGGGCGTTCCTTCGCTATGGCATGCTTGGCGTCAAGGGCTGGTGGATACGGCCGGAGACGCGGGACTTTATTCTCCGCGACTGCCAGGATCACTCGCCGCTGTCGGTCCAGTTCCAGGCCGATACGGTCATGGTTCTTTACGCCGATGAATTTCTGGCGGCGGTGACGGACATGGAATGCGCGCCGTCGTCCGATCCGGATTTAGAAAAACTCGAATACCTTACCGTCGCGCGCCTGGCCGACCGCTCCTACCGCCGTATCGTCAACGCCGGTTCGTACAATATTCGCCTCAAAGGGCTTATCGCCTCGATGGAAGAGCGGTTGAACGCCGTGAACAAACGCCTCGCCGATTCACCAGACCCGGATCTCTCGGCGGAACGAGACGTCATGGCCAGCCAGATCGAACACATCAAGGAAGACATCATGGACTCCATCCTGGAGTCTGTCCAGCAGGCGGAAGGACGCTTCCGCCGGGGCGAATTGCCCATGCCGAGCCAGGAAGAGCTGCTCCGCCGGGAGACGTCCAGGTTTCTGACGCTGGCGGCGGAACTCTCCCCTGACGATGTTTATATGCCGCTGGTTCTGCGGGAGCGCTTTCCGCTCACGCCTGAAATCGTCAACGACCGGCAGACGCTGCGCGAGCGGGTGGTGCGGCTCGAACTGCGCCGGGACGGGTTGTTCGACCGAGTCCTGAATCCAAACGACCGCGCCGGCGATCACATCCACCTGCGTTTGCCGCCGTTGTTCATTCTTTGCCCGATTAGCGCCGGACGCTGCCTCCGCAGCCTGCCCAGCCACGGCATGGACGGCGGCCATATCCTCGCGCCGATTGTATACTCGCTCATGGGCATTGCCGACACCAGTATGGCGGCGCTGCTGCTGGACGGGGACGACGAGCAGTAGCGACCGTGCGTTCTCCCGCTGCGGTGGACTACCCCTCGCGGTACAGCGTCGGGGCGACTTCGTCCAGAGTGCCGGCGAGAATGGCCGCGCGCAAATCCTCCATCAATCGCAGATAGAAGCGGACGTTGTGGATGGTTATCCACACCGACGCCATCAATTCCCCCAACATGGCCAAGTGACGCACATACCCACGGCTGACGCTGCGGCAACATTCGCAGTCGCAGCCTTCTTCAATCGGGGCTTCGACCCCGGCGTGGCGTGCGTTCTTGAGGTTGAGGGTGCCGTCCCGGGTAAAGGCCTGGTAGTGGCGGGCGTGGCGGGTCGGCATGACGCAATCGAACATGTCCACCCCGGCCCTGACGCCGGCGATGATGTCGGCAGGCGTGCCGACGCCCATCAGGTAGCGGGGCTTGGCGTCGGGCAGCAGCGGCGCGGTGAAATCGACAATGCGGCGGATGTCGTCGGTCGCTTCGCCGACCGCGACGCCGCCGATGGCGTAACCGGGGAAATCAAGGCTTGCCATATATTCGGCGCTTTCGCGGCGGAGGTCTTCGTAAATCGCGCCTTGGGCGATGCCGAACAGGGCCTGGCGGCCGTCCTCTTTCCACGTCCGGCGGCAGCGAGCCGCCCAGTCGTGGGTGATGACCAGGCTCTTCGCGATGGCGTCGCGGTCAGCCTTGGCGGGCGGGCATTCGTCCAGACACATCATGATGTCGGCCCCGATGAGGGATTGGATTTCGACCGCGCGCTCGGGCGTGAGGAACAATTCCTTGCCGTCGATATGGTTGTTGAAGCGGACGCCCTCGGGCGTGATTTTCCGCGCTTTGGCGAGAGAAAACACCTGGTAGCCGCCGGAGTCGGTGAGGGTCGGGCCGTTCCAGCCCATGAATTTGGCGAGGCCGCCCATGGCGGCGACAGCCTCGGCACCGGGTCGGACGGCGAGGTGGTAGGTGTTCGAGAGGACGACCTGGGTCTTCGCTTCGCGAAGCTGCCCGACAGTCATCCCCTTCACCGACGCGGCGGTGCCGACAACCATAAAAAAGGGCGACAACACCGGCCCGTGCGGCGTGTCGAGAACCCCGGCGCGGGCTCTGCCGTCCCGGGCGACTATGGAAAATTGCATAATTCCTCCAGATTACGATCTGACGAAGAGGTGGCAGTGGCAGTAGCCCTCTTCCTCGAGTTCCTTGATGTGGTAGAGGCAGGGGCATACGATGGCGGCGTCCTGCTCCTCATTGCCGGTGACGCGGCGGCAGGGGCAATAGTCCCGGCCGTTTTTGGTAAAGCGCATGTCCATCGCCTTGATGATGGAATCCACGACCATGGGGTCGGGATTGAGGATAAACGGTTTATCCGCCACATAGGCTTCGATGCGTTTGCGGATTTCTTCCGCGTGGGCTGACGGTGCTTCCATGGTGTTCTCCTTGCGGGTTATTCTTAGTGCAGTAAACGTATGTCGGGCCGGAGCGCGGTCGACAACCTGGATACCGCAAAGGTGACGACGAGGCCGAGGGCGAGACCGGCGAAACAGCCGAGGAGGAACAGACCGTCGCCTTCGCCCCAGATGCGGTTCACGGCAAAGCCGCCGAAACACAACCCCAGGAGCGCCGGCAAAAACATGATGAAGGCGGCCACGGCGGCGTTGGCGGCGCGGTAGGCCACCCGCACCGTTTCGCCCGGCCGGGGCGGCGTGTCGCCGTCGCCCAGATGGACCGGGAGGTCCAAGTGGTCGGATTCCTTGTGACAGAGGTTTTTGAGAGCGCATGAGTGGCAGCCGCCGCAGTCCTCCTCCTTCGCCATGCGCACCATCACGCGGTTCGCGTCGACAGACAGCACCACCGCGTCCTGAACAGTCTCTTCCTGCATTGCGTTTCCTTTAAAAAGTCGGGGCAGAAAATCGTCTTGATGGTATTATATGCATCGAGGGGAGAAAATTCCATGCCGCAGTCTGGGCGAAAAGGGGATGCGATGCTGGACGTGTACCGGGCAATCGTCGTGGCGGAACGCCGGGGCAGGGCTTTGGCCCAGCGGGAATGGACTGGCCAGAGCGATACGTGGCTGGTCGATATCGCCGACGACGCGGATGGCCACGCCCTGATGGCGGCGTCGCGGGCGGCGCTCCGCTTTGGCGCGCAGACCCGCGTCCGCCTCGGCTGGCCGGAAAATCCCTCCCCGGTCTGGCAGGCGCTGGCCGATGGTTGCCTCCGTCTTGGGGCGGAATCGGTCGGAGGCGAGGTGCGGAATTCCCTCGTAATCCGCGACCCCGACGGGATGGACCGGACTGTGGGCGCGTTCCCGGGCGGCGATATGGCCTGGCGGGTCGGGCTGGGCGAATCCGGCCCGTGGGTGCGGGAGGTGATTCCCGACGACCCGGTGAAGGACTGCGCCGCCTGCCGCGAGGTTGACCGCCGCGCCATCGGCGAGTACGGCGTTCCCGGTATCGCCCTCATGGAAAACGCCGGCGTCGGCGCGACCGCCGTCCTCCTGGACATGCTCACCGGCGCGGCGCGGCAACAGGCGTTTATCGCGGTCGGCGGCGGCAACAACGGCGGCGACGGCTTGGTGATGGCGCGGGGATTGTCCCGCGTCGGCGTCACCGTCACGGTGGGGTTGTTCAAACCCGAAGCGGAGCTGCGGGGCGACGCCGCCATCAACGCCGCTTTGCTCCGGCTGATTGCGCCGAGCGTAACCATTCACCCCCTGCATGACGACGCGACCCTGCTCGGTGGGCTGCTCCGGAAGGCGGATGTGATTGTCGACGCTCTCCTCGGCACCGGGTTCAAAGGGGAACTGTCGCCGATGTTTCGGAACGCCATCGAGGCAATCAACGCGTCCGGCAGGCCGGTTCTTTCCCTCGACCTGCCGTCGGGCATGGACGGCGACAGCGGCTCCGTCGCGGACACGGCGGTACGGGCGACCCGGTGCGTTACCTTTGCGGCAGTCAAACAGGGGTTCGTGACAGACCACGCCAAACCCTATTGCGGACGGTTATTGCTGGCGGATATCGGTGCGCCGTCGGGGTGTTTTGACGATCTGTAACGCTATCCGGACGTCCACAAACACGCGCCCCGCCATTCACCATGGCGGGGACGCATTGGTCGGTTTGCCATGCCGGCGGCACCGGCACGTACGGTGAACCCGTGTGTTACTAGAACTTCATGCCAATACCGGCCATGATGCGGTGGTCGGAATAATTCTTGCGGGCCTCGTAGGCGTAGTTGACGCCGAGGTCGAATTTCTCCGACTTGATGGCATTGATGCCGGCGGAGACGCGGCCGCCCCAGTGGCCAGAGCCGACGCCATGCACCTGCCACTTCGAGCCGTCATAGGCCGAGAAGCCGGAACGGAAATTATAATTGTCGTTGTCCACATTGCCGAGGGAACTGATCATCGTCACGTCCATTGACGGGGTGATGACCCAGTCGGAAGCGTAGAAGTCGGTCGCGACAGTCACGCCCACCGGTATCTCGTAAAAGCTCTGGCTCGAGAAATTGCCCATCGGGTCGCCGCCGACGCGGGCGCGCAAACTGGTGCCGGGCGTGTAGGCGTAGTTGAAGCCGGCGTGCGGGGTGAGCCGGGTGCCGTAGGCGAACTCGAAGGTTTTGCCGAGTTCGAAGGTGGCGGCGTAATAGGTGGAATTGTCCCTGCCGTCGCCGGTGACCCGCTCGCCGCCGATGGAGCCGCCGCGCATTTTCGTCTGGTTGAACCCGGTAAAGAAGGACGACTGGGCATACCAGTTCGAAAAGCCGTTATACCGGCCGAAAATGGATGCGCCGAGCGTTTCGTCGCGGAAGCGGAAATCGCCGCCGTCGACGGAATTCTTCGACCGACCCGACTCGTACGAAACAGCCACGCCGCCCGACCACTGCGGGGTGGAGAAGCGGTAGCCGATCAAGCCGGCGGTGGGATTGTATCGCGTCTTGTTGACAGCGCCACCGCCACGTTTCGAGGTGACGAACCGCTGGAATGCCGAGGTGAATACTTCGTGATTGGTGGTGCTGTAGCAATCGGAATTGAAATCGACCGCCATGGCGGCGCTGCATACCAATGCCAGTGCGGCCGCCACAACGCCGAAGCGTTTGGGTAAAGCCATGATAACCTCCTTCTCCACGCATACGACCTGCGGTCGGTCTCTGCCGGATGTTTCCCCGGAACCATCGGGCGAGATTTCTTCCGCTGTCGCGATACGGTGCGGCAAGGGCGTTTTCACACAACCCCGAAAACGCAATACCGCCGCACCTGAGCCAAGCCGGGCGCCAAATGCCCGTCAGCCCCCGCTGGAATTGTCCAGCACAGCCAAGCGCTGCGCGTCGGGACGAAAAACGGGGAACCGTATAGCAGATACTGTCGTATTTGGCCCCGGCAATCCTTCGCGCACACTCTCGAAAAAAGTTGACCGGGCGGTCGGAAGGGCCACAACGAAAACGGCCGCGGCTGGGCCGTGGCCGTTATGGCAACAGGGGATGGCGCGTACTTATGCGAGCAGTGTATCGCCGACAATTCGCAGAAAAGAATCCGGCATGTAGAGAAGATTCCACGCCAACACCGCACCGGGACAATCGCCTTCTGCTGTCGCTTTTGCCGCGGAAAAGATGGTTGTTTCGTCCACATCGGAGTCGAATTCGGGATGCCTGGCGCATTCGATACCGGGATGCACCGAAGTGCCGGTCATGCTGATCGCCATGTTTATTTGGCTCTGAAGCACGTCGCTGGTAAGGGAGGATTGGGTTAGATTGTGCAGCGAATGGGGCATGCCCACGTTGATGGAACGGCTGATAAACTCCATCATCACCGGCATACTGACCCGTCTGGCCCAGGCGTTGCCGCCGGTGGCCATGCAATAATACTCCAGCGGAATCGAGGACGGGCCGAACGTATGCAGATAGATGCGCGGCTTGAGCCAGTCGGAGAATTCGCCCAGGGCTGCATAATCGTGCCCGGCGAAAAAGGCGAGGGCGGGCGGGAGGACGTCGAGGCCGAACTCCTTGCCCATATCCCGGGCCAGTGCGGCATAGCGCCCGGCCAGGGCGGTGATGAGCCGGGTGCGGTAGGTATAGAAGCCGGTCAGTCCGAAAGCACGCGCCTGCCCCGCGAATGTCCCCCAGCGTTCCAAATCCTCGTCCGTGGCGGATAATATTGAGTCGCGCATTTCTCGGACGCGTTCCGCCCATTCTTTCAGGCGCGGTTCACGGGCGCGGCATGACGCGCAAAAACAGGTGAATATCGCTTCCAGCCCAAGGCTGGGCAGGGGGTAGCTGATGCAGTCGGCGAAGAGTCCGTCAAACTCCTCGAGCTTTTGCCTGCACCGGTTCAGGACGAGGGACGCATAATTTTCATTGGCAGGACAGGCGAACAGGTAGGTCTCGTCGCTCTGAAAAATGCGGTTCCACACACCCGATTCGCCGGCACTGCCGCCGAAGGCGTCCTGCCCCACTTCGGACCGCTCGGGCATAATAATGTTGTCGGTCAGGACTTTATACCAGAGGAACACCTCGAGGCCGCTCTTGCGGCAGTGCTTGACGATGGTCTGATTGATGTCCTTGTCGCGCGAGGGCAGGAACAGGACGCGGTTCATGCCGGCCAGTTTTTGTGCCGCGTCTATCCTTGCCAGGATGTCGGGGAGGAGGTGGGTGCGGAGATCGTTGTCGCCGATCCTCAGTTGCCCGCTAATGGTCCGTTTGCCGTTTTTCATTCAACCACTCCGTGATGGTACTCCATTATCTGTCGTCGCGACAGCCCGTTCCGGCGCGCCGGTTACCGGCCCGCCTTTTTACGGCAGGTGCATGATACAGATAGACAACGGGACGCCAAAAGCGCCGGAGGGTGACTGCCGTGGAGCGATTTTTTATAAATTTCGAATAATGGACCAAATTCGTCAAGGAGAAAACGAATTGACGGGTCATTCTGGTAGGACCTGTTGATGGAGCGGCTATCGCCACGGAAGGATCGCGGTTTCGCAGGGACAAAAAAAGGCGGGCCGTCTCGGCCCGCCTTGTAGCACGATTATTCGTCGCCGGTTTAGCGGCTGTAGAACTCGACCAGCAGCTGTTCGTTGACCGGCAGACGCACGTCCTCGCGGACGGGCAGACGCACGATCTTGGCGGTGAAGGATTTGGGGTCGACGGCAATCCAGTCGGGAGCGACATAGCCCGACTTCTTGTCGACAACTTCGGTAACGAGCTTACGGACGCCGGGCTTTTCGGAGACGGTGATGGTGTCGCCGGTGTTGACCATGTAGCTGGCGATGTCCACCCGCTTGCCGTTCACCAGGATGTTGCCGTGGCAGATGATCTGGCGCGACTGGGCGCGGGACGAGGTGAAACCGGCCGAGTAGACGGCGTTGTCCAGCCTGCGTTCGCACGCGATGAGGAAGGCCTTGGAGGTGTTGCCCTTGGTGCGGCGGGCGAGGTTGAACATCTTGCGCATCTGGCCTTCGCGCATGCCGTAGTAGAACATAACCTTCTGCTTTTCGAGAAGGCGGCGGCCGTATTCCGACTGCTTGCGGCGGAACGGTTCCTGCTCGCGCTTCATGTAAGCTTTTTCAACATTGGTGTTGTCGTATATCATAAAGCCGAGACGGCGGCAGACTTTGGTTCTGGGTCCAAGATAACGGCCCATAGGTGGTACCCTCCTGATAGAAATTGCGAATTATACTTGACAAGTCTCTCTTTTGGTATATCGAATAAAGCTCGCCGCGGCCTTCTTCGGGTCGGCCATGGTCCGCTTTTGGAGTAAAACGAATCACCGCCGGGATATTTCTTCCTGGCGGCAAAGCACCAATTAAATAGATGATGCGGGCAAACGTCAAGCAAAAAGTTCCGGATATCACTTCCAAAAAACTCGATGACTGGTATGATACATACGGAATCGGATACGGATAAACCGGTAGGGTATTGCCAACGGATGGATCCGGCCCGCACCTTTCCCACCTGGCGTGGGTTTGGTTCTGGTTTTATCGTGGAGGCGATCAGGTGCGTCATTTTCCGGACGCGGCCTGAAAGGCCCAACCCCTTTTCCGGTAAGTAGGGGGTGGCGGCATCGCCGGCGCGAAGGCATTACCGAGAGACGCACCCCGGAATCCACATGGGCATAACTCCGCACCCGGAGACCCAGCAAACGGATAGAACGGAATTCCGTGGCCGTGACGTCGGCGAGGAGAGAGAACAGATGACCGCCACACCGCGAAACGACCGGACCGAAAAACGGCCGGAAGCGGAAGAAGACGACGCCGAAACGGTGCGGGCCGAACTGTGGGTCAAGACGCGCGCCGGTGACAGAGCGGCCTACGAGGCCCTGGTCGACAGCTATTTACCGCTCGTGAAGGTGACTGTATCGCGGATGTCAATTAACCTGCCTTCGTTCATTTCGAGGGAAGAATTGTATTCGGCCGGGTGTGTCGGCCTTGTCTCGGCGGTTGAACGTTACGACCCCGGGCGTGACGCGCGCTTTTCCACCTACGCCATCACCCGCATTCGCGGGGCGGTCCTGGACGAACTGCGTTCGCACGACGTCCTCGGCCGGGTGGTCCGCGACCGGGTCAACCGCATCGAACGGGTCGAGGCCGAACTGCTGAGCGCCAACTCGTCGGCTGCGCCGGAAGAGGTGGCGGAAAAGGCCGGCCTGACCATGGACGAATACTGGGACGCCGAAATGGGCGCCCAGGCCGCAAAACGGGTCAGCTTGTCGGATTCGTCCGGATCCGGCGGGGCGAGGCGGTCGCTCGAGGACCTGCTGCTGTCCGGCAAGGACGACAGCCCGGGTGCTCGCCTCGAGGCAGAAGAAATCCTGGAGGTGGTCATGGGTATGCTCACCGATAAGGAAAAACAACTCGTGGTTATGTATTACGAGGAAGAACTGACGCTGAAGGAAATCGGCGACATTATGAAAGTAACGGAAAGCCGCGTGTGCCAAATTCACGGGGCCATGATTCAAAAAATCCGAAAAAAGTTGGAGAAAATGGGCATCCCGGTATAATTGCATCGGGTAAGCTGGTACCGTGTCACGACTTGGACGGGGGAACCCGCCACCGGCGTGGAGTGTAAAAAAAACGCTAAAGCCCTTGAACAGCGGTTATAGGACATGTATACTGGATAAGAACGCATCCAGCCGCTGGCTCGCGGATCGCCAAGGCGTTTACGCTTCGTGCTTTTGGAGGGGTCCGGCGCGCACGGTTGGGTTTGCTTTGTAGTACAAAAAAGATGGGGAGAGAGAAACATGGATCAAATAAACGCAGTCAACGGCCTGGGCGGCATGCAGCCCGCCCGCCGCATGAAGGCCGCCTACCGGATGTCGGAAGCCGCGGCTCCGACCGATTCGGTGGAAATCGCCTCCGACGTCATGCGCCTCCGCGGCGTCGAGGGAGTCCGCCTCGACCGGGTGATGGCCTTGAAGTCGCAGATCGCCGCCGGCAATTACTTCACGGCGGAAAAACTCGATGCCGCGCTTGACCGCGCGCTCGATCAGATCTTCAGCTAAAAGCGCCATGACATCCAGGTAACACCCGACGCGCCCGTTTAAACACGGGCGCGATCCTATTGGACAGGATCAATCGCGATGAAAAACCCTGGTCAAATGCGTGCCGATCCTGTAGTATACAGGTAGGATACGGATGGATATGGCTCTTGTGACAATCCGGGTCGGCCCGAAGCGTCAATCACGAGGACGGGAGAGGAACGCACTATGGATAAGTCCGACGATGTGAAGAATCAACGCGATCTCAAGCGGCATTACCTTATATACTATCTTCGCGTGTTCAACCGCGAAAACGGCGAGGTCTTGGGCCATCTGGTCGACATAACCACTAAGGGCATCATGATCTTGCGCGACTCTCCCATCGAGGCGGGGATAAACTATTCCCTCCGCCTCCGCTGGCGGAACTCCCAGGGCCGGTTGCAACTGGCCGATTTCGAGGGAGCCTGCCGCTGGTGCCGGCCCGATATCAATCCGGATTTCTACGGTGCCGGATTCGCCATCACCTCGGCGAGCGAGGAGCATGTGGCGGCGATTCAGGGCCTGATTCGCGACTTGGCCATGCCAGAATCGAATATCGAGGACTTGGGCTAGACCGTTCGGCTTTGCGCCGGAACGGTTGCGGCAATGTGCATCTTTTTACTTGACAGATGTCGAGTAAAACCGGAATATTGCGGGCACGGAGAGTGCTTGTTGCACCTGCACAAGCCCTCCGGGATGTCCTGCCCGATACGCGGTGTGTATCGATGTGGGAGCGGGCTGCGCCCGCTCTTTATTTTTTGGCGGAGCCACCCGGAGTGGCTGCCAAATAAAAATCGCTCCGGCGAGGGACCGGTTCGCACCGCCGCCAGATCGGGTCGATACACCGGGAAACGTCCGTTTATTAAGGGTCATTTGCAGATGAATACCACTGAAGAATTCCTGAGGCACATTGATAGCCTCCACCGCGAAAAAGGCATCGACCGCGAGCAGTTGATCGAGAGCATCGAAACCGCGCTTGTCTCCGCCGCCCGCAAACGCTACCCCAATATTGAAGAACTCCGCGTCCGCATCGATCGTGAATCCGGCATCATCCGCCTTATGGACGGCGACATTCCCTTCGATGAAATGGACCCCGCCGCCTTCGGGCGAATCGCGGCCCAGACCGCCCGCCAGGTGATGATCCAGCGCATCCGCGAAGCCGAGTCGGACGTGGTCTACGAGGAATTCATCGCCCGCGTCGGCACCATCGTCAACGGCGTCATCCAGCGGGTCGAACGCGGCACCGTCATCTGCAATATCGGCAAGTCCGACGGCATTCTGCCCCGCCAGGAGCAGATTCCGTCCGAAAATTACCGCCCCAACGAACGCATTCGCGCCTATGTGACGCAGGTACGGAAAAAAGGCAACAAGGTCATCATTATTCTTTCGCGGACCCACCCGGACCTGGTGCGCGAACTGTTCGAGCTTGAAGTGCCGGAAATCTACGAGCACATCGTCGAGATAAAAGGCCTTGTCCGCGAACCCGGCTACCGCACCAAGATAGCCGTCACCTCGTCCGACAGCCGCGTCGATGCCGTCGGCGCCTGCGTCGGCGTGCGCGGCAGCCGTATCAGGAACATCGTTGAGGAACTTGGCGGTGAAAAAATCGACATCGTTCGTTGGAACGAGTCGCCGGAAATGTTTATCCGTAACGCCCTGTCGCCGTCGGAAATCGATCATATCGAATTCGACCGGAACAACCAGCGCGCCCGGGTCATCGTGCCTGACGATCAGTTGTCGCTGGCCATTGGCCGCAAGGGTCAGAACGTGCGCCTCTCCAGCCGCCTCACCGGGTGGAACCTGGACATTATGACCATCAATCAGCACAGCCAGTGGCGCGAAAAGGGACGGCAGGAAATTGCCTCCCTGCCTGGCGTGGGCGAAGCGATGATCAATAACATGTTCATTGCCGGCTTTGAATCGTTCCGCGACATTATGGAGCTGGGCATCGAACGGCTCATGGAGATCAAGGGTATCGGCGAGAAGAAGGCGCAGGAGATTTACAACTTCGCGGTGGAAGGTTACCGCAAGCGCATTGAGCAGGATACCAAGGAATTGACTGAAGCAAAAGACAAGAAGCCCGCCGCAGCGGCGGGGGTGGTGGAAGGGGAGTAGGAGGCAAGGGAACGCGCGAGCCTTCTCCCGAAAAAGTCGCGATGGATTGGTACAATTACTGCTTGCGGCATAGTTAGGAAATAGTAGATGCGGTTACACGAACTGGCGAAAAAACACGGCTATAATCAACAAGACCTTCTCACCGCCGTGCAGAAGCAGGGCTTCGACGTCAAGGATACCCTGACCGTCGTCGAGGACGACGTGGAAAAATGGGTCGCCGAAAAAGCGGTCGACGGCTGGATTCCGCCGCCGCCCGCCAAAAAGAAGGCTGCGAAGAAAAAGAAGGTCATGGTCGTGCCGCCCGTGGCGGAAGCGCCGGTGGAGGCCGATACCGCCTCCGAAGCCGCGCCGCAGGCCGCTCCCGAACCGGCCGCCCCGGCCGAGCCTGAAACGGCTCCCGCGCCCACGGTTGAACGCAAGAAAACCGTCCGGGTCCAGCCCGCACCGGAACCGGCTCCCGAACCGGAAGTCGTGGCCGAGGCGAAGAGCGCGCCCGAACCCGAACCCGCCGCCGAGGCACCGGTCCAGGCCGAAGCTGCCGAAGCCGACGCTGTTCAGCCCGAGCCGGTAGCGGCCGAGGCGGAAGACGTCAAGCCGGAACCGGTCAAGGAAGCGCCGGCGCCGGTCGTGGTCAAGCGTATTAACAAGCCGGTGAAAGGGTCTGCCGCGGTCGGGCAGGCGTCGCCGGAGATGATTGCCCAATTGAAGCGTAACGCCGCGGCTGCCAAGGGCGAAGAAGAGAGGCGCACCAAGCGCCCGGTCCGGTCGTCCGCTCCTGCCGCCCGTGGCCCGGTCAAGGTCGAGCCGGTCATGCCGGAGACAGACCTCTCGTCCAAGCCCGCCCTCAAGCGTCCGAAACCGAAGGGCAGGCCCACGGCGGACGAAGAGCGCGAAGCAACCGAGAAGAAGGTCCGTCAGGTCAAGAAAACCCGTGGCCGTGCCGGCGAAGAGGATTGGGGCATCGACGACGAAGCCGATTTTGTCGAAGCACCCGAAGAGGCCGCCGCCGAAGAGGTTGCGCCCGATCAGATTGATTCGTCTCTGCTTGCCAGCGCGGGCGAAGAGGATCGCGGCGGTGCCGGCTTCAAGCACAAGCGTGCCGACTTCAAGTCGAAGCGTATTCAACACGAACTCCCGGCGTCCTTCGCCGAAATCGATAACGAGTTTACCCGGTCTATCGCCGGCGGCGGTCGCCGTCGCGGCAGCCGCAAAACCCAGCGCCGGGTTATTGGCCGCCGGGGCCGGACGCGGCGTTTCACTCAGCCTATCCCCCGCGCGGCGGATCAGGAGGCGATCGTTCGTCTTGGCATGACCGTCCGGGACATCTCCATCGCTCTCGGCATCAAGCTGCAGGAGATTGTCGGCTTCATGCTTGGACAGGGCCAGATGGTCCAGGTTAACGACATCCTGTCCGAGGATTACATCATCCTTATCGCCGAGAACTTCAAAATTCCGCTGAAGTGGGAATCGGACGAAGATCTCGAGGAAGAACTGGCGCAGGAAGCGCAGCAGCAGGGCGAACTCTCGGACGAGTCCAATATGATTGAACGTCCGCCCGTCGTCACCTTCATGGGTCACGTCGACCATGGCAAGACCAGTCTCCTGGACGCGATTCGGAACACCCGAGTCGTCGATGGTGAACACGGCGGCATCACCCAGCACATCGGCGCCTATTCGGTTCTTCGGAACGGCAAGCGGGTCACGTTCCTGGATACGCCTGGCCACGAGGCATTCTCGGCCATGCGTGCCCGAGGCGCGAACCTCACGGACATCGCTGTCCTGGTGGTGGCGGCCGACGACGGCGTCATGCCCCAGACCGAAGAAGCGGCGGCCCACGCCAAGAACGCGGGCGTGCCGATTGTCGTCGCCATCAACAAGTGTGATCTGCCGTCCGCCAACCCGGACCGCGTGCGTCAGGAACTGGCGAACCGTCTTGGCCTTCTCCCTGAAGAATGGGGCGGCCAGGTGGGTATGGTCGAAGTGTCGGCCCACACCAAGGAAGGCATGAACACGCTGGTCGAACGCGTGCTTCTGGAAGCCGAGGTTCTTGAACTTCGCGCCAACCCGACCCGCCCGGCAACCGGTTTTGTGGTCGAAGCGAAAATGGCCGAAGGCCAGGGCGTGGTCGCGACCATGCTGGTCACCGACGGCACTCTTCACAACGGCGACGTTATTCTGTCCTCGAACGGCTACGGCAAGATTCGTTTTATGTACGACGAATTCGGCCGTCCCATCGAGTCTGCCGATCCCGGCACACCGGTGCGGATTTCCGGTCTGTCGGCCGTGCCCGAAGCGGGCGACAAGTTCTTCATCCTGTCGGACATTCTCAAGGCCCGCGCCATCGCCGAACAGCGCGAGCGCGAGTCCAGGCAGGCCGCCATGGCCCGCCGCCAGCACGTCACCCTGGAAAACCTCACCAGCCACTTGGCCGGTTCCGGGATGCGCGAGCTGTCGGTCATCATCAAGGCCGACGTGGTCGGTTCGCTGGAAGTTATCGAAAAGACGCTTCGCGACATGGCGACGGACGAGGTCGGGATTTCCATCATCCACTCGGCCATCGGCGGCGTCAACCATGCCGACGTCATTCTCGCCGACGCGTCGGACGCGATTATCCTCGGCTTCCACGTTGGTGTCGAAGGCAACGCCAGGAACGCGGCGTCGAGCCTGGGTGTGCAGATCAAGACCTATCACATCATCTACCGGATGATTGAGGATATGCGCGCCGCTCTTGAAGGTCTGCTGCCGCCCGAAGAACGGGAAATCGTTCAGGGCCACGTGGAAATCCGCCAGGTGTTCCGCTCCTCGAAGGTCGGAGCGATTGCCGGCTGCTACGTGGTGGACGGGCAGATTCAGCGCACCAACCGGATACGCCTGTACCGCTCCAACGTCGTTATCTACGACGGCACCATCGGCAGCCTCAAGCGCGTGAAAGACGATGCGCGCGAGGTCAAGGCCGGCTTCGAATGCGGCATCAAGATTGCCAATTACGACGCCATCGAGGAAGGCGACATGATCGAAGCCTACTCCATCGAAGAAGTCGCCCGTAAGCTTTAACCAGGCGGCCGACAGAGGAACAACCCATCGAACGGCTGGCTTGGATTCAGGCCGGCCGTTTTTTCTTGGAGGCGCGGTATGCGGATGGGATTTATGCGGGTCGACCTGCTCCTGCCCGGCTCCCACAGCCTGAAGGAAAAGCGCCGCCCGCTCCGCAGCCTTATGGAAAAGCTCCGCAACCGCTTCCATGTCTCGGTCGCGGAGGTGGACCTGCAGGATCTGCACGGGCGCGCGGTCGTTGGCGTGGCGTTTGTCGCCTCCGACGGCGGCGTCCTGGCGCGGGAAATGCAGGACGTGAAGGAATTCATCTACAACAACCCCGAGTTCCAGGTTCTGGACATTGAGGACCGCACTCTCGGGTGGAGAAACGATTAGGAGTTTGCTATGCCGTCAAGAAGACAGGAACGGGTGGGAAAGCGCATCGTGCAGGAACTGACCGACGCGTTCCGCAACCTCAAGCACGTCGACCTCGGCTTTATCACTATCACCCGCACCGAAGTGTCGCCCGACCTTCGCCATGCCAACGTATTTATCTCTGTTTTCGGTGATAAAAAGCAGCAGGAGCGTTCGCTCTCCTTGTTGCGTCACAGCGCCTCGCGGCTGAAGGGCATGATTGGCCGGCCCCTCGGGACCAAGGTGTTGCCGGCCCTGCATTTCGAATTTGACGAAAGCATCGCCACCGCCGACGAAATGAGCCGCCTCATCCGTGACGCCCGTTCCACCGACGCGCATCCGGAACCGCTCACCGAAGCGGAAATCGCCGAACTCGCCGCCGCCCGGTCGGGGCCGAAACGGCCCGAGCGCACCGGCTTGGACGTGTTCGAGACAGCCATGCAGGACGTCGATGCCGAACTCTACGGCGAAGAGGACGATCTGCAGGACGATCCCGCCTGGCAACCCATTAACCTGGACGAACTCCCCGACGACGACGAGTAGCTCATGGCGTATGATTGGAAAAAGCAGGACAAGACCCTCTACCTGCCGAAGGGCGATCCGGTGCTGGTCGATGTCCCGCTTATGAAGTACTTCAAGGTATCCGGCCAGGGCGCACCCGAAGACGCGGCCTACCAGGACGCCGTCGCCATGTTGTTCACCGTCTCCTACACACTCAAGATGTGGACGAAGAAAAATCCATCGCCGCTTGGCTGGTACGAGTACGCTGTGTTCCCGTTCGAATCGGCGTGGCAGTGTCCGGACGGGTTCGAAGCCAGGAGCGGCTATATTTTCGACGCCATGATTCGCCAGCCTGATTTTCTCACTCCCGATTTGGAAGATGAGGTCATTGCGGCGGCGAAAAAGAAAAAGCCCGACCTGCCGTGGCGTCGGCTCGAATCGCTTGAGCAGGCCGAGGGCCACTGCGTCCAAATGCTCCACCTTGGTCCGTACGCCGATGAGGACCGCTCCTTTGCGGTCATGGACCGTTTCTGCCTGCACCAGAATCTGGTGCGCCGTGGCAACGGCCACAAGGAAATTTACCTGAACGACCCCACCCGCACCGCGCCGGAAAAACTGAAGACTGTCCTCCGCTATTGGGTCAAGAACGCCGCCGAGGCGAAGCCGGCCAGGAAGATGATAAGGGGACGGCATGGCTGACGTCGTCTATCTCCTTCGCCACGCCGCACCGCCTGACGAACGCCGCAACCGCTTCTGGGGCAGGGGCGACCCGGGTGTTGACGCGGCGAGCCTGGCCGACGTCAAAACCCTGCCGCCACTCGCCTGGGAAAAGCCAACCCTTGTCCTTTCCAGCCCGCTGCCACGAGCCGTCCGAACCGCCACAGCCTTTGCCGATTGCTTTAATCTTGAAGTGCATGAGGATGACGACCTTGCCGAGGCCGATTTCGGTTCCTTTGACGGGTTGACCTTTGCCGAAATTGAACAACGGTATCCAGAGGAAACGTCCCGCTGGATTGCCCAGGGCGATGCGTTCACCTTTCCCGGCGGCGAGTCGGTTGCCGAATTTTTGACGCGTGCCGAGCAAGCATGGAAGCGGATTACCGCCCTTCCCGAGACTACGGTGGCGGTCGCCGCGCATGGCGGCATCATCGCCTCTTGGCTTTGCCTCTTCCTCGGCATGGATTTTTCGCAACGCTTCGCCTTCCGTCCCGCCTATGCCGCCCTGACCGGATTCCTCCGCAAGCAAGACGGTTCCGGCTGGGAGATGGCTTTCTTCAATAACAAGGCATGAGATTATGTACGAACCCCGCTTTATCCTCGTCACTGGCGGTTGCCGCAGCGGCAAAAGCTCGTTCGGGTTGAAACTGGCAGGCACGGAAGGAGGCGTCTTTCTCGCCACTAGCCCGGTCCTGGACGACGAAACCGCCGACCGAATCCGCCGCCACCAGGATGAGCGGGCGGACCAGGGCTGGGAGACGGTGGAGGAGGAGACCGCTGTCGCCGAAGCGCTGCGCCAGTGTCCGGACGACGCGGTGGTTCTTTTGGACTGCCTGACCTTGTGGGTGAATAATCTCGTTTACGAAGCCGAGCAGTCGGGCGAATTGCCGGACGAGGATTATATGGCGGCGCGGGCGGAGGAACTGGCATCGGCGGCCCGCTCCCGCAGCGGCAAAACGATTATGGTGACAAACGAGGTGGGGATGGGCATTGTGCCTGATAATCCCATGGCGCGGCGCTTCCGCGATCTCGCCGGTCGGGCCAACCAGACCATAGCGGCGCAGGCGGATGCGGTATACTTGATGGTTTCTGGATTACCGGTGAGGATTAAATGATGGAACTTCTTGAAAAGACCGTGGCGGCGATCCGGCCGCTGGACGAAGCGGCGATGCAGCAGGCCGAAGCCCGGGTGCGGAATTTGACCATGCCCGACTGGGCGCTTGGCCGCATGTGCGATTTGGCCGTGCAGTTGGCCGGTATCAGCGGCGTCGTGCCGGCGCCGATCGCCAGGCGGGTCATTGTCGTCATGGCGGGCGATCACGGCGTAGTTGCCGAAGGGGTGGCCAGGCACAAGCAGGAGGTGACCCAGCAGATGGTCGCCAATATGACGAACGGCGGCGCGGGCGTGAACGTCCTCGGCCGCATGAACGGCGCGACCGTGCTCTTGGCCGACCTCGGCATGGCGGCCCGTGACGAATCATTGGTCACGAGCGGCAAACTGCTCGACTACTCGGTCGGCAAGGGAACCGCCAACCTGGCTATAGGCCCGGCCATGAGCCGCGAGGATGCGGTCCGTTCGCTCGAAAACGGCATCCGCATTGCCCAATCGATGGCAGGGGACTTTGACGTCTTCGGCACGGGCGAAATGGGCATCGGCAACACCACGCCCGCCACCGCCATCGCTGCCTGCCTTTTAAAAATCTCCCCAGATGTCTTGACCGGACCCGGCGCCGGCCTGACGCCTGAAGCCGTCCAGCACAAGATCGGCGTCATCAAGACGGCGCTGGATGTCAATAAGCCCGACCCGAACGACGCCATCGACGTCCTCGCGAAAGTGGGTGGCTACGAAATTGGCGGCATCGCCGGACTCATTCTCGGCGCTGCGGCTGCGCGCAAGCCGGTCCTGGTGGATGGATTCATCTCCACCGCCGGTGCAATGTTGGCGCGGGTGCTGTGTCCGGAAATCGTCAACTACGCCATTCTCGCCCACGGCAGCGCCGAGCCCGGCCACCACATCATGTGCGACTGGCTTGGACAAAAACCGCTCCTCGACCTCGGCATGCGTCTTGGCGAAGGTACCGGCGTCGCCATGGGCCTGAACATTATCGAAGCTTCCCACCGCATGTTGACCGAGATGGCCACCTTCGACAGCGCTGGCGTCGACGCGCGCCATCCCGGTACGTGACGCTATGAAACGATTCGCCGCCGCGTGGCGCTTCCTCACCGTGTTTCCATTTCCGTTGCCGGCCGGTGACGACGAGGGCGAATGTCTCCGTCGCTCGCCAGCGATGTTTCCGTTGGTCGGGCTGGTCCTTGGGCTGGTTGCCGCCGGGGCGGCGTGGCTGCTGAACAGCGTTTTCCCGCCTTTGCCTGCCGCCGCCCTGGTGACTGTCGTCCTCGCCATGTTCTCCGTCGGGCTGCACTTGGACGGTGTCTGCGACTGCGGCGACGCCCTGATGACGCCGGGCCGCAGCCGTGAAGACGCCCTTGCTATTATGAAGGACAGCCGTATCGGCGCGCACGGTGCGGTGGCATTGGTGTTGCTTCTCCTGGTTAAGTTCGCTGCCCTGGCGAGCTGCCCGAACCCGGTGCTGGCTGCGCTGGCGGTACCGGTGGGCGGGCGCGGCGCGGCGCTCCTGCCCATGGTTATTCTTCCGTATGTGCGCGAAAATGGGCTGGGCAAATTATTCGAGGCCGGGCCGGGGACAATCATCTTCGGTACCGTCATGACCGCCGCCGTCCTCGCTCTCGCGATGGGCGGTCTGTTTGTGGCAGGGCTCATTCTCTGGGCTATTGTGGGACTCGGCTGGGTGGCGTTCCTCCGGCACCGCCTCGGTGGCGCGACCGGCGACGGCTACGGCGCTGCCTGCGAAATCGGTGAAACAGCGACCGCCTTGGCGGTCTGTATGGCTTGGTGACGGAGCGGCATGGACAACGCAATTA
Source organism: Planctomycetaceae bacterium (assembly GCA_021205245.1). GTDB lineage: Bacteria > Planctomycetota > SZUA-567 > SZUA-567 > SZUA-567 > JAJBSZ01. The sequence continues at coordinate 26,212 of JAJPXZ010000185.1, forward strand.
CCCACACGATGAAGGATGGCTACCACGTCTATCAAGTCGGCGGAGACGTTGATTTCTATGACCTGTTCACGCGATTCCGCGACGGTTCGCTCGCGGGTAAACAACTCACCAATGCGGCGCGGGAGCGCGACGTCTACCTGCTCGAAGACGGCGGACGGCGCTTTGTCCTGAAGTGGGATCACGGCGGCTGGGGCTTTGGCGGCGAAGGACGGCTGGAACGATTCTTCTGGCGCTTTGTGCGCGGGCCATATTATTCGCGGCTGCTGCGGCGGGTCGACCGCGCCTGGCACAACGGCTGCCATGCCATGCAACGGGTCTTCATGGTGGCGGAACGGCGTACCGCCCATTATCCGCACGAAGCGGTGGTGCTGCTGGAATACATCGAAGGCCGCGAAATCGGTGCGGAGTGGCCGGATTACACCGAGGGCGTGGCGACCTGCATTCAGAGCCTGCACGCCAACGGTTTGGCCGTCTGCGACGTGAACGAACACAACTTCCTCGTCACAGCGGACGGCATCCGCGCCATCGACCTTGTCTGCCGGGGCAATCCGCGCCTCGACAGGATGAAGGACGTCGTCCGGGCGAAACGTATCTTCGGCATCGAACTACCGGTGCGGGGCGTCCTCGATACATTGGTCCACCGGGGTCTGACCTTGTTTCAGGACTACCGGTCCCGCTACGTCGCCCGCAAGCGCGCCCGACGCGAACTCACCCGCGAGAAGAAATTCAGGGGCGGGAGGTAACCATATCGTAAAAGGCGCGGAACGCCTTGGCCGAATAGACCGCGTCGTCCACGTGGCCAGTCTCCCGTATCGAGTGCATCGCCAATATCGGCGCGCCCACATCAACGGTGGCTATGCCGGTGTGTTTGGACATGGCCGGCCCGATGGTGGAGCCGCCGGCGATGTCGGAGCGGTTGACATAGCGTTGCACCGGCACGCCCGCTTCTTCGCAGACCTGGGCGAACCAGGCAGCCGTCACGCCGTTGGTGGTATATTTTTGCGCAGCCGAATACTTGATGGTCGGGCCGCCGCCGAGAACCGGGCGGTTGATCGGGTCATGTTTGTCCGGGTGGTTCGGGTGGACGGCATGGGCGGCGTCTGCGGAGATGGCGGCCGAATTGGCGCAGGCCTGGAGATAGTCTGATTCATCGCCGCCAAGCGCCCGCACCAGCCGCAGCAGAACGCCCCCGAGGAATTCCGAATCCGCGCCGGGCGCGGTGGCGCTGCCCACCTCTTCATTATCGAAAAACGCCACTACCTTTGTTGCCGCCACACCGGAATGGATGATGCCGTCGAGGGCGGCATAGACCATGGTCAGGTTGTCCTGGCGCGAGGCGGACAGGAGATCGCCCATGCGGCAGCCTGGTTCAGCTTCATAAAGAAACGCATCGTAGTCGACAAGCGCCTCCGGTCCTGTGTTCACCTCGGCGGCGATAATGCCGGCCAGCCACCCGCCCGGATTGTCGATTCCCTTGGCGCGCCCGATCAGCGGCAGCATGTCCACTTGTTTATTGTAGGCATAGCCGTCGTTGATGCTGCGGTTCAGGTGAATGGCGAGGTTGGGGATGACGGCGAGGGGGCGGCTGCAATCGAAGAGCCGCTCCTCCAGCCAGTCGCCATGCAAGACCACCGCCCGGCCCGCCAATGACAGCGGCCGGTCGAGCCAGGTGGAGAGGATGGCTCCGCCGTAGGATTCGGTGTTCAGCTTAATATAGCCGTCTTGCGTGACGATGCAGGGTCCAGGCTTCGCCTTGAACGACGGCGAATCGGTATGCGCGCCAATGATGCGGAAACCGTCGTCGGCGAGGTCACCCTTGCCGATTTCGAACGCGATGACGGCGGAGCGGTTGCGTATAAGGAAATACTTGCCGCCTTTATCCAGCCGCCAGGCTTCGCCTTCGCGTAGTTGTTTAAAGCCGGCCGCCTCGAGGCGGGATGCGACGTTCGCCGCAGCGTGGAACGAGGTGACGCTCCGGTTGCAGAAATCCAACAGTCCGTCGGCGAATGCTTCGCGTTGCATGGTTGCATCTCCTTATGCGCTGCGATTGGTCTTGTCCAACTTTTCCCGCCACATTTCCGCCAGTTCTCCGAACTCCTCCAGCGCCTTGTGGCCGTCCCGGGTCAGGCCGTATTTGCCGACGCCGAGGCGCTCGAACCAGCCGTAATGGTTGGCGCGGAGGATTTCGCCCGCTTTTTTGGATATCCCCAGCGCGGTCACTTCCCGTGGCGCAGCGACGCCAAGCCGCTCAAGCCCGGCCGCGACGGCAAGGGCGGTCTCGCGGTAGGCAGTCATGAGCGGGCGGCCGACCGAGCCGCCCAGATTGCAGTCGAGGCTGCGGCCATCCATCTCGGTCAGGAGGCGGCGCGTCGGCGCGGCCTGGGTGCGCCGTTCCGATTTCACCGGATGGAACGCCACCTCGACGTACGGCTTCGGTGAGTCCATGTAGACGAGTATGAGGCCGACCTCGAGCCGCTTGAGGAGCCGCTCCAGCTCGCGCCAGCGTTTGTCGCGGGTTTTCGGCGACGGCACGGCGGCATAGACCGCCACGCGCATCTGTTGCCGCTTCACCACCTGCAGGAGCAGGTCGAGATTGATGGAGCGCTTGAGTTCAATGACGATGACGTCGTCGCCACGGCGGGCGACAACGTCGCAGTCGTTCACTTCGGCCCTGACTTCATAGCCGTCCTTTTCCAGCCATTTCTTGATTGCCGGATAAAGATCGGCTTCGCGTTTGGCTCCCGCCATCAATCCTCCCCCCGCTCGCGGCCGTCTGCCATCCGCACCAGCTTTGGATCGAAACGGGCGACGATGTCGACCAGCTCCGCCTGCTGGCGCATGACTGCCTCGATATCCTTGTACGCCATCGGGCATTCGTCGACACCGGCTGAAAGAAGCGTGACGCCGCGTTCGTTCAGGAAATCCTTCATGCCCCGGGCGGTGAAGGTTGCGCGAGCGGCATTACGGCTCATGCGCCTGCCGGCTCCGTGCGAGGCCGACCGGAGTGACGCTGCCTCGCCCCGACCCCGCACGACGAATCCGGGCGTACCCATCGATCCCGGGATGACGCCAAGCACGCCCGCGCCGGCAGGGGTCGCGCCTTTCCGATGGACAACGACGTCGCGGCCGCCATGCTCTTCGCGCCAGGCGAAGTTATGGTGGTTTTCGACATCGGCGATGACTTCGGCCCCAAGGTGCTTCGCTATCTGGCGGTGGATTATCTGATGGTTCGCGGCAGCGTAGCGACCGAGTAATTCCATTGCGGCCCAGTATTCCTGCCCCTCGTGCGAATCGAGATCGAACCAGGCGAGGGTGGACAAGTGCTTAGGCAGATCAGGGCGGAGCTTTGCCGCCAATTTGGAATAGTGCTGGGCGACAGAACCGCCGACGCCGCGCGATCCCGAATGCGAGAGCAGGGCCAGATAGGTACCGGCGGCGAGGTCGCCGCCATGGCGGCCGGCGCGGGACGGATCGCTCCATAGCATCGTGGGGTGTTGCAGAGTGAGGATGCCGAATTCAACAAAATGATTGCCCGAGCCGGACGTGCCCAATTGATCCCACGCCTTCGACTTGTTGGCGCGGGTGACGGGCGAGACGTCCCAGTCCTCGTCCATGACCGCGTGGGCGTGACGTTTTTTTACCTTGGCCCCGAGGCCGAAGTGGGTCTCGCGGACGAGGGCGTTCTTGAGCCGGTCGGGCTGGCTGGTGAGCGTCGCGGGCGGGAGGTCGAGCACGCTCAGCTTCATCCGGCAGGCGATATCCATGCCGACCGCGTAGGGGATGACGGCATTGTCGGTGGCGAGGACGCCGCCAATGGGGAGGCCGTAGCCCTGGTGGGCGTCGGGCATGAGCGCGGCCGCGACGGAAATGGGCAGCGCGCAAGCGTTGTCCATCTGGTCGAGAGCGGTCTTTTCGATGTCTTCGCCCCAGCGGGCGTATGCTATTTCCATCCGTTTATCCTTTGTGCGACCCCTTTATTGATACCGATCCCGAGGGGAGGTGTCGACCTAATTTTCCGGAATGAGTTGAGGCGGCGGGCATAAAAAAAGCCCCGGCTTAGCGCCGGGACTTGAGTGAGAGCGAGATTCTTCGTCGCTCGAGATCCACCTCGAGCACGCGCGCCTTGACCCTTTGGCCAACCTTGACCACGTCGGCGGGGTTTTTGACAAAGACGTCGGCGAGCTGGCTGACGTGGGCCAAGCCGTCCTGGTGGACGCCGACATCGATGAACGCGCCGAAATTGGTGACGTTCGTGACGATGCCTGGCAGCTCCATGCCGGGCTGGACGTCCTTCAATTCGTGCACGCCGTCGGCAAAGGAAAACACCTCGAACCCGGCGCGTGGGTCGCGGCCGGGCTTGGCCAGTTCGGCCAGAATGTCGGTGATGGTCGGCAGGCCGACGTCGCCGCCGACGTAGTCCCCCGCCTTGATGCGGCTCCGGAGGCCGCTGTCGCGCATGAGATCGGCGACGCCGCACCCAAGGTCCGATGCCATCTGCGCCACCAGTTTGTAGCGCTCGGGATGCACGGCACTGGCGTCGAGGGGATTTTTGCCGCCGGAGATACGCAGGAATCCGGCGCATTGTTCGAACGCCTTGGGGCCGAGACGGGCGACCTTCTTCAAGTCGGTGCGTGAAGAAAATGGCCCATTATCGTCGCGATGCTTAACGATATTTTTCGCCAGCGTGTTGTTCAATCCGGAGACGTAGGACAACAGCGGCGCGGAGGCAGTGTTCACTTCAACGCCAACAGCGTTGACGCAATGCACCACCATGTCGTCGAGCGCACCCTTCAGGAGCTTCTGGTCGACGTCGTGCTGGTATTGGCCGACGCCGATGGCTTTGGGGTCAATCTTCACCAATTCGGCCAGCGGGTCCATCAGCCGGCGGGCGATGGAGACGGCGCCACGGACGGTGACATCCTTATCGGGGAATTCTTCGCGGGCGATGTCGGAGGCGGAATACACCGATGCGCCGGATTCATTCACCACCACGACGGCGACGGTGGGCGGCAAATTGAGTTCACGGACAAACGCTTCTGTCTCACGGGAGGCGGTGCCGTTCCCGATGGCGATGGCTTCGATAAAGTATTTCTCGCACAGGGCGCGGACAGTCGTGGCGGCCTCTTCCTTCTTCTGCTGGCCGGTGGTGGGGAAGATAACCGTGTCGAACAGGAGCTTCCCTTGGCTGTCAAGGACAACTGTCTTGCAGCCGGTGCGGAAGCCTGGGTCGAGACCGAGGGTGATCTTGCGGCCGAGGGGAGGGGAGAGCAATAACTCGCCGAGGTTTTGCGCAAAGACGCGGATGGCTTCCTCATCGGCGAGACGCTTGGCTTCGGCGCGCGTTTCGTTTTCGAGTGACGGCGCGGCGAGACGGGCATATCCGTCGACCAGGGCTTCGTCAACCTGTTGTGATGCCGGACCGTCGCCTTTGAGCCAGCGGCGGCGGATGCGCTTCATAGCCTCTTCCTCGGACGGACGCAAACTCAGCTTCAGCACCTTTTCCTCTTCACCCCGGAACAGGGCGAGGACGCGGTGGCTGGGGGCTTTGGCAATCGGTTCCGACCAATTGAAATAATCACGGAACTTCGCGCCCTCGGTCTCCTTGCCCGCATCGACCACCGAGGACATCGTGCCCCGATTCCAGAACAGGTCGCGGAGCTCGCCCCGGGTGGCGGCGTCCTCGGCCATCATTTCGGCAATGATGTCGCGCGCACCCGCCAGAGCGGCTTCGTTGTCCGGCACGCCTTTTTCGGTATCGACAAAGGCGGCGGCTTCGGCTAGCGGATTTGTGTCGCGGCTTTGCGCGAGAAGCAGCGTGGCCAGCGGTTCGAGGCCGCGTTCGCGCGCCTGCATGGCGCGGGTGCGGCGCTTCGGCTTGTACGGGAGGTAAATGTCCTCGAGGACCGCCATGGTGTCGGCTGCGTTGATGGCCTGCTGTAGTTCGGGCGTCAACAGTTCACGCTCGGTGAGCGAGGAAAGGATGGCCTCGCGGCGTTCGTGCAGCTTGACTAAGGCGGCGTTCCTGTCGCGGATGTCGGCGATGACCGTCTCGTCCAGTCCACCGGTGGCTTCCTTGCGGTAGCGGGCGATGAAGGGTATGGTGGCGTCACCGTCCAGCATCTCCAGAACGGCCTGTACCTGGGCGGGACGGAGGTTCAGTTCCTTGGCGATGGGGTCGGTAAAGTTTGGGGCTTCGGCCATATGACGTGGTGCTCCGGGTTATTTGGATTCACGGATCAGTTTGTGGAACTCACCGAACAGCGGGTCGGCGTCGTGCGGGCCGGGTGCGGCTTCTGGGTGGAACTGCACCGAGAACGCGGGATACTCGCGCGACCGCAGTCCTTCGACCGAACCGTCGTTGAGGCTGCGGTGGGTAATTTCCACCGTCTTGTCGGAAAGCGTTTCGGCGCGGAGCGCGTAGTTGTGGTTTTGCGACGTGATCAGGGTGCGATTGTGGGCCTCGTCCTTGACCGGATGGTTGCAGCCGTGGTGGCCAAAGGGGAGCTTGTAGGTCTCGCCGCCAAGGGCGATGCCGAGAAGCTGGTGGCCGAGGCAGATGCCCATCAGGGGCAGCTTGCCAAGGAGGCCGCGAATCGCCTCGGCGGCATAGCCGACCGCCGCCGGGTCGGCGGGGCCGTTCGAGAGAAATACCCCGTCCGGCTTCATGGCGAGGACGTCGGCGGCTTTTGTCGTCGCCGGGACGACTGTCACCGATAACCCGGCGCGCCGGAGCGAGCGGAGGATGTTCCACTTGATGCCGAAGTCGTAGGCGACGACCCAGGAGTCCGCCGGCGGCAGGATTTCGCCATTATTCGGGAAGGAGACGGTGAGGCGGTTGTCGGCGTCCCAGCGGTACGTTTCCGGGCAGGTGACGCGGGAGACATAGTCCTGGCCGGTGAGGCCCTCCCAGGCGCGGGCTTTTTCAACTGCTTCCGACTCGGACACGCTGCCGCTGACGCACAGGTACGATTTCATCGCGCCCTTGTCGCGGAGAATGGTGGTGAGGGCGCGGGTGTCGATGCCTGCTATGGCGGGGGTGCCGCGACTGGCGAGGGCGGCGCAGACGTCTTCTCGTGAGCGCCAGTTCGACGGCGGCGAGACGCGGTGGACAATCAGGCCGGAGGCGAAAAATCCCCGCGACTCCATGTCCTCGGCGTTGACGCCGTAATTGCCGATCTCCGGCGCGGTGAGGCAGACGAACTGCCCGGCGTAGGAGGGGTCGGAGAGGATTTCCTGGTAGCCGGTCATGCCGGTGTTGAACACCGCTTCGCCGACCCGGTCTTCAGGCGCGCCGATGGAGTAGCCGCGAAAGATGCTGCCGTCCTCGAGGGCGAGGAAAGCCTTCTGTTCGCGCACTTCCGTCCAGTTGTAATCGTGTACTGTTTTCATGAGAAACCTTTTTTTCGCGTAATTGCTAGCGGACGGCGACGGGCCGGGTGGGCAGGCTCACCCGAAGGCCAAGGCGGTTGTACTCCTGCAGGCTGCAGATTTCCAGGCGGTTGTGGTGGCGGCGCATCATCTCCAGCCCCTCGATTGCGGCCCGCAGGCCGTCGACGGTGGTGGTGATGGGGATGCCGCGCATGACCGCCATGGAACGCATCCGCCCTTCGTCCGCGACCGGTTCCGCGCCCATTTCGATAGTGTTGATAATCCAAGCCACATCGCGTTCGTTCATAAGGTCGACCACGTTCGGGCGACCCCGGGTGATTTTGAAAATCGCCTGCGACGGGATGCCGGCGTTCCGGAGCGCTGTCGACGTGCCACGGGTGGCAAAGATGGTGAAGCCAAGATCGATCAACCGACGCGCCAGCGGCAACGACGCTTCCTTGTCGGCGTCACGCAGGCTGAGGAAGATGTGGCCGGTTTGCGGGATGCGGTTCCCGGCGGCGAGCTGGCTCTTCAGGAAGGCGCAGCCGTTGACCCGGTCCATGCCCATCACTTCGCCGGTCGATTTCATCTCCGGCGACAACTGCACCGCCGAATGCGGGAAGCGGTTGAACGGGAACACCGCCTCCTTGACGGAATAGTGGCGCGGCCTCGGCTCTTCGACAAAGCCCATGTCGCGGAGCTTGAACCCGGCCATGCACAAGGACGCCAGCTTGGCCATCGGCACGCCGGTCGCCTTCGAGACAAACGGCACGGTGCGGCTGGCGCGCGGGTTAACTTCGAGGACGAAGATCTGGCCGCGCTGCACCGCGAACTGGACATTCATCAGGCCGCGCACATTCAGGGCGCGGGCCATGGCCGTGGTTTGCTCGCGGATAGCTTCGCGCGTTTGCTCCGGCAGGTTGGGGGGCGGCAGGGCGCAGGCCGAATCGCCCGAGTGGATGCCGGCGATTTCGATGTGTTCCATCATGCCGCCGACGACCACGTCGTCGCCGTCGGCGAGGCAGTCGACATCGACCTCGGTGGCTTGTTCGAGATAGTGGTCGATCAACACCGGGCTTTCAGCCGACACGTCCGGCAATGCGTGCATGTAGGATGCGAGTTCGTCCGGGTCGTGGATGATGGCCATGTTGCGCCCGCCCAGCACGAACGACGGCCGCGCCAGAATGGGGTAGCCGATTTCCTCCGCCACGTCGAGGGCCGAAGCGACATCGGCAGCCATGCCGTGGGGCGGCTGCTTGATGCCGAGGCGGTCCATGAGGTCGCCGAAGAGTTTGCGGTCCTCGGCCATGTCAATGCTTTCGGGCGAGGTGCCGATTATCTTCATGCCGTTCGCCTCGAGGGAACGGGCCAGGTTGAGAGGCGTTTGGCCGCCGAACTGGACGATAGCGCCGTCCGGGTTTTCGCGGTGGTGGATTTCCAGCACGTCCTCGAGGGTGAGCGGCTCGAAATAGAGGGTGTTGGCGGTGTCGTAATCGGTGGAGACGGTCTCCGGGTTCGAGTTCACCATGATGGTGCGATAGCCGGCACCCTTGAGCGCGTACGACGCGTGGCAGCAGCAATAATCGAACTCGATGCCCTGACCAATGCGGTTGGGACCGCCGCCGATAATCATGATGGACTGGCGCTCGTCATTTGCATCCAGTTGGGCCGAGACGGTCGAGCCATAGGTGGAGTAGTAGTATGGTGTCACCGAGACGAATTCAGCCGCGCAGGTGTCGACCAATTGGAACGACGGCCGCAAATCCAGCTCGTGCCGCGCATCGCGGACCGCGTTCTCGTTCGCGCCGAGAAGGTGAGCGAGCTGGCGGTCGGAAAAGCCGAATGCCTTGGCCTGGTGAAAAAGCCGCGCGTCGCGACGCAACGTTCCCAGGCTCTTGACCTCGTCACGCAGGTGCTTGGCAAAAACAGCCAGTTCCTCTATTTCAGCCAGGAACCACGGGTCGATGCTGGTGATGGCGTGGACTTCTTCGACGCTCATGCCCATGGCGAACGCCTCGTGGACAGCGTAGATGCGCTTGTCCGACGGGGTGGCGAGACCGCGACGGAATGCGTCCGGCGTGAGGTCGGCGAAGTCGTCCTTGCCGTCGGAGCCAAGCCCGGCTCGTCCGGTCTCGAGGCCTCGGAGGGCTTTCTGCAGCGCTTCCTTAAAGGTGCGGCCGATTGCCATCGTTTCGCCGACCGACTTCATCTGCGTCCCCAAGGTATTCGGCGTGCCGGGGAACTTTTCGAAATTGAAGCGGGGAGCCTTGACGACCACGTAGTCGAGCGCCGGTTCGAAGCAGGCGCTGGTCGCTTTGGTAATGTCGTTCTGCAATTCGTCGAGCGCATAGCCGACCGCCAGCTTGGCGGCGATGCGGGCGATGGGGAAGCCGGTGGCCTTCGATGCCAGTGCCGACGACCGCGATACGCGCGGGTTCATCTCGATGACGACCATGCGGCCGTCTCGGGGATTGACGGCGAACTGCACGTTCGAGCCGCCAGTGTCGACGCCGATCTCGTTCATGACGGCGAGCGAGGCGTCGCGGAGCACCTGATACTCGCGGTCCGTCAAGGTCATTGCCGGGGCGACGGTGATGGAGTCGCCGGTGTGGACACCCATGGGATCGAGGTTTTCGATTGAACAGACGATGACCGCGTTCGAGTTCCGATCGCGCATGACTTCGAACTCGTATTCCTTCCAGCCGAGCAGCGACTCTTCGATAAGAATTTCCGACGTCGGGCTGGCGGCGAGGCCGGCGGCCGCCATGCGGCTGAATTCCTCGTCGTTCTTGGCGATGCCGCCGCCGGAGCCGCCCAGGGTAAAGCCGGGCCGGATCACGACCGGCCACGAGCCAAGGCGGTTGCGGATGGTGATCGCTTCCTGCACTGTCGTCGCCGAGCCGGAACGGGCGCAGGACAGGCCGATGTTGTCCATTGCTTTCTTGAACAAGCCGCGATCTTCGGACTTGGCGATGGCTTCGGGGCTGGCCCCGATCATCTCCACCCCGTAGTCGGAGAGGATAAGGCTGTTATGAAGGTCCATGGCGATGTTCAGGGCGGTCTGGCCGCCCATGGTGGGCAGGAGCGCGTCCGGCCGCTCACGGCGGATGACTTCGGCGGCGAAGTCGGGGGTGAGGGGTTCGATGTAGGTGCGGTCGGCCAGTTCGGGATCGGTCATGATGGTGGCCGGGTTCGAATTGACCAGGACGATTTCGTACCCTTCCTCGCGCAGCGCCTTGCACGCCTGCGCGCCGGAATAGTCGAACTCGCAGGCCTGGCCGATGACAATGGGGCCGGATCCGATAAGCATTATCTTTTTGATGTCTTCGCGTTTGGGCATAAGCTCCCCTTCGCCACACCAAAAACGGCTCGTTGAGCCGTTTCGGGTGGTGGATTCGGTTGCATGATTTCGGCGTAGTTAGAATGCTTTAGATGACCTCGTCATCGGCCTCCACTTCAACCGCCTCGAGGATCTCCTTCTGCTCTTCGCCCTTTTCCATCGGGTACGAGCCGCTGAAGCAGGCGATGCAGTAGGATCGCTTGTTTTGGAACGGCCCGAGCAATCCTTCGGTGGAAAGGTAGCCGAGGCTGTCGGCGTCCATGAATTGGCGAATTTCCTCGATAGACATGTCGGAGGCAAGCAGCTCCTTCTTGGTCGGGAAATCGATGCCGTAGTAGCAGGGATGCATGACCGGCGGGCAGGCGATGCGCAGGTGCACCTCTTTCGCGCCCGCTGCCCGGAGCGCCTTGACGCGGCGGCGCATGGTGGTGCCTCGGACGATGGAGTCGTCGACCACCACCACCCGCTTGCCCCGCACCGTCTCCGGCATGGCGGCCAGCTTTTTGTCGACCTGGGAGGCGCGTTCGTCCTGGCCCGGCATGATAAAGGTGCGGCCGACATAGTGGTTGCGGATAAAGCCCATTTCGTAGGGAATGCTCGAGCGGCGCGCATAGCCGAGGGCGGCCGAGTTGCCGCTGTCTGGGACGGCGACGACGATGTCGGCGTCGACCGGGTGCTCGTCCGCCAGGGTCGCGCCGTATTGGACCCGCGCCTCGTGGACGTTATGGCCAAAAACGCGGCTGTCGGGGCGGGCGAAATAGACAATCTCGAAAACACAGTGCGACAACCCAGCGCCTTCGCGGTTCAGGCGGGTCGACGACATGCCGCCGGCGTCGACGGAGACCAGTTCGCCTGGTTCGATTTCCCGTTCGTAGGTCGCGCCCACCTGGGTGAGGGCGCAGGTTTCGGACGCGAACACCCAGCCCTTGCCGAGCCGGCCCATGACGAGCGGCTTAAAGCCGTGCGGGTCGCGCACGGCATAGAGGCGATCGCCGGACATGATGAGGAAGGAGTACGCCCCCTTCAGCGCTTCGCAGGCCTTGGCGACGCGGCGCGAGTCGTTGCGGTAGGTCGGGTCCGCGAGGAGATGCAGGAGCATCTCCGAATCGGTACCGGTTTGGAACAACGCGCCCCGCTCCTTATAAATGGAGCGGAGCTCGTGGGCGTTCACTATATTGCCGTTGTGGGCGACGGCCCAACGGCCGTCGACGCAGTCGCCGATAAGGGGCTGGACGTTTTGCGACCGGGTGCCGCCGCCGGTGGTTGAGTAACGGACATGGCCGATGCCCATATCGCCGTGCAGGGCGGCCGCCCGTTCGGAACTGACCGCGTGGACGAGCAGGCCGAGCCCTTTGGTGCAGCGAATCTTGCCGTTGTTCGAGGTGGCTATTCCCGCCGCTTCCTGGCCCCGGTGCTGCTGGGCGAAGAGGCCGTCATAAATGATCTGCGAGGCGTTGGGACAACCAAAGACGCCGAAGACGCCGCATTCCTCGCGTGGTTTATCGTCTTCGTCTTCTTGCGTGCCGCTTGGGTATGGCTCCATCGTGGGGGCATCTCCTCCATTGACAGTGTAATGTACTTCTATAGGGGGCAGCCCTCCTTGGCCCGGGGCCGGATGGGGCTGTCCGCAAGAACGGCGTCGGCGACGGCCAACCCGTCCGCCAATGCCCGGACCACCAAGCTTGGCCCTGTGGCGGCGTCGCCAACCACATAGACGCCGGGCGCGGCCCTGCCGTCACTATCCCGTTCCAAAAGGGTCCCCCTATTTTGCCCGATTTGCAGTTCCTTGAAAAGGGAGTTTTCCTCCGGACCGGTAAATCCCATGGCAAGGAGCGCCATGTCGGCGGGCAGGATAAATTCGCTCTGTGGTACTGTTTGTGGCACAAGGCCCGGTTTTCCCTCGGCTTTGACCCATTCCACCTTCACGCAACGGAGCGCGCCCAGGCGTCGCGGATCGGCTTCACTCGGGAGAAATTCCACCGTCGACACGCTCCAGCGACGGTCGCCGCCCTCTTCGTGGCTGGACGAATCGCGGCGGATGCGCGGCCATTCGGGCCAGGGGTTGGACGGGGCGCGTCCGCGCGGCGGTTCGGGGAGGATTTCCAGTTGCGTCACCGACTTCGCGCCCTGACGCCAGGATGAACCGATGCAATCGGAGCCGGTATCGCCGCCGCCGATGACCACGACCCGTTGCCCGCCGGCGTTATACTGCCGGGGCAGGTGGCTCTCACCCGAGACGGAACGATTGACGGCGGAAAGGAAGTCGACGGCGAAATTCACACCCTGCAGTTCGCGGCCGGGTATGGCGAGGTCGCGGTTCCGGCGCGAGCCGGTGGCGATGACGATAAAATCGTGGCGCTTAAGGAGAAGCCGTCCGGAAAAATCCCGGCCGACCTCGACGCCGCATTCGAAGGCGATGCCTTCCGCTTCCAGCATCTGCACGCGGCGGGCGACGACCTCTTTCTCCAGCTTGAAGTCGGGGATGCCGTAGCGAAGGAAACCGCCCGGTTCGGCGTCCCGTTCGTAGACGGTGACGTCGTAGCCGGACTGGTTCAGCTTCCACGCGGCGGCAAGGCCCGAGGGGCCGGAACCGATAACGGCGGCCTTGAGGCCGAGGCGGGTGGCGGGTTGGCGCGGCTGGACGAGTCCGGAGGCAAAGCCGCGTTCGATCACCTCTTTCTCCACCTGGCGGCAGGGGACGGCGTCGGCGTGCAGGCCCTGCACGCACGAGCCTTCGCACAGGGCGGGGCAGACGCGGGCGGTGAACTCGGGAAATGGGCTTGTGTCCAGGAGGGTGGCGAGGGCGGTTTTCCACCGGCCGGCCAGGGCCTGGGCGTTGATTTCCGGTATGGCGTTTCCGAGCGGGCAGCCGGAAGCATGGCAGAACGGTATGCCGCAGTCCTGACACGCCTTCAGGGACAAGGCGAGCTCCTCGGGATTGAGGCGCAGCTCGACCGGGTTGTAATCGCCTAGGCGCTCGGAGACGGGACGGTATTTCTTCATAGTGGTTCCTTGTGCGTGGGGTTTTTAAGGCCGGCCCCGCGCCGGCGGTGCGACGCGGGGCAAACCGTACGACACTATTTCCAGTAACGATTACCCGCTGTACTGCAGGGCGTCGAAGCCCTCTTCGCCGGTGCGGACCTTGATGGCGTTTTCAATGTTCCAGGTGAACAGCTTGCCGTCGCCGATATGGCCGGTGCCGAGAACCTGCTTGGCCGTTTCGATGACCAGCCGTACCGGGACCTTGGACACGACGATGTCGACGCGGATCTTCGGCAACATGTTGGAGGCGATTTCCACGCCGCGATAATATTCGGAAATGCCTTGCTGCACGCCGCAGCCCATTACCTTCGAAACCGTCATGCCGGTGATGCCGATGGCATGCATCGCGCCCTTCAGTTCGCCGAACTTTTCCGGGCGGGTGATGACCGAGACCATGGTCATCTTGCGGTTCTGCTTGGTGTCGCGTGGTCCGGGAGTGTCGACGCTGATGTCGCCGTCCTTGAACAGGGCTTCGGTGGTCGCGGCTGCGGCCTTGCCGGCTTCGGCCGCGTCGGAGTTCTTGTAAAGGACCGAAGTCAGCCTGCCGGAGGTGGAGAGGCCCGGGTAGGTGACGGGGATGCCGTGCTCTTCCATGTCGAGACCGGCGATTTCCTCGGCGGCCGACACGCGCAGTCCGATGAGCTTTTCCGCGACGAAATAGACGACGCCCATGCTGACCGCCACCCACACCGCAACAGCGACCACGCCCATAACCTGAATACCCAGGTAGGTGGTGCCGCCGCCGTAGAAGAGGCCGAGGCTGTCGGGGACAATCGAAAAACAGCCGGTCAGGATGGTACCGAGCGCACCGCAGAAGCCGTGAACCGCGAACGCGCCAAGCGGGTCGTCAATCTTCAGCACCTTGTCGACGAACTCGATGACGTAGACAAGGGCGATGCCCGAAAACGCGCCGATAAGGGCGGCGCCGACCGGCGAGACCTGGTCGCAGCCGGCGGTGATGCCGACAAGACCGGCCAGCGCGCCGTTCAGGGTCATGGACACGTCGGGCTTGCCGTACTTTATCCAGGTGAGAATCATGCACACGGCCGCGCCGGCGGAGGCGGAGAGGTTGGTGTTGAAGATGACGGACGACATCGACACCAGGCTCTCGCTCGAGGTGGCAGCGGTCGTCGAGCCGCCGTTGAAGCCGAACCACGCGAACCAGAGGATAAACACGCCGAGGGAACCCATGGCCAGGCTTTGCCCGGGAATGGCGTTCGCCTTGCCGTTACGGTCGTACTTGCCGATACGCGGGCCAAGCATCCACGCGCCGACGAGGGCGGCGACGCCGCCGACCATGTGCACGGCGGTGGAACCGGCGAAGTCGTGGAAGCCGCGCTCGGCCAGCCAGCCGCCGCCCCAGATCCAGTGGCCGGAGACGGGATAGACGATCATGCTCATGCAAATGCTGTAGAAAATATAGGCGGAGAACTTGGTCCGCTCGGCCATCGCGCCGGAGATGATGGTGGCGGCGGTGGCGCAGAAGACGGTCTGGAAAATGATGAAGGCCTGGCTCGGGAACGACCCCTCGACCGAGTAATCGCCCTGGATGAACAGGTCGAGCCCGCCGATCCAGGAATTGCCGCCCACACCGTGCATGAGGCTGAAGCCGACTGCCCAGAAGGCAAGGGAGCCCAGGGAAAAGTCGAGAATATTCTTCATCACCAGGTTGCCGGTGTTCTTGCTACGGGTAAAGCCGATTTCCACCATGGTGAATCCGGCTTGCATGAAAAAGACGAGTATTGCGGCTAACAGAACCCAAATGGTGTCTACTGACGAGAACTGCATGGCTAGTCACCTTTCAAAACGTCGCCGATTCGGAACTTTGCGGCTGTCAAAGAAGTCTTGAGAACGGGACGAATCTGCCTTGCGGTTTCTGGCGTTTCTGCATCGTCTTCTCCTTTCCTGGCCAATGGCTTTTGGCGCTTATACCAATTCCTTTTCGCGGCGCGGCGTCTGAGCGTCCGCGCGCAGCATTTCACCGAGGGCGCGCCGGTATTCCATCGGGAACACCTTGACGAAGCGGCCCCTGGCTCCTTCCCAATTGTCGAGCATCGCCCCGACCTTGGCGCTGCCGGTATATTTGAGATGCGCTTCGAGCATATGCTTCAGTTCTTCCTGGTCGCGACGGGAGAGGAGGTCGAGGTCGACCATCTCCAGGTTGCAGCGGGTGTCGAACATGCCGTCCTCGTCGTAGACGTAGGCGATACCCCCGGACATCCCGGCCGCGAAGTTGACCCCGGTCGGCCCGGCGACAACCACCCGGCCGCCGGTCATGTATTCGCAGCCGTGGTCGCCGACCCCTTCTGCCACCGCCGTCGCGCCCGAGTTGCGGACGGCGAAGCGTTCGCCGGCGCGGCCGTTCACATACATCTCGCCGGCCGTCGCACCGTACAACGACACGTTGCCGACGACGACGCTTTCCGCCGCCTTATAACCCGCGTCCTCGGCCGTACGGACGACAATGCGCCCACCCGACAGCCCCTTGCCGACATAGTCGTTGGCTTCACCTTCGAGCGACAGGGTAATGCCCGGAGCCAGGAAGGCGCCGAACGACTGACCGGCCGACCCCTTCAGGTTGAGAACGATTGCCCCGTCGGCGAGACCCTTCGCGCCATAGACCCTGGCGATGCGGGACGACAGCTTTGCCCCGATGGTGCGGTCGGTGTTCTGCACCGGTTCGGAGACGGTGATTGAACCCACGCCCTTTTCGATAATCGGCATGACCCGGTCCATCACCTTGTCGTCGATGCCGTCGACGGCGGCGGGAGAACCGCAGTCGGGTCCGGCGGCGCGGCGCTCGCGGTCCGCAGGCATGGGAGCGAGGATGGCGTCGAAGTCGATGCCGTCGGCCTTCCAGTTATCGATATCGCCGTTGACGCGCAGCAGGTCGGAGCGGCCAATCATGTCGTCCAGGCGGCGGAAGCCGAGGACGGCCATGATTTCCCGCAGCTCCCCGGCGATGAAGCGGAACAGGTTGATGACGTGCTCGGGCTTGCCGGCGAAGCGGCGGCGCAGCTCCGGATCCTGGGTGGCGACGCCGACCGGGCAGCCGTTGGTGTGACACTTCCGCATCATCACGCAGCCCATCGACACCAGGGGCGCGGTGGCGAAGCCGAATTCGTCCGCGCCCAGGAGCGCGGCGACGGCGACGTCGCGGCCGGTCTTCATCTGGCCGTCGGCCTGGATTCGCACCCGACCGCGCAGGTTGTTAAGGATGAGGGTCTGCTGCGTTTCGGCGAGACCGATTTCCCACGGCGACCCGGCGCTCTTAATGGACGACAACGGGCTTGCCCCGGTGCCGCCGTCGTGTCCGGCGATGAGAATCATCCCGGCCTGCGCCTTGGCGACGCCGGCGGCGATGGTGCCGACGCCCGCCTCCGACACCAGCTTGACCGAAATGCGCGCCTGGTCGTTGGCCTGCTTCAGGTCGTGGATAAGTTGCGCGATGTCTTCAATCGAGTAGATGTCGTGGTGCGGCGGCGGCGAAATCAGGGTCACGCCGGGGGTGGAGTTCCTGACCCGGGCGATCTCGGCGTTCACCTTGTGGCCGGGTAGTTGTCCGCCTTCGCCCGGCTTCGCGCCCTGGGCAATCTTGATCTGGATTTCCTTGGCGTTATTCAGATATTCAATCGACACGCCGAAGCGCCCGCTTGCCACCTGCTTGATGGCGGAAGAACGGTTGTCGCCGTTCGGAAGCAGACGATACCGGGCCGGGTCTTCGCCGCCTTCGCCCGAGTTGGACTTCGAGCCGATACGGTTCATGGCGATGGCCATCGTCTCGTGCGCTTCGGCCGACAGCGAGCCGAAGGACATCGCGCCGGTGGCGAAGCGCTTCATGATTTCCTCGACCGGTTCGACCTCGTCCAGCGGCACCGGCTTGGCGGCGGGGACAAATTCGAGCATGCCTCGGAGCGTCGACAGGGCGGTCGCCTGGTTGTTGATGGTCGACGCATACTTTCGGTACGACTCGACGTCGTCTTCGCGGACCGCCTTTTGCAAGAGGGTGATCGTCTCCGGCGTCCACAGGTGACGTTCGCCGTTCTTGCGGAAGCGGTAAATGCCGCCGACCGGGAGGGGCGTCGGCAGGGTGTCGTCCGGTTCGTCCACCGGGCCGCCCGCTTCGGCGAGCCGCAGTCGTGCCAAAGCCTCGCGTTCGATTTCGGCCAGGCCGATGCCACCGACCTTGCTGGCGATGCCGGGGAAATAGCGGTCCATGACTTCACGGCCAAGGCCGACAGCCTCGAACACCTGCGCGCCCCGGTAGCTCCGCAGCGTCGAGATGCCCATCTTGGACATGATCTTCATTAAACCCTTGGTCAGGGCGTGAACGTAGTTTTCCGCCGCCGCAGCCGAAGGGATGGGAGCGGACAGGTCGCGGTTGGCAGCCAGCGACGAGACGCTTTCGAACGCGAGCCACGGGTTGACGGCCGAGACGCCCAGACCCAGCAGTAGGGCAAGATGAGTAACTTCGCGCATCTCGCCCGTCTCGCAAATAAGCCCCGTTCCAACTCGCAGACCCTTTTCCGACAGGCGGCGGTTGACCGCCGCGGCGGCGAGAAGCGAGGGGATGGGCGGGTGCAAGGCGTCGGCATCGCGGTCGGAAAGGATGACAAGACGCACGCCGGACCGGACGGCGGATTCGGCCGCGTCCTCCAGCTTGTCCAGTGCCATCCTGAGCCTCGCACCCGGCGCGCACCCGGCGGGCGGGCGGTCGAACAGGGTGGGCAGGGTGACGGACTGGAAATCGTCGATGCCTAGGTCGCGGATGCGGGCAAGGTCGTCGTTCGACAGGACCGGGTGCTTCAGCTTGACCAGGCGCGCCTGCGACGGCTTTTCCACCAGGATGTCCGGGCTGTTGCCCATGAAGGTCATCAGGGACATCACCAGCTCTTCGCGGATGGGGTCGATGGGCGGGTTGGTGATCTGGGCGAACTGTTGGCGGAAATAGGAGAACAGCGACTGCGGCTGGTCGGAGAAGACCGCCAGCGGCACGTCCGCGCCCATCGAACCGGTCGGTTCCATCCCCTTCGACGCCATGTGTTCAAGGATGATTTCAGCGTCGTCGCGGGTATAGCCGAAGAGGCGTTGCCGGAACGAGAGGTGCTCGCGGTCGGCGATGACTTCGCCGAGGTCGGAAAAAAAGCCGTGTATGTCTATGCGGTTTTCCTCGACCCAGCGCCGGTAGGGCTGGCGGCGGGCCAGGCGCATCTTGAGTTCATAGTCGGTGACGAGGCGCCCTTCCTCCGGATCCGCCAGGAGCATCTGGCCGGGGCGGAGCGCGCCCTTGGTCGCGGCCTGGGCGTCGGGGACGCGGAGCACGCCCGCTTCCGACGCGAAGATGACGACATTGTCTGTGGTGACGGTGTAGCGCGCGGGCCGGAGGCCGTTCCGGTCCAGGCACGCGCCGACGCGGATGCCGTCTGTGTAGACCACAGCGGCAGGGCCGTCCCATGGTTCCATCAGGCCGGCGTGGAATTCAAAAAAGCCGCGCATATCCGGGCCCATCGGGTACTTTTGGCCCCATGCCTGGGGCATGAGCATGGCCATGGCGTGGTGGACGGTGCGGCCGCCGTTCTTCAGGAATTCGAGCGCATTGTCGAGACTGGCCGAGTCGGAGGCGCGTTCCTCGAGGACGGGAAAAACATTGGCGAGTTCGTCGCCGTAGGGGCCGGGCGTAATACCGGGCTCGCGCGCCTTCATGTGGTTGCGGTTGCCGCGAATGGTGTTGATCTCGCCGTTGTGGGCGAGGGTGCGGAACGGGTGGGCCAGGTGCCAGGCCGGGAAGGTGTTGGTGCTGTACCGCTGGTGGACGATGGCGAACGGCGACATCGTCCGTTCGTCGGCGAGGTCGGGATAGACGCGTTCGACCTGATCGGCGTTCATCATGCCCTTGTAGACGACGGTGCGGAACGACAGGCTGGCGATGTAGAAAGCGTTTTCGCCCTGCGGCTCGCGGCCGAGAGCGTGTTCGATGCGCTTGCGGAGCACATAGGCCATGCGCTCCCGCGTCTCGCCGTCGGCCTCGCCGTGCGGCGGCAGGGCGAAGAATTGCCATATCGACGGCATGCTGTCGCGGGCGATCTGCCCGAGGAATTCCGGGCGGACCGGCACTTCGCGCCAGCCCAGGAACTTCCATCCGGCAATGGCGACCGCCTCCTCGACCTCGCGCCGGGTGGCGGCGGCAGCGGCTTCGGCCTGCGGCAGGAAGGCCATGCCGAGGGCGTACCCCTCCGGCGACGGCAGGTCGATGCCGGAGTCCTCGCGGAGCAACTGGTCGGGAATTCGCATGAGGATGCCGGCCCCGTCGCCGGAATCGGCGTCGGCCCCGGCCGCGCCCCGGTGGGCAAGGTTTTTCAGGGCGGTGAGGGCGTCCGTCACCACGGCATGGCGGCTGTCGCCGTCCAGGCGTGCGACAAAGCCGACGCCGCAGGCATCGTGTTCGAACTGGCTGTCATAGAGTCCATACTGTCGGGGCGCTTCGGGGAGCATATCGTTTCCTTGTGGTTGTGACATGAGTCCCGCTTCCGGACCCCGTGTGGTCGGGGTCCGGCGGCGGCGTTGGTTTTTTTGTCGGGTTACTTGGTTACTTGATATGGGTCGAACTGAAGAACAGCTCGCCATAGCAGGGGAACGGCCAGTCGTGGTCGGGCGCGAGCATTTCCAGTTTGTCAATAATGGCCCGGAGCACTGCCATATTGGCGACGATTTCGTTCGGACGCTCGTTCAGGCTGGTTTCCAGGGTGTCCATGGCGCCGTAGAGCCGTTCGACCAAGTCGGCGACCTGGTTGTACGCCTTGAGGCGCGGCCCGGCGTCGCGGCCCATCTTTTTCGCCGCTTCGACCACCTCGGCCAACATTGATTCGAACTTGAGGGCGGCCGGCAGAACAAAGGTGCGGGCGAGGTCGAGGGCGCAGCCGCCTTCCATCGCCACCGTGGTCGAGTAGGCGTGGGTGTAGACTTCGTGACGGGAATACACTTCGCGTTCCGACAGGACGCCGTAGTGCGAGAAGAGCTTCACCGTTTCGGGACTGATCAACGCCGGCAACGCTTCCGGGGTGGTGCGGAGGTTCGGCAAACCGCGCCTGGCCGCTTCTTCCTGCCACTCGGCCGAGTAACCGTCGCCTGAGAATACGACCCGCTTGTGCTGACGAATTTCTTCCCGGAGGACAGCCTTGAGCGCGTCGTGGAACTCGCGCGAATGGCCGGTGTCGTCCTTCTGGGGCGGCGTGTCGGCGAGGCGGCGTTCCATCTCGGTCACCATTTCGTCCAGGGCGGCGGCCATCACCAGGTTGAGGATGGTGTTGGGGCCGGCGCAGGACTGCGACGAACCGACGGCGCGGAACTCGAACTTGTTGCCGGTGAAGGCGAAGGGCGAGGTCCGGTTTCGGTCGGAGACGTCGCGGGGAATCTTCGGCAGAGCATCGACGCCGATCTCGATAACGTCGTCGCAGGCGGCATTGCCGGTCATTGAGCGAAGCGAGCAGCCGGTGTCGATCTGGTTGATGATGGCGTCGAGCTGTTCGCCGAGATAGACAGACATGATGGCGGGCGGCGCTTCGTTCGCGCCCAGGCGATGGTCATTGCCGGCGGTGGCGACAGAGGCGCGGATAAGCGGCGCATAGGTGTCGACCGCCTTGATGACGCCGGTGAGCACGAAGAGGAACTTGGCGTTGTCATGCGGCGTCTGGCCGGGGGTGAACCAGTTCTTGCCGTCGTTGCCGACGATGGACCAGTTGTTGTGCTTGCCCGAACCGTTGACGCCGGCGAAGGGCTTTTCGTGCAGCAGGCAGGCGAAGCCGTGCTCGGCCGCCGTATCCTGCAGCGTGTGCATGATAAGCATGTTGTGGTCGACCGACAGGTTCTGCTCTTCGAACACGGGCGCGAGTTCGAACTGGGCCGGGCTCACTTCGTTGTGGCGGGTCTTGGCGGGGACGCCCAGACGCCACAGGCGACGGTCGACATCGGCCATAAAGGCGAGGATGCGCGGCTTGATCCTGCCGAAGTAATGGTCTTCCATCTGCTGGTGGCGGGCCGGGCGGTTGCCGAACAGGCTCCGGCCGCACATGACGATGTCGGGCCGCTGGATATAAAAGCGGGTGTCGATGAGGAAATATTCCTGCTCGGGGCCGAGCGTGGCGTAGGGGCGGCCGTCGCCCTTCACTTCGAAGAGCTTGCCCACACGCTCAAGCTGCTTGGTTAACGCGGCCTGCGAACGGAGGAGCGGCGTCTTTTCGTCCAGCGCCTCGCCGTGGTAGCCCATGAACACGCAGGGGATGCACAGGACGGCGCGGTCGGTGTCGGGGTTGACGACGAAGGCGGGCGAAGTCGGGTCCCAGGCGGTATAGCCACGGGCTTCGAAGGTCGCCCGGAGGCCTCCGGACGGGAACGACGACGCATCCGGCTCGCCCTGGATAAGTTCCTTGCCGGAGAACTGCGCCAGGATGCCGCCCTTGAAATCGGGGGTCAGGAACGAGTCGTGCTTTTCGGCGGTCGCACCGGTAAGGGGCTGGAACCAGTGGGTAAAGTGGGTTGCGCCCTTGTCCATGGCCCACATCTTCATGCCGTGGGCGATAGCCGCCGCCATGTCCGCGGTAATCGTTTTGCCGTGTTGGATCGTCTCTTCCAGGTCGGCGAAAACCTGCGACGAGAGATAGCGCTTGCGGGCGTCGGCATTGAAGACGTCGGTGGCAAAGGTGGAGACAAGGTTTGACGGTGTGTGGTCTTCACTGGACATCGTGTTTCTCCGTGCGAAAAGCCGAAAAAAAAGTGCGGAAGCTATGGGCTTCCAACGGCGGTGTCATTATGCAAAGTTTTCGCCAGAACCGCACAAATAAATGCGGAATTTATCCAACTCATTGCCGTTGTTGGGGAAAAAATTCCTTTTTCCATTTGGCTCGTCGTAAGGTTTGCCTTCAGATGGGTTTGCGATGTTACAAAATTGTATGGGACGCGACAAATTTGTCGCGTCCCGGAGGTAATGGTGGTTTGGTCAAGCGACCTATCTGATGCGTCGCCACTGCGTGGCGGGAACGGCGCTTCCGGCGGGGATGGTGTGGACATTCCCGAGGTGGAAGACGCGTGGCATGGCGGTGTCGAGAGCGGTGGCGGGAATCGGGCCGTAGCCGGAGGCGGCAAGGCGGGAATAGCGGCTCATGGTACCCGCCGACGGGACGCCTTGAAGTTTGACCGCCTGTCTGCCGGCGCGGGTCGCCTGCGGCAGGCTGATAGCGCCGTCGTTCAACATCCGGTCCAGCACCTGCCAGCGGCGCTGGCGGGCGGCGTGGGGATGGAGCCGGGGGTCGTAGCTTCCGGGCGCGCGGGGCAGACCGGCCAGAAGCGCGGCTTCGCCCAGTTCCAGTTCGGCTACGCTTTTGTGGAAATAGCGGTGGGCAGCGGCTTCGGCCCCGATGATGTTCGAGCCATAGGGAGCGAGGTTAAAGTAGAGTTCGAGGATGTCGTCTTTCGAGAGTTCCCTCTCCATCTGCAGCGCGCGGAACGCCTCGGACAGTTTGGACGACAGGCCTGGGTCACGCGGCCACAGCAGCCGCACCGTCTGCATGGTGATGGTGCTGCCGCCGCCGTTGCGCCCGATCAGCGTATGCAGGGCGGCGCGGGCGAGAGCGACGACATCGACGCCGGCATGGCTGCGGAAGCGCTTGTCTTCCACGGCGATGGTGGCATCCACAAGGGTGGGGGAGACTGCCTCCAGCGAGACCGGCGACCGCCAGCGGCCGTCCTGGTCCATGCGCGGCGTTGTACCGGCGGCGGCCGTGCGCGCGTCATGCAGGACGGCGGCGACCGGTTCGGAGGGAAAGCGGTATAGCGCGTCGGCGATATAGAAGGTCAAGGTCAAGGCCAGGGTGAGCGCGAACGGGATCGCCACGACGGCGATGGCGAGACGGCGGATACGGCCGGGTTTACTCCACATGGGCGTTCTCCTGTTATCGGATCTGGTTATGGCCGATAATTTCCCAAAACGTCCCGGACCTTTCAGAAAAAACGTGAGGAATGCGAAAAATATTCCCGCATACGCAACGGCCCCGGAATAATCCGGGGCCGTTGGCATGGAAAGCATATGTCTCAGCGAAAAATTACCGCTTCAGCCCATTCACCGTCTGGAGCATTTCGTCAGAGGTGGTGATGGAGCGCGAATTAAACTCATAGGCGCGCTGGGCGGCGATCATATTGACCATTTCCGAAATCGCGTCCACGTTCGACTGTTCGATAAAACCGGACCGGATAAAGCCGAATTGGTCTTGGCCAGGTTCACCCTGCTGGGCGTCGCCGGATGATTCCGACTCCAGCCAGCGGTTATTGCCGATCGGTTCAAGACCGGCCGGATTAACAAACGAGAACAGCTGAATCTGCCCCACTTCCTGGAAATCGGTCTCGCCGCGAAGTTGCTGGAAGACGCGGCCGGTTTCGCTAATATTGACCGCGATGGCTTCCTCAGACAGATTGCCGGGGCTGGGCGAAAGATAAAAGCCGTCGATCGTCATAATCTGGCCGTTATTGTCGACGCGGAAATTGCCGTCCCGGGTATAGGCAAAGTTGCCGTTCCCGATATCGACGCGGAAAAAGTTGGTCACGTGGTTCGCCTGCGGCTCTTCAATAAACATATCGAACCAGTTGCCTGTTTCCACCACCGGCCCGACCGTCATGACCGGAGTGGTGCCGCCGACCTTGACGCCCAAACCCACCTGCACGCCGACCGGCAGGTTGACCGTGCCGTCGGTGCCGCCCTGCAGGCCGCTGGCGCGGCTCGTCTGGTAGAGGAGGTCCTGGAAATTGACGATCTTTTTCTTATAGCCGTTCGTGTTGACGTTGGCGAGATCGTGGGAAATGCTGTCGATATAGAATTGCATCGCCTTCATGCCGGTGGCGCCGCTCCAGAGCGAACGAATCATCATGGGTGGGTCTCCTTGTCGCTAGAAAATATCGGTATCAAATCGCCTTCCCGGGGAGACCCTAGGAGGTGCGCTGTGCAATGCGGCGGACGGCGTTGCCGAGCTGCTCGTCCTGAATAGTGAGGAAGCGCATGTTTGTTTCGTAGATGCGGCTCGCCTCGATCATGCTGGTCATTTCCTCAATGGCGTGGGTGGCGGATTTTTCAAGATAGCCGCCCTGCACATAGGCCTGGAAGTTCTCCATCTGCGCGCCGTCGGCGATAAAGCGGTTTTCGCCCGTCTTGACCATGAGGTCGTAGTCGGCGGTGCGCATGACGCCGATTTGCCCGAGCAGGATGTTGCCGTCCTCGTTATTGGCGTAGATGGCCCCGTCTTCCCGCACGGTGATGGCGCTGTTCCGAGGCGCGACGACGTTGATAGGTTCGCCCGTGGGGCTGAGGACAAGGTCGCCCGCCATGGTACGGAGAATACCGGCCGAGTCGGGCACAAAGTGGCCGTCACGGGTGAAGAAGGTCTCGCCTCCCGCTTCAGGACGAACCATGAAAAACGAAAACATATTGGAATTCGGTTCGTCCTGCAGGGCCACGTCGAAGGTGTTGCCGGTGAATTCGAGCGGACCAGCCTTGAGGTTGGTGTGGGTTGTGTCGTTCCACACGCCGCCGCCGGTATTCATGAGGATCTTGTCCCATTCATACATGCGTTCGGGGTGGAAGGCGTTTTCAACAGGCACTTCCTTGAATATGGACCAGTCGGGCTTATAGCCGTTGGTATTGGTGTTGGCCAGGTTGTTGGAAATGGTGGCGTGGCGCTGCGACTGGACCAGCGCGCCCATGGTGGACAGATACATTCCGTAAATCATTGGATACTACTCCCCCAGTTCCATGAAAATCCTCCCGATGCAAGTGGATGCAAAACCTCTGCCAAAAAAATAAAAAACATCTTGACTATTTGCATTGTGCTGGAATTGCTGATGTTATATATCTGGATGAAACACGGTGAAAATTGACCCGCCACCGGCCCAGTATTTTAGGCGGAGAAAAGCGGCAAAAGTTGCCGTTAGTAAAGGGAAGGGCGGCGTTATTTTTTGTGAAAGGACACACCCGCCGGAGCGCAAGTGGATTGTACTGGGCTTCTCGAACGCGACCTAATGGCCCAAACGGTTCCATGACTGACAACGGGGGATACGATAATGATAGTGCAATGTTCCGAGTGCAAGCGTATACGCGTGGACGGCATGTTCCGTTTGCCCTGGCCGGGGGAGTTACAGGGCGAAATTGCCGAGGTGTTTTGTTCGCGGTGCGCCAGAGACAGGTTGGCCAGGGTTCAGGCGGGCGAGTTTGCCCGCGATGACGTGGCGGTATTTATGCCGTCGCGGCGTGCGGCCAATTCCTGAGCGGTACACGTCAAGACCAAAGGGTACTTACGAAGTGGGGCGGAAGCGGCTTGGGGGCCGCGTCCGCCCTTTTCCGTTTCCGCCCCGCTGTATGTCGGCGGGCAACATCCATCAGGTCCGACAGTCTCTCCGAGAGGGGATTCAAGGGAGTTCACTGATGGACATTTTGCACGATTTGCAGAATATGATGGGCACTGGCGGAGGCGGTCTTGGGG